>CAZPRT010000045.1:0-9898 GCA_964589205.1 uncultured Bordetella sp. | reverse complement strand
ACCCGATGACCGGGATGCCGACGACCACGAGGATGGCAATCCCGACCACGGCGCCGATGACCTCGGCGATGTCCAGGCTCAGGACTCGCCCTTCGTGCGGGCGTACTTCGCACGCATCTTGGCCAGAACCTCGTCGTGCCAGCGCTTGTAGACCGGTGTGGCGGCATCGGTGAGCGGTGTGATGCCCACGGCCTGGATGTTGTAGCGCTCACCGAAGTGCCAGCGCAGCCGGTTGCAGTCCACGAACTGGCCCAGGCCTGGATGGAAGGGCACCACATGGTAGTCGTCCATGTAGACCTCGATGAAGCTCTTCCAGTTGTAAGGGCAGCGATGGGACTGGCTCTTGGCGAAGACATAGCCCTCGAAGTTCAGGTGGCTTAAAAACGGCACCGCCTTGAGTTCGTCGAGCAGGCTGGCATTGCCCTCAAAGAGCAGGCCATTCCACTGGGTGAGCGTCTGCCGCCGCAGGTGGCGGCAAGGGTCTTGCTCGAAGTGGGGTGCACCAAGCAGCTGACCCTGCAGGTCGTATGTCCAGCGATGCAGGGGACAGACAATCGACTCCGTCTGGCCACGACCCTCGAGCATGATGGCCTGACGGTGCCGGCAGATGTTCGAGAGCAGCTCGATGCGGTCGCCCTGGTTCACCAGAACGCGACCATGGTCTTCATGGGCAAGCGTGTGGAAGTGGCCTTGATCGGGCACCATCAGCTGGTGGCCAACATAGCCGGGGCCCTCTGCGAAGCAGGCCTGGCGCTCTTGGGCAAGAAGCGCCTCGTCAAAGTAAGCCCAAACCGGCAGCTGTGCAGCCGAAGGTTCGAGCCTCGAAAAGGTTCCGACGTCTGACATCAGATCCCCCCTCTTTAGCCAAGGAAAGCCGTCCAGTATAGCCGCAATCGGCATTGGGCCCAGCCCGAAGACTGCCTGTCCTCCCTTAGAATCGTGAGATGCCCAAGTCAAGCCCACCCAGCCCCACCACGCCGTCGGCCCATTCCGACATCGAGGCCATGCGCTTCGAGGATGTGCTCGCCGCCATGGAGCAGATTGCGGCCCAATTGGAGTCTGGTGAACTGGATCTGGCCGAAGCCCTTGCAGCCTATGGCCGAGGTGCCGCCCTGCTCAAGCGTGCGCAGTCCCTGCTCGATGAGGCGGCGCAGACCATCGAACTCATCGACAGCCAGGGCAGCCACGCTGTGGTGAGCCGGGACCAGCTGGAGTCCCCTTGACCGCAGTGAAGGCCACCGAGACGGCGCTCGGCCTGCCACTGGCCTGGCGTCAAGCGCTCGAGGCAAGGCTGTCTGATGCCCTTAGCCCGCGCTGCCATGCAGGCGCAGCCATGCCAGACGCAGCCCTGGAGCGGCTCTGGGCTGCCATGCGACATGGTGTGCTCAATGGCGGAAAGCGTGCCCGGGGTCTCATGGTCATGGCGGCGGCCCAGGCCACCGACGCAGACCCGACAGGCCCCGCAGCACTTGATGTGGCCGCAGCCATGGAGTGCATCCACGCCTTCTCATTGGTGCACGACGACATGCCCTGCATGGACGACGACGACCTGCGGCGTGGTCAGCCCACCGTGCACATTGCCTACGATGAGCCCACGGCCTTGCTCGTCGGCGATGCCCTGCAGACCTTGGGCTTTGAGCTCTTGTCGAGGGCGCCCATTGCACCCGACCGGCTGGTTCAGATTCTGCAGGTGGCCACCCGGGCCACAGGGGTCCTTGGCATGGCGGGCGGTCAGGCCATCGACATTGCGGTCGTGGGCCAGTCGTTGGACCAGAAAAGTCTTGAGGCCATGCATGCCCTCAAGACGGGTGCGCTCATTCGTGCTGCGGCCATCATGGGGGGCCTCATCGGGCCGAGGGCCAGTGCCCCTGGCTGCATCGAGGCGCTCGATGCCTATGCGCGAGACCTCGGCCTGGCCTTTCAGGTGATCGACGACGTGCTCGATGCCGAGGCCGACTCGCTCACCCTTGGCAAGACCGCCGGCAAGGACGCTGCCCAGGGCAAGCCCACCTTCGTGCGTCTCCTGGGTGTGGCCGAGAGCCGTGCCCATGCACAGCGCCTGCATCGATCTGCGCTGGCCGCGCTCAAGCCGCTGGGCGATCGGGCCGATGCCCTTTCTCAATTGGCACATGCGTTGACGCAGCGGGCGTACTAGTTCATCTTAGGTCCTCATGACATTACTTCACGCCATCGACAGCCCCGATCAGCTCCGCATGCTGACCCGTCGCCAGCTCAAGGAGGTCTCTGACGAGCTCCGCAGCTATTTGCTGGAGTCGGTTGCGCAGACCGGTGGCCATCTGTCGTCCAACCTGGGCACGGTCGAGCTCACGGTGGCCATTCATCACGTCTTTCACACGCCCTTCGATCGGCTGGTCTGGGATGTTGGCCATCAGAGTTATCCGCACAAGATTCTCACCGGCCGCCGCGACCAGATGTCCGGCCTTCGCCAGTTCGGTGGCATCTCAGGCTTCCCGCGTCGGGCCGAGAGCGAATACGACCATTTCGGCACGGCCCACTCATCGACCTCGATTTCTGCTGCGCTGGGCATGGCCCTGGCCACGCGCCAGAAGGGCGAGCACCTGGGCCCGCACCGACGCCGGCATGTGGCCGTGATTGGAGACGGTGCCATCACGGCCGGCATGGCCTATGAGGCCATGAACAATGCCGGCATTCATAAGGACATCGACCTCCTCGTGATCCTCAACGACAACGAGATGTCGATCTCGCCGCCCGTGGGGGCCATGAGCAATTACCTGGCTCGCCTCATGACAGGCCGCTTTTATTCAGCGGCGCGTGAACTGGGCAAGCAGGTGCTCGGTGTGGTGCCGCCTGTGCTCGAGATCGCCCGCAAGCTCGAGGGCGGAGCCAAGGGCTTTGTCACGCCCTCCACCCTCTTTGAGGAGTTCGGCTTTAATTATTTCGGGCCCATCGATGGCCACGACCTCAATGCCCTGGTGCCAGCCCTGCAGAATCTGCGCGAGCTGAAAGGGCCTCAGTTTCTGCATGTGGTCACGAAAAAGGGCCATGGCTACCAGCGGGCCGAGGATGACCCCATCCTGTATCACGGGCCAGGCAAGTTCGACCCGGAAAAGGGCATCCAGCCCTCCACCGCGCCAGCCAAGCCCACCTACTCGGCGGTGTTCGGCCAGTGGTGCTGCGACGCCGCTGCCGCCGATTCAAGGCTGGTGGTGGTCACGCCCGCCATGCGCGAGGGCTCTGGCCTGGTGGGCTATTCGCAGAAGTTTCCCGATCGCTACCACGACGTGGCCATCGCGGAGCAGCATGCTGTCACAGTGGCCGCTGGCCTTGCATGTGAGGGGCTTCGGCCGGTGGTGGCCATCTATTCCACCTTCTTGCAGCGGGGCTACGACCAGCTCATCCACGATGTGGCCCTGCAGAACCTGCCGGTGGTCTTTGCCATCGACCGGGCGGGTCTGGTGGGGGCCGACGGTGCCACCCATGCGGGCGCCTACGACATTGCCTTCCTTCGTTGCATTCCAAACATGGTCATCATGGCGCCCAAGGATGAGCCCGAGTGCAGGGCCATGCTGAGCACGGGCCTGTCAATCGATGGCCCCTCGGCGGTGCGATACCCACGCGGGGCAGGGCCCGGTGAGCCCGCTGGTGAGGGCCTGACGCCCATTCCGGTGGGCCAGGCCGAATGGCTTCGCCGGTCTGGTGCCGGTAAGAAGGCTTCAGGGGCCCGGGTGGCCTTGCTTGCCTTCGGCAGCATGGTGACGCCCGCCCGCAAGGCCGCCGAGCAGCTCGATGCCAGCCTCATCAACATGCGCTTCATCAAGCCACTCGACATGGAGGCCATTGAAGAAGCGGCCAAGACGCACGACCTGCTGGTCACGATCGAGGAGCATGCCGTGATGGCGGGTGCGGGCTCGGCCTGTGCAGAGGCCCTGGTGGCCCTGGGCGACCGCATCCCCATGGTGCCGATTTTCCACCTGGGCCTGTCCGATCGTTTCATCGACCACGGCGACCATGGCAAACTCTTAGCCTTGGAGGGGCTGGATGCGGAGGGCATCGTGGCCTCGGTTCGTCAACGCATCAATCTGTTGTCGCTCTCATCACCCTTGTCTTTGGTCTCATGAACAAACCACTCGACTCTGCTGGCCTCATGCGTGAGATGCCAGATGTGCAGGCATCGGCCGATGCCCGCAACCTGCCCATTCAACGGGTCGGCATCCGCAGGGTGCGCTACCCCGTGCTCATCCAGACGGGCGTGGGGGTCGAGCCGGAACCGTCGGTGGGCGTCTTTTCCTTGTCGGTCGGCCTGCCTGGCCACCAGAAGGGCACCCACATGTCGCGCTTTGTGGCCCTCCTCGAGGCCATGCTGCGCGACGGGACAGCCCTGTCGGTTCCTGCCGTTGATCGCCTCTTCAGTGACATGCTTCGCCTGCTCGAGGCCGAGGAGGGCACGCTATCCGTGGAGGCGCCCTTCTTCATCCGAAAGATGGCCCCGGTGAGTGGGGTGGCCTCGCTCATGGATTACCGAATTGGCCTTGAGGCCGTTCAGACCGAAGGCAAACGGGAACTGGCCGTGTCGGCCTGGGTGCCGGTCAAGAGCCTGTGCCCGTGCTCCAAGGAAATCTCAGACTACGGTGCCCACAATCAGCGCTCCGAAGTCTATGTGCGTGCGGTCTGCGACCCGTCACTCGCCCCGAGCATGACCTTGTTCATTCAGACCATCGAGCGGCAGGCCTCCTGCGAACTCTGGGGTTTGCTCAAACGGCCCGACGAGAAGTATGTGACCGAGCGGGCCTATGACAATGCCAAGTTCGTCGAAGACCTGGTACGCGATGTCGCCCTCGCGGTGCGGGCCTTGCCCGGTATTCAGTCAGCCTGCATCGAGGCCGAGAACTTCGAGTCCATCCACAACCACTCGGCCTGGGCCAGAATCGAGGCCTAGTCTCGGAAGTTTCCGAAGGTCAGTGGGAGGTCGTCGACCTCCTTGCGCAACAGGGCAATGGCGGCCTGCAGGTCGTCTCGCTTCCCACCCGTAACCCTTACGGTGTCGCCCTGAATGGCCGCCTGAACCTTCATCTTGCTGTCTTTCAGGATTCGCACGATGCGCTTGGCGTCCTCTCCGGCAATGCCATGACGAACGGTGAGCACCTGCTTGATCTTGTCTCCCGAGATCTTCTGGATGTCGCCATGGGATAGGAATCGAACATCGACCTGACGCTTGGCGCACTTGGAGATCAGGACCTCTCGAACCTGGCCCAACTGAAATTCGTTGTCCGCATAGCAGCTGAGCTCACGCTCCTTCTGCTCGACCTTGGCACTCGAGCCCTTGAAATCGAAGCGGGTGCTAATCTCCTTGCCGGCCTGGTCGACGGCGTTGCGCACTTCGGTGACGTCGGCCTCGAGGGTGGTGTCGAATGAGGGCATGTGCGGCTCCTTCCTTACTTGGATTTCTTCTTGGCTGCCGCAATGCGCATGCGCAGGGCGTTGAGCTTGATGAAGCCACCTGCGTCAGCCTGGTTGTATGCGCCACCGTCGTCATCGAAGGTCGAGATCTTGGCATCGAAGAGAGAGTGCTTGCTCTGACGGCCAGTCACAGTGACATTGCCCTTGAGCAGCTTCAGGCGAACCCGGCCGCTGACGGTGGCCTGGGTGTGGTCGATGAGCACCTGCAGGGCCTGGCGCTCGGGTGACCACCAGTAGCCGTTGTAGACCAGGCTTGCATAGCGCGGCATGAGGTCATCCTTGAGGTGGGCCACCTCCCGGTCGAGGGTGAGGGATTCAATGGCCCGATGGGCCCGCAGCAGAATGGTGCCGCCCGGGGTCTCGTAACATCCGCGCGACTTCATTCCAACATAACGGTTCTCCACCAGGTCGAGCCGGCCGATGCCGTGCCGGCCACCAAGGCGATTGAGCTCGGTGAGCAGTTCGTGGGCCTTCATCTTTTGGCCATTGATGGCCACGAGGTCGCCCTTGACGAAGTCGAGCTCGATCTCCTCGGCCTTGCTGGGAGCCTTCTCGATGGGCACGGTGAGGCGCCACATGCCGCTGGCCGGGGGCTCGCGGTTGGGGTCCTCGAGCACACCACCCTCGTAGGAAATGTGCAGCAGGTTGGCGTCCATGGAGAAGGGTGCCTCACCCTTGCGTTTCTTGTAGTCCACCGGGATGCCATGCTGGTCGGCGTAGGCGAGCAGCTTGTCGCGGGAGAGGAGATCCCACTCCCGCCAGGGTGCAATGACCTTCACATCGGGCATGAGGGCGTAGGCGCCGAGTTCAAAGCGCACCTGGTCGTTCCCCTTGCCGGTGGCGCCGTGAGAGATGGCATCGGCCTTCTCTTGGCGCGCGATCTCGACCAGCCGTTTGGCAATGAGGGGCCGTGCGATGGAGGTGCCCAGCAGGTACTCGCCCTCGTAGACGGTGTTGGCCCGAAACATTGGGAAGACGAAGTCTCGAACGAATTCCTCGCGAAGGTCTTCGATGTAGATCTTCTTCACGCCGAACTTCTTGGCCTTCTGCCGTGCGGGCTCAAGCTCCTCGCCCTGGCCAATGTCGGCGGTGAAGGTGATGACCTCACAGCCGTATTGGTCTTGCAGCCACTTGAGGATGACCGAGGTGTCGAGGCCACCGGAGTAGGCCAGCACAACTTTCTTGATTTTGGGGTTTGCCATGTTGTCTCTTGTGCGAGGGGGTTGGGGTGGATTAGTCGGAGACCTTGCCGAGCAGCAGGTATTCCATCAGTGCCTTCTGGGCATGGAGACGGTTCTCGGCCTCCTCCCAGACCACCGACTGTGGGCCATCGATGACCTCTGCACTGACCTCTTCGCCGCGGTGGGCTGGCAGGCAGTGCATGAACAGGGCATCGGCCTTGGCGGCCGACATCATCTCGGCGTCGACGCACCAGTCGGCGAAGTCGCGCAGCCGAACCTCGTTCTCTGCCTCAAAGCCCATGCTGGTCCAGACATCGGTGGTGACGAGGTCGGCGCCGTGGGCCGCCTCGAGCGGGTCGGCAAACTGCTGGAAGTGGTCTTCCGAGTGCAGGCCGGCCCGTTCGGCTTCGACCTCGTAGCCTGGCGGTGTGGAAACCCGAACTTGGAAGTTCAAGAGTTCGGCCGCCTGCAGCCAGGTGTTGCAGACATTGTTGGAGTCGCCAATCCAGGCCACGGTCTTGCCCTCGATGCTGCCGCGGTGCTCAATGAAGGTGAAGATGTCTGCGAGGATCTGGCAGGGGTGGTACTCGTTGGTCAGGCCATTGATGACCGGAACCCTGGAGTGGGCCGCGAAGCGTTCGATGATCTCCTGCTCATAGGTGCGGATCATGACCAGGTCGCACATGCGGGAGATGACCTGCGCGGCATCTTCCACGGGCTCGCCGCGGCCGAGCTGGGTGTCGCGGGTGTTGAGGTAGATGGCGGCCCCGCCCAACTGATGCATGCCGGCCTCAAAGGAGAGCCGGGTGCGTGTGGACTGCTTCTCGAAGATCATGACCAGGGTGCGGTCTTGCAGGGGCATGTGCCGCTCGTACTGCTTGAATCGTGACTTGATGACCCGGGTGCGCTCAAAGAGGTGGCCGATGGTCTCACGGTCGAGGTCGTTGAACTGCAGGAAATGCTGAATGGCGGGTGTCATGCGCACTCCCGAAGAAAGTCCTGAATCAGGGGCAGCAGGCGGTCGAGCACATCGTCGGCCTCTTCGGCGGTGATGATGAGCGCCGGAAGCAGTCGGATGACGCGGTCGGAGGTGACGTTGATCAGCAGGCCCGCATTCAGGGCCCGTTGCACCAGCACCCCGCAGGGCTGGGCCAGTTCAATGCCGATCATGAGGCCCTGGCCCCGAATCTCGCGAACACCGGGCTGCCCAGCCAGGGCCGACTCGAGTCGGCGGCGAATCTGAGCCCCTCGGGCATGGGCGTTCTCCAGCAGGCCATCGCGGGCAATGGCCTCGAGGGTGATGAGGCCAGCTCGCATGGCCAGCGGGTTGCCGCCGAAGGTGGTGCCATGGTTGCCCGGCTCAAAGAGGCTGGCTGCAGGGCCATGGGCCACCACAGCCCCGATGGGCACTCCCGAGCCCAGGCCCTTGGCCAGGGGCATGACATCGGGGAGGATGTCGGCCCACTGATGGGCAAACCAGCGCCCTGTGCGGCCAATGCCGCACTGGACTTCATCGAGCATGAGCAGAATGTTGTGGGCTGTGCAGTGGGCCCGAAGGGCCCGAAGGAATTCAATGTCTGCGGGGCGAATGCCGCCCTCACCCTGAATGGATTCGAGGAAAACGGCGCTCACCTGCGGGTTGGCCGCGGTGGCCGCTGCCAACGCGTTCATGTCATTGAGTGGCACCCGAACGAAGCCCTCGACCAAGGGCTCAAAGCCCTTTTGCACCTTGGCGCTGGCCGTGGCCGATAGCGTGGCGATGGATCGCCCATGAAAGGCGCCTTCGAACACGATGGTCTGCGGACGATCGAAGCCGCGTTGGTGGCCGTGCTTGCGGGCGAGTTTGAGTGCGGCCTCGTTGGCCTCGAGCCCCGAGTTGCAGAAGAAGACGTTGGTCATGCCCGAGAGGCGGGCGAGCTGATCGGCCAGTTCGGCCTGCAGGGGCACCTCGTAGAGGTTGGAGGTGTGGATCAGTTGGCCGACCTGCTCGCGAAGCCCCGCGACCAAGGCCGGGTGTGCATGGCCCAGCGTGTTCACCGCAATGCCCGACAAGGCGTCGAGGTAGCGGCGCCCCTCGGCATCCCAGAGCCAGCTGCCTTCACCGCGCACGAAGGCCACCGACTGGCGGGCATAGGTGGGCATGAGGTGCGTGCTGAGAGTGGACATGAGGCCTGATCTGTATTGCGTGAACCCGTTAGAATACCGGTTTCTCTTGTTGACCTTGAAGCCACGCCGACACCTTATTTCAGGCCGCACCCAAGCAGGAAAGGTTTTCCGACCGAGCGACTGGGCGGAGCGTTTGTCTGGGGTGATGTCGGCCTATCGGCCCGGCTATGTCACCGGCTCCTACCAGAACCCCCTGGCTGGATTTTCACCCTATGCCCAGCCCGTGACGGTCGATGGTGTTCGCTGCGTGCTGGTCGATCAACGCATCGAGGAACTCGAACCCATGGCCTGGGCATTCGTGGTGAGCTTTGCGGCCGACAACGAACTGCCCATGACGCCCTACGAGGCCGACGCTCTCTGAACTAGCGGCCACCGAGCGCGGCCATGGCGCGGGCCGTGATCTCCTCGACAGAGCCCACACCCGAGATGGTCTTGAGCACCGGTGCCGCGGCCTCCCCGGAGGCCTGCCAGCGCTCGTAGAAGTTCACCAGCGGGCGGGTCTGCTGGTGATACACGTCCAGTCGCTTGCGAACGGTTTCTTCGCGGTCATCGTCACGCTGGATCAGGGGCTCGCCGGTAAGGTCGTCCCGGTCGGCCTCCCGCGGCGGGTTAAAGCGGATGTGATAGGTGCGGCCACTGGCCATGTGCACGCGCCGGCCACTCATGCGGTCGATGATGTCCTCGTCGGGCACCTGAATCTCAAGGACGACATCAATGCCAACCTGGGCCGTGCGCATGGCCTCGGCCTGGGGGATGGTTCTCGGGAAGCCGTCGAACAGGTAGCCGGTCTTGCAGTCGGGCTGCTGCAGGCGCTCCTTCACCAGGTTGATGATGATCTCGTCGCTCACCAGACCGCCGCTGTCCATGACTTTCTTGGCGGCCATGCCGAGTGGCGTTCCAGCCTTCACCGCGGCACGCAGCATGTCTCCGGTGGAGATCTGCGGGATGGAAAAATGGTCCTTGATGAGATTGGCTTGAGTGCCTTTCCCGGCCCCAGGCGGACCCAACAGAATCAGCCGCATTATTCGTCTCCCAATCTCATTATTGTCGTGGACGAATTATAGAGATGCTTTCAGGATTGTCCGCGTGCGTTCGAGGTCCTCGGGCGTGTC
>CAZPRT010000044.1:0-9905 GCA_964589205.1 uncultured Bordetella sp. | reverse complement strand
CATGGACGCCCTCTCGCCCATCCAGCTCACGCTGATCGGCCTCATCTTCGTCTGGAGTGGCTTCGTGCGCAGCGGCCTGGGCTTTGGCGGCTCGGTACTGTCGCTGCCGTTTTTCCTATTGGTGGTCGACGATCCCCTGCTCTTCTTGCCCCCGATTGCCATTCACCTGCTGATCTTTTCGAGCTGGATCACGCTCAAGGGCTATCGACAGACCAAGGCCACCGGTGAGGGCAGCAGCAACATCGACTGGGTCTATCTTTGGAAGGCCCTCAAGGTCATGGCCATCCCCAAGCTCATCGGCGTGATTGGCCTGCTCACCATTTCCCCGCAGATCATCAGCTCGGTCATCTTTGCCATCATCTCGGTCTATGCCGTGGGCTACATCCTCAATCGGCGATTCGAGAGCAAAAACCCTTGGGTGGAGCGCGGCCTGCTGGCCCTGGGCGGTTATGTGAGCGGCACCTCGCTCACCGGCGCCCCGTTGATCATCTCCGTGTTCGCAAACCATGTGGCCAAGCACCAGCTGCGCGACACCCTCTTCGTGCTCTGGTTCATTCTGGTGCTCATCAAAATGGCCTCCTTTCTGGTCGTGGGCGTGGACCTTCAGCTCATCCATCAACTGTGGATGTTTCCCTGCGGACTCGTGGGCCACCTGCTGGGGGAAAAACTGCATGCCCGGGTCGTCGCGGCAGAGACCCCCACCTTTTTCCGGTTGCTGGGGGTGGCCCTGCTCATCACAGCCCTGGTTGGCCTAGGACGTGCTTTTTCAAACTAGCAAGTGTTAACATCTTAGGCAATTTATGAAGACTGCCTCGCGCATCTTTCTTTTTACTGGGCTTTTTCTTGTTTTGGCTGGACCCATGAGGGTCCCGGCCTACGCCTCCAACCCTCCGCCGCCAGGCCTCATGGGCCTCATGAAACAAGGCAAACTCGACGAGGCGCGGCTCGCACTCGAGGCGCGAGTGAAGGCTTCCCCAGCCGACCTCGGCGCCGCCAACGATCTCGCCCTTTTTCTGGCCAACATGGGTGAGTTCGAAGCCTCGCGCAAGGCACTCGAGACGGCTCTCCTGGCCAATCCGGAATCTGCCACCGCCTTTCGCAACCTACGAGAGCTGGCCAGCCAGCAGTTCGCAGAAAGTTATGCCAAGGCCATCGGAAAGCTCCCGCCCAAGAAAGAGCCCACGCTCAACTCCAACGGCCTCGATCCCATCGCCATGAAGAAGGCCATTGATGAAGGCCGCACCGTGCTGGCTGCCGCAGAGGCGGCTCGCAAGGCCGAGTTGGCGCGAGTTGAACTTGCAAAGGCAGAGGCTGCCAAAGCAGAGGCGGCCCGCCTGGCCGCTGCAATGCCCAAAGACGACGACGTGGAGAAACGCCTGATGGCCTGGGCACAGGCCTGGTCTCGAAAAGATTTCAATGCCTACTCAAATTTTTACAGTGAATCCTTCAGCATCCCTGCGCACAAAACACGCGCCGCATGGTTGGCCTTCAGAAAGCCGCGCATCCTTGGCAAGAAAGAGATCGTCGTGGAGGTCTCCGACGTCAGCATCACCCCCCGCTCTGCAAAAGAGGTGGAGGTGCGGTACAACCAACGTTATGAATCCGGCAGTCTCAGGGTACGCTCTCGTAAGACACAGGTTTGGGTGATGGAGGACGGTGCGTGGAAAATCAGGGCCGAGCAAAACTGATGCCCCTGCAGCACACGAAGTGGCTGGCGGGCCTTGTGGCCGCGAGCATGACCGTCATGCCCGGGCAGGCGACCCGTCATCCCTCGCCAGATGCGCTTTTGGAAGAGGCTGCTCGCACAGCGGCTGAGGGCAACCCTGATCGGCTTGCCGAACTGGCCGCTCAGGCTGCGGCCATCGAGCCCAAGTCCCGCCTGGCCCATTGGCTTCAGGCCCAGGCCGTCTTGTCCCTGTCTGGTCAGGCCTCGGTCATTCGAAAGCCAGACCAAGACCTGCTCTCAGAGGCTCGCGCCCGCGCCTATGTTCGGCCAAACGGCATGCTGCCCGACAACATCGTGTACCTGTCTCAATCTGCCGCCATGGGCAGCTACTTGCTCTTGGCCGACCTGGCTGTTTCGCGCATTTATGTCTTCCGCTCGGAGCGTGGCGCGCCCAAGTTGGTCGATGAGTTCTACACCACGCTGGGCCTCTCCGGCGCACCCAAGCTTGTTGAAGGCGACCGCAAAACCCCCATCGGGGCCTACCGCCTGCTCAAGGAGATCAAGAATCCTCGGGCCGATGGCTTTCTGGGCCAACTGGCCATGACCCTCGACTACCCCAATGCCGAGGACCGCCAGGCCAAGCGCACGGGCTACGGCATTTGGATCCACGGCGTGCCAGAGGACGTCCATGTGCGTCCACCGAAGGCCTCAGACGGCTGCCTGGCCGTGGCCAACGACGACATGATTCGGCTCAAGAAATACGTTGAATACGGCAAGACGCACATCGTCATCACCCCCGAGGTGCGATGGATCAGCCCCGCCCAATGGACCTCCCGTGCTGTGGCCGCCCGCGGTCGCATGGAGTCCAGCCTGCCCGGAACCCTCGCCATCTTTGAGGTCGATGCCAGTCGGCCGGTGGTGAGCCTTCGAGAACAGGCCGGTGAGGTTCAGCGCGTGTATTGGTCGCGCAAGCCTGCCAACCTGCCCTTTGACAAGGCTGGCGACCTCGCACTGTCGCCCTTGATCAAAGAACGCCTATGACCGAGCCCACACCAGGCCCCTCCGTATCGCGCCAAGGGGGCTGGTGGCTGGTCGGTGTCTCGGTGCTCGGCATCGGCGTGGGCTTGTATCGCGTCATGCAAGAGCCCGACGCCGCGCCCAACCTTCCGGTGGCCACCGCTGTGGCCCCAGAACGGCCCAGTGTGGCCGTGCCACCCGTGCCCGGGGGCCGGGCGGTGGCATTGGCCACGCCCACACCCACTGCCTCAAGCCTGCTCACCGTGCGTGAGGTCGATGCGGCCGTGGAGCGCTGGCGAGCGGACTGGGCCTCCCGAGACCCGAGTGCCTATTTGGCCCACTACGCATCCAATTTTCCGGAACGTGATGCCTTCGCACGCCGCAAGACGAGCCTGCTGAAACGGGCCAGCGTGATCGAAGTCCAGGTGGAAGACGTGCGCACGCGCATTGAAGATGGTCGAGCCATCACCCGCTTCACCCAGTTCTATCGCTCAGATTCTTATCGCAGCAAGAACCTCAAGGAGTTGGTCTGGGTTCAGGAGGAAGGCCGCCTGAGAATCCTTTCAGAGGCCTCCCTGCGTTAAAAATCCTAGGGAAAACGCCAAGCCCAATGCCTGCGAGACCAGGCCTGGAAACCCTACACTGGTGCGCTGTTACTCAAAGGAGCGCAAACGCATGAACCGTCCCACTTCCATCAAACCATCACGCCGTCATCTGGTGCTCGGACTGGGCCTGGCCGGCATGATCAGCCTGGCACCGGTTGCAGCCACGGCCTACCCCACCAAGCCCGTGACCATGGTGGTGCCGTTCTCTGCCGGCGGTCCCACCGACACCGTCGCCCGAACCCTGGCCCAGGCCATGGAGAAATCCCTTGGCCAGCCGGTGATCGTGGAGAACAAGCCCAGCGCCGGCGGCATCGTGGCCCCGGCCGAGATCGCCCGTGCCACACCCGATGGCTATCGCATCCTGATTCACCACATCGGCATGTCCACAGCACCGGCCCTCTACCGCAAGCTGTCTTACAAGCCCCTGGAAGACTTCGAGCACCTGGGCCTCGTCAACGCAGTGCCCATGACCCTCATCGCACGCGCTGATTTCCCCGCCAACAACCTCAAGGATGCTGTGTCTTACGTGAAGGCCAACGCCCAGAAAATCAATCTGGCCAATGCCGGCCTGGGCGCCGCATCCCACCTCTGCGGCCTGATGTTCCAGTCGGCCATCAATCAGGCCCTCACCACCGTTCAGTACAAGGGCACAGGCCCGGCCATGACCGACCTCATCGGCGGCCAGACCGACCTGATGTGCGACCAGACCACCAGCACCACGCCGCATATCAAGGGCGGCCGTGTGAAGGCAATGGCCATCACCACCTCCAAGCGACTGGATGCCCTCAAGGACGTTCCCACGGCAGCCGAGGGAGGCTTCAAAGACTTTGAGCTGAGCGTGTGGCACGGCCTGTATGCCCCCAAGGGCACGCCGGCGGCGGTCACGGCCAAACTCAACAGCTCCCTGCGTGCAGCCCTGAAGGACCCCGCCTTTGCCAAGCGCATGGCCGACCTCGGCTCGGAAGTCTTCTCCGACAACATGGCCACGCCTGCTGAGCACAAGAAGCTGCTCGCAGCCGAGACAGAGCGTTGGGGCAAGCTGATTCGCGCAGCCGGGCAGTTCGCCGACTGAACTAAAGCGGTTCGTTTGGAACGGAAGAGGCCCGCCACGCGCGGGCCTTTTTCATGGTGAGCACCGAGGCGCGCAGCAGGAGGAATCCCACTGCCACACCGGCAAGATCTCCGAAAATCATGAGCGCAATCTCACCGATTCCCCGAACGTATTCGTCCCACTGGGACCAGAACAGGCCATGCAATACAGCATTGGTCACACTGGCCAGCACCGCCACGGTCAGGAGCACGGGGAGGGTCATGGGCAGAACATCAAGCCGAAGACCCCACCGCATGAGATGGACCGCCACGAGCACACCGGTGGTGGAAAGCGCCGCATGCCAGAGCGCCAGGCTAATGGGGTCGTGGGTGATCAACAGCCCACTGGCCAGCGAGCCGATGAAGATGCCCAGCGCACCTGCACCGCCCGCCACCATGACCGCCACCACCTTCACGAAGGCAGGCAAAAACACCGCAGAGATGCGACTGTGAACCACGCTAAACCAGTCCGCGAACTGATCGTTGAGCCAGAAGGTGGCAAAAAAGAGGAGGCCGAATCCGAGGCCCCAGGCCCATGCCCTGGACGGAGACGGCAGGCCGAAGAGGCGCGGGCTTAACGTTTGAGGGTGGTCGCCCATTCCGACACGAAGCGATCAAGCTTGGCCAGAAGCCGACGGGCCTTGGGCGTGGGCGACACGATGCGACGGCGCGAGTCGATGACATCGACCTCCATCTCAAGGTGGCCCGAGCGCTCGAGAACACCGAGCGCCTTGTGGACGGTGGCCGGAGAGGCCACGCCGCATTCAGACACGATGGTCTGAACATAGATGGGATGCCGATCGGGATGGTTTGCAGCCACCCACTCGAGCACGCGTTGGGTACGATCGTCTAAGGTGGCCAATTCGGGGTCTGAGGAAACCACGGCCAGCAATTCGCGAAGATGGAGCCAAGCGTTCATACAGCGAATGATAGCAACGTTGAAGAAAAAAGCCCGGGGGTTGCCCGGGCTTTGTTGGTTTCGAGAGCAAGCATTACTTGCGCTTGTTCACCGCATCCTTGAACGCCTTGCCGGCCGTGAACTTCACGGTCTTGGCAGCAGCAATCTTGATGGCTTCGCCAGTGCGGGGGTTGCGGCCGGTACGAGCGGCACGCTTGCCAGAACCGAAGGTTCCGAAACCCACGAGCTGAACGGAGTCGCCCTTGGAAACCGCTTTCACGATGGTCGCAATAAGCGCACCCACCACATCGTCGGCCTTGGATTTGGAGAGGTCTGTGGCATTGGCCACGGCTTCAACGAGATCAGCTTTATTCATGTTCCCTCTTTGAGTGAGAAGAGTTGTAGTTGGAACCGGGAGTGTAACAACGCTTTTGGTCATTTGTGCAAGCCCTCGGGCATTCCCTAGCGATTCTGGCAAACTCGCAACGATGCAAGTGCAACACGAAACGTGCACCAAACCAGAGCCAAACCAGGCCAGCGAGCAGCCCACTGCCCACCCGCACATCCGCAGCTTTGTGCGGCGCCAAGGGAAGATCACTTCCTCGCAACGCCAGGCCCGATCAGACTTCGCAGCGAAGTGGTCACTGTCTTTTACGGGCAATGCCCTCCCCTTGTCCGACATTTTCGGCAATACAAATCCCATCGTGTTGGAGATCGGCTTTGGCATGGGAGAGACCACGGCCATCATTGCCGCGCGCAATCCATCATGGAATTTCCTAGGCCTGGAAGTCTATCCAGCCGGGGTCGGTGCACTGCTCCAGCGCATTGAAAAGCAGTCCATCCAGAACATTCGCATCATCGAACATGACGCGGTGGAGGTCTTGAGAGACGGCCTGGCCCCGCAAAGCCTGCATGGCATCCACCTCTTCTTTCCAGACCCCTGGCCGAAGAAACGGCACCACAAGCGTCGGCTCATCCAGCCCGCAGTGGCGCAATTGATGGCCAGTCGCATTCAGGTCGGGGGCTACCTGCACTGCGCAACCGACTGGCAGCCCTATGCCGACCAGATGCTCGCCGTGCTGGGCGCAGAGCCCCTTTTGGAGAACCGCTTTGTAGGCTTTGCACCGAGGCCAGACTGGCGGCCACAGACCAAATTCGAGGCCCGCGGCCTGCGCCTGGGCCAGCCTGCGGCCGACCTGGTCTTTATGCGCCGCCCCAGTCCAGCCAGCCCATCTGCCACATCAGGATGATCGCGCTGCCAAACACAATGCGGTAATACGCAAAGCCTCGGAAGGAATGTCGGCTCACAAACTGGATGAGCCAGCGCACCACCAGCATCGCACTCAGGAAGGCCGCAGCGGTTCCAATCAGAAAGATGGGGAGTTGATCCCAGGCCAAAATCTCGCGCTGCTTGAGCAGGCTGTAGCCGGCGGCTGCAAAAATGGTGGGCACCGCCAGAAAAAAAGAAAACTCGGTGGCCGCCTTTCGCGAAAAGCCAAAGAGCATGCCGCCGATGATGGTCGCCCCCGAGCGGCTGGTGCCGGGAATCAGTGCGAAAGCCTGGGCCAGCCCGATCTTGAAGGCGTCCATCACCTGCACATCATCCACGGTTTGAAGTCGCACCCGCTCCGGGTGCAAGGACTGTCGCCGCTCGGCCCAGAGAATCACGAAGCCACCCACCACCAGGGCCATGGCGACCGGCACTGGGCTAAAGAGATGGGCCTTGACCAGCCCCCCGATGAGCAGGCCCAGCACTGCTGATGGCATGAAGGCCACGGCCAAATGCAGCAGGAGCCGGCTCTGGCGGCCCTCGCGCAAGGCCTGGATAAACCGTGCCCGGTACAGCCAGACAATGGCCAGCACCGCACCCGTCTGGATCGCGATGTCAAAGACCTTGGCCCGTTCGTCATCAAAGCCCAGCAGCGCACCAAAAAGAATCAGGTGGCCGGTGGAAGAGATCGGCAGAAACTCCGTGAGGCCCTCGACCACGCCCATGAGCAGCGCCTTGACCTCATCCGGAAGCGCGCGCAACCACGTGAGCATGTCATCCATAACTGCGCATAATAAGGGGTTCACCCAAAGGAGACCGTCGCATGCCCGCCGAACTTCGCCAAGACGCCACCGAACAAGCTCGATTCAACATGATTGCCCAACAGATTCGGCCTTGGGATGTCATGGAGCCGCGGGTGCTGGCAGCGCTTGAGGCCGTTGCACGCGAGCGCTTTGTGCCGTCTGGCCTTCGCAGCCTCGCCTTCGTGGACACCGAGATTCCCCTGCCAGAGGGCCAGTTCATGTTGGCCCCCAAGCTCGAGGCCCGCCTCGCGCAAGAACTCGACCTGCTTCCCACCGACCATGTCCTGGAGATCGGTGCAGGCTCGGGGCACATGGCCGCCCTGCTCTCCCAGCTCTGCGACAGCGTGATCAGTGTGGAGAGCCGGCCCCGGTTGGTTCAAATGGCCAAGGGCAATCTGGAGCAAGCAGGCATTCAGAATGTCACGGTCGCGCTCGGCAACGGGCTGGCCTCGAAAGAGGGGTGGTCGAGCAGCCAGTTCGATGCAGTGCTGGTCTCGGGTGGGCTGCCCACCTTGCCGGACAGCCTCCTGGCCCTGCTCAAGCCCGAGGGCCGACTCGTGGCCATCGTCGGCGAGGCCCCGATCATGCGGGCCGTCCGCATTCAGCGCCGTGCCAATGGTTTTGTTGAGGAGGGTCTCTTCGAGACCCTGGTGCCCATGCTCGATGGCGCACCACGCGTGGCCTCGTTTCAGTTCTAAAAGGAAAGTTCATCGTGCACGCACCCGCTCGACCCGGTCGACCCTCCCGCCGCCCGCTCAGTCTTTGTCTCAGCCTGTGTTTCGTTGCAAGCCTGATGGTCCAGCCCGTGGGCCAGGCCCAGGCGCTCACCCTGGCCGAGGCCATGGGCCATGCCCTTGCACACGACCCCACCTACCTTGCGGCCACACAGGCCCGTGAGGCCGGGCTCGAGAAACGGGCGCAGGGTCGCGCCAATCTGCTGCCCACCATCTCGGCCACGGCCGATGCCCGCAAGCTGGACATTGATGGCGTCGCCCGCGAACTCGACTACCGCAGCTATGTGGTGAGTCTCAACCAGCCCCTGCTCGACCTCGCAGCCATTCGGGCAGCCCAGCAGGGCAGCCAGTCGGCCATTGCGGCCGAGGCAAGCTTTGGCACGGCCCGACAAGATGCCCTGCTTCGGGTGGCGGCGGCCTACTTTGATGTCCTCAATGCCCAGGAAGCCCTGAGCGTGACCCAGGCTGAGAAGAAGGCCATTGGTGAACAACTCGAATCGGCCAAGCGAAGCTTCGAAGTGGGCACGGCCACGGTCACCGACCAGCAGGAGGCCCAGGCCCGGTTCGATCTCATCCTGGCCTCGGAGATTCGCGCCCAGAACAGCCTCAATGTGAAGCGGCAGGCCCTCAGCCTCATCATGGGCCAGAGCCTGCCAGCCCAACTGCCCGACCTGCGGGCCAATCTTCAGATTCCCTCCCCAACGCCCATGAATGCCGAGGACTGGGTGGCCCAGGCCCGCGCGGGCAACTTTGGTGTGCTCAAGGCCCAGGCGGATCAAGAACGGGCTCGGCTCGAGGTGAGCCGGCAGGTGGCCGGCCACCTGCCCAGCCTTGATATCGTGGCCGCGCGCTCTCGCTCCGAGGAAACATCGGGGGCCACGCTGGGCCTGCCTGCAACCAATTCCAACTACGTGGGCCTGAGCCTCACCGTGCCCATCATCGCCGGCGGTGCCACCACCTCACTGGTGCGCGAGGCCTCGGCCCTACACAACGAGGCCCGTCACAAGCTCGACGCGGCCCGCCTGGCGGCCGAACAGACGGCCCGCGAGGCTTACCTGGATGTGGTGGCGGGGCTGGCCCAGATCAGCGCCCTCCAGGCTGCGGAGCGATCCAGCCAGTTGGCCCTCGAATCCAATCGCCTGGGCTATGAGGTGGGCGTGCGCATCAACATCGATGTGCTCAATGCGCAGCAGCAGTTGTTTGCGGCCCAGCGTGATCTCGCCAAGGCCCGCAACGACACCCTGCTCGCAAGCCTTCAGTTGCGTGCCGCCGTGGGGGGTCTTCAGCCTGCTGATGTCGAGGCTGTGAGCCAGGTCATCAGCGCCCGATAGGTTCGATCCACAGCGCCGCGGTGTGCCTGCGCGAAGTCTGCGGCTGCCGCAGCCGATGCGGCATAGGCCTCGGGCTGGGCCACCAACTGCCCCGCAGCAGCCAGCCACCCTGCCGCATCGCTCACCTCACGGCCAGCACCGCTGCTGCGCAGATCCCGCGCTATTGCATGAAAATTGAACATGTGCGGCCCAAAGAACACGGGCTTGCCCAGTGCGCAGACCTCGATGGGGTTTTGGCCGCCCAGGGGCAGCAGGCTCCCACCCACCAAGGCCAAGTCGGTGGCGGCCACATACGCGGCCACCTCGCCGAGCGAATCCCCCAGCCAGCAGTCCGCCGAGGCATCCAAGGCCACAGCCTCTGACCGCCGCACCACACGCAGGCCCTCTCGAGCCAGGAGTTGAGCCACCCGATCAAAACGCTGCGGATGCCGGGGCACGACCACCAAGAGGGTGTCTGCCGGCGGTGCAGCCAGCCATGCGCGAGCAATTTGA
>CAZPRT010000043.1:0-10212 GCA_964589205.1 uncultured Bordetella sp. | reverse complement strand
CAGGCAGCCCGAGACTTCCCCGGCGTGCGCGGGCCGTCGTATTTGTCGGTGCACCTGCGCTTTGGCACGGTGAGCATTCGGCAGTTGGTGCGCGAGGCCATGGCCCACATGGCCAGTGGACCGAATGCCGACGGCGCCCGCACCTGGCTCTCGGAACTCATCTGGCGAGACTTCTACATGCAGGTCCTGGCCAACTTCCCACATGTGGTGCATGGAAGTTTCAAGCCCGACTACGATGCCATTCAGTGGCGCGAGCCTTCATCAAACGACTGGTTCTTGGCCTGGTGCGAGGGCCGCACTGGCTACCCACTGGTGGATGCCGGCATGCGGCAGTTGAACCAAACGGGCTACATGCACAACCGACTCCGAATGGTGGTGGCGAGCTTTCTCACCAAAGACCTTGGTGTCCACTGGAAACATGGCGAGGCCTATTTCGCGGAAAAGCTCAACGACTTCGATCTGTCCGCCAACAACGGTGGCTGGCAGTGGGCGGCCTCTACTGGCTGCGATGCCCAGCCCTACTTTCGAATTTTCAACCCCGTGAGCCAGAGCGAGCGGTTCGACCCCAAGGGGGCCTTCATTCGTCGCTATGTGCCCGAAATCGCGCACCTGTCAGACAAGCAGATTCATGCGCCTTGGCTGGCGGCCGGCTTCTCAGCGAAAGGCTATGCCTCACCCATCGTGGACCATGACGCGGCCCGGCGCGAGACCCTCGCGCGGTTTGCTGCGATCAAACCTCCACCATCTCAAAGTCAGACTTCTGTGCCCCACACTCCGGACAGGTCCACGTGATGGGAATGTCTTCCCATTTGGTGCCAGGGGCAATGCCCTCATCAGGAAGGCCGGCGGCTTCGTCGTAGATCCAGCCGCAAATCAAACACATGTAAGTTTTCATAGGAAGGTGTCGGTCTAGAATGGCCGTATCTTAAACCAGCACATCCAGAGACCCGTGAACCAGCCCAGCATTGCTCAGAGCCAATCCCTCTTTGCCCAAGCACAGCGCACCATCCCGGGTGGCGTGAACTCCCCGGTGCGGGCCTTCCGCTCGGTGGGCGGCACGCCGCGCTTTTTCACGCGGGCCCAAGGGCCCTACCTCTGGGATGCCGATGGCAACCGCTATGTGGACACCATCTGTTCCTGGGGCCCGGCAATCGTGGGCCATGCACACCCAGAGGTGATTGCGGCCGTGCAGAAGGCAGCCGAGGGCGGCCTCTCATTTGGTGCACCCACGCGTGGCGAGGTGGAACTCGCCGAATGGGTGCGAGACCACTTGCCCTCGATGGAAATGATGCGCCTGACCTCCAGCGGCACCGAGGCCACGATGTCGGCCATCCGCGTGGCACGCGGCTACACCGGCCGCAACAAGATTGTGAAGTTTGAGGGCTGCTACCACGGCCATGTGGACAGCCTTCTGGTGAAGGCAGGCTCGGGACTGCTCACCTTTGGCAACCCCACCTCGGCCGGCGTGCCCGAGTCGTTTGCCAACGAGACCATCGTGCTCGACTACAACGATGTCGAGGGCGTGAAGGCCTGCTTTGCCAGCCACGGTGCACAGATTGCGGCCGTGATTGTCGAGCCGATTGCCGGCAACATGAACCTGGTGCGGCCCGTCCCCGGCTTTCTCGAAGCCCTTCGAAGCCTGTGCAGCCAGCATGGCAGCGTGCTCATTTTCGATGAGGTCATGACCGGCTTTCGCGTGGGTGCCCAAGGCGTGCAGGGCATCACCGGCATCAGCCCAGACCTCACCACCCTGGGCAAGGTCATTGGCGGAGGCATGCCCATGGGTGCCTTCGGTGGTCGAAAAGACATCATGCAGTGCGTGGCGCCACTGGGCCCGGTCTACCAGGCGGGCACGCTCTCGGGCAATCCGGTGGCCGTGGCCGCCGGCCTGGCCACGTTGCGCATTGTGTCGGCGCCCGGCTTTTTTGAATCCCTCACCCAGACCACGGCCGATCTCATGCAAGGCCTGGTGCGCACCGCGCGCGAGGCCGGCGTGGAGGCCTTCTGTGCCGACAGCGTGGGGGGCATGTTCGGCATCTACTTCAGCAAAGCACTGCCGAAAAGCATGGCCGATGTCTCGGCCTGTGACATCCCGGCCTTCAACCAGTTCTTCCACGCCATGCTCGACCGCGGCGTGTACCTGGCCCCCTCGGCCTACGAGGCCGGCTTCCTGTCGATCCAACACGCGGGCGAGCCCGCAGCAGCCATTCTGGCGGCGGCAGGCGAGGCCTTCGCCGACACGCAGCACCCCGCCAGATGATCCGGGGCGGTGTGGCCCATGACCGACCCCACCGCTCGCACCCCTGGCCCAGCCGGTCTTGCCGCCGATCCACGACCGATCGAGGGCCGTCTTGCAACAGCAGGCCGATTCGCACCCTCGCCCACCGGGCCGCTTCACCTGGGCTCGCTCGTCACGGCGCTGGCCAGTTGGCTCGATGCCAAGGCCCACGGCCTTCAGTGGTGGGTGCGCATGGAAGACCTCGACCCGCCGCGTGAACAGGCCGGTGCTGCCGCCCTCATCCTGCAGCAATTGCGAGACCACGGCCTGCAGTGGGATGCCTGGCCCATGGCGCAGGGTGCTCGACGCGATGGCGTGCTGTATCAGTCCGACCGGCAGGCGGCGTATGCGAATGCGCTGGCCCAACTGCAGGCATCCGGCCAGGCCTTTGCCTGCAGTTGCAGCCGCCGCCAGTTGGAGCAGGCTCTCGCCGACGGCCTGACCACTCGACTGGCCGATGGCGAGATTCGTTACACGGGCCACTGCCGCCTGCAGCCACCCCGACCGGAGACCCTCGGACAAGGCCGCTCCATGGCCTGGCGGGCTGTGGGTCTGGATGGCGATGACATCGTGCTCAAGCGGGCCGATGGCCTCTGGGCCTATCACCTGGCCGTGGTGGTGGACGATGCCTTTCAAGGGGTGGGCCGCATCGTGCGCGGCAGCGACCTCGCATCTGCCGCACCTCGGCAGGCGCGGCTTCGCGAACAACTCGGCCTGCCTGCGGTGCTCACGCTCCACGTGCCGGTGGTGGTCAATTCCGATGGTCAGAAACTCTCCAAACAGACCCTGGCCCCCGCGCTCAGAGGCGGGGATGCCGTGCACGCGCAATTGAGCGCCGCGCGGCAACACCTGGAGACACACATGCCGACCGACTGGCTCGACAAGGTGGCCGGCTTCATGCCGGGCTGACCGAGGACTTCCAAACAGGCAGCAGACCAACCCGCTCGGCCACACGCGGGCGTGCTTCTATAAAAAAGCAGATTTTTTAAGCGGTTTCTTTGGGCTTGCGCACGCCGCCGAGCAGGGCGGGGACCTCTGCAGGCTTGCGAGAAATGCCCAGAATGCCCAGGCCTCGGGCAGCTGGCTTGGCCGGTGGCGCGGGCGGTGCGTTGGGGTCTACGGGCTTTTCAACATAGGGCTGCGAGAAGAGCGGGTCTGACGGGGCCTTCGGGGGTGCTGGGCGAACCGGCACATACCGCGCCTCGCCACGACCTTCGGAGCGGCTCTCTCCACGGCCTTCGCCACGGTCTCGGCCATACCCACGGCTGCTGCTGTCACGAGCACCCTCGCGGCCACTGCGGCCGGGGCTGCTCTCATGGGAGACCGGTGCCGTGAGCACCAAATTGCCACGAATAAACGACTTGCCCACCAAGGCCTCAATGTCGGCCACCGAGCGCTCGTCGTCGGCCGTCATGAGCGAGATGGCCTGCCCCGAAGCCCCCGCACGGCCCGTTCGGCCGATGCGGTGCACGTAGTCTTCGGCTGCGCGGGGCACGTCAAAATTGATGACCGCCGGCAGTTCTGCAATGTCCAGGCCGCGGGCGGCCACATCGGTGGCCACCAGCACTTCAATTTCACCGCGCTTGAACCGTTCGAGCGTGGCCAGCCGCTCGTTCTGGCTTTTGTCGCCATGGATGGCGTCGGCAGCAATACCCTCACGAATGAGCTCTCGGGCGAGCCGGCCCGCACCAATCTTGGTGTTGGTAAAGACAATCACCTGCTTCAAGGCCCGGTCTTTCACGAGCTGCACCACGGCGGCACGCTTGGCCTCGATGCGGTCGAGCTTAAACACCTCTTGGGTGACGTTCTCTGCGGTGGCATTTCGACGGGCCACTTCAATGGACACCGGGTTGTCCTTGAGGAAGGTCTTGCCGAGCTTGCGAATCTCGGGCGAGAAGGTGGCCGAGAACAAGAGGCTCTGACGGTTCGTGGGCAGCAGGTTCACGATGCGCTGCAGGTCGGGCAGAAAGCCCATGTCGAGCATGCGATCGGCCTCATCGAGCACCAAAATGGAGACCTGCGAGAGGTTGACGCTCTTTTGCTGCACGTGGTCGAGCAGGCGGCCTGGGGTGGCAATGAGCAGCTCCACGCCCGCGCGCAGCTGGGCTGTTTGCGGGTTCATGTCCACACCACCGAAGACCACGGCCGATCGCAGTGGGGTGTGGGTGGCGTACTGGTGCACGTTCTGATAGATCTGGTCGGCCAGCTCACGGGTGGGTGCCAGCATGAGGGCTCGCACGGGGTGCCGGGCTGGCGACACACTGGTGCTGGCATGCGGCATGAGCCGGTGCAGGATGGGCAGCGTGAAGGCAGCAGTCTTGCCGGTTCCGGTCTGGGCGGCGCCCATCACATCGTGGCCTGCCATCACCTGGGGGATGGCTTGTTCTTGGATCGGCGTTGGATTTTCGTAGCCGGCATCCACCACGGCCCGAAGAATGTCTGGGTGAAGACCCAGTTCTTTAAATGACATCCCAGTATTATCGCTCACAAACGACTTCCACACCGTGCCCCTTCATCCCACGCTGCGTGCCAGCTTCCCCCTGCTGTTTGTTCTGATCTGGAGCAGCGGCTTCATCATCGCCCGCTATGGCATGCCACATGCCGAGCCTATGACCTTCCTGCTCATGCGCTTCGTGCTCGTGCTCGTGCTGCTGCTGCCCATGGCCTGGCTGGCCCAGGCGCCCTGGCCGCCCCGGCCCCTGGCCTGGAAGATCGCACTGGCTGGGCTTCTGCTGCAGGCCGGCTACCTGGGTGGCGTCTGGGCCGCCGTTCGCGAGGGCATGACCGCTGGGCTCGTCGCCCTCATCATGGGCCTGCAGCCCATTCTCACGGCCGTGTTCTTGAGCCTGCTCAAGGAGCGCATTCGGCCCGTGCAGTGGCTGGGCCTGGCCCTGGGGCTTGCGGGCGTGGGCCTGGTGGTCTGGGCCAAGCTGAGCCTGGTGGGCCTCTCGGATGCAAGCCTTTGGCTGGCTGCCCTGGCCCTGGCCTCCATCACCATTGGCACGCTGTATCAGAAGCGGGCCTGCCCCGACTTCGACCTGCGCACCGGCGCAGCCATTCAGTTCATGGCCTCGGCCCTGGCCTGCCTGCCCTTTGTCTGGCTGCTCGAGACCCGCGAGGTCACCTGGCATCCGGAGTTGATCTTCGCGCTGGCCTGGTCGGTATTGGCCATTTCCGTGGGCGCGATCTTCCTGCTCTTCGTCTTGATTCGTGAAGGTGCTGCCACCCAGGTGACCAGCCTGCTCTACCTCACACCGCCCACCACGGCGGCCATGGCCTGGCTGCTCTTTGATGAGCCCTTCACCCTCACCACCCTGACAGGAACACTCGCCACCATGGCCGGGGTCTGGCTCGTGAGCCGATCGGCGCGGCCCGCTTAAATCGGCAGGATCTTCAGAACCGAATCCAGACCACCACGGCCACCAAGGCCACCAAGGCCCAGCCGATGCGGTCCACAGTCCTCTCCAGCATGGCCTCCATGCGTGCGCCACCCCAGCGCATGAGGAGCGCCACCAAAAAAAACCGACCGCCACGACCGACCAGCGAGGCCAGAATGAAGGGCAGCAAGGGCATGCCCGCAACGCCTGCGGCAATCGTGAAGACCTTGTATGGAATGGGAGAGAAGCCAGCAATCAGCACGGCCCAAAAGCCCCAGTGCTCGAACCAAGTTTGCGCGGTAACAAAGGGGTCCCAGTAGCGGCTCTGCTCGAGCCAGGGGGAAATGGCATCGAAGGCCCAGGCCCCAATCCAATAACCGAAGAGGCCGCCGAGCACCGAGGTCACGGTGGTCACCGTGGCAAACCAGAGGGCCCGCCTGGGCTGGGCCAGGCTCATCGGCGCAAGCATCACATCGGGGGGGATGGGGAAGAAGGACGATTCTGCAAAGCTCAGGCCGCCCAAGATCCAGACCGCACGGGGGTGTCGAGACCAGGCCATCACCCGCCGGTAGAGGTTGGAGAAGACAGACTTCATGAGCGGCCATCATACAATCGCGCCATGACCGCCTTTGACTTCGAGTCGCCGCGCGCCGCCTTCCGACGGGGCATGCGAGACGCATTGGGGGCACCGGCGGCGGTGCTCTTTGCCGGCATGCTCGGCTTTGGCGCGCTCGGCCACAGCATGGGCCTGTCCTTCTGGACCACCACGGGGTCGAGCCTGCTCATGTACGCACTGCCCGGCCAGGTGGTCTTTGTGGAAATGATGGCCACCGGAGCCTCGGCCTTTGTGGTGGCGCTCGCGGCCATGCTCACCGCGGCCCGCTTCTTTCCCATGACCCTCACAGTCATGCCACAGATTCCTGCAGAGCAGCGCAATGGTTGGCTCTACGCCTGGGTGCACACCCTCTCGATGACGAGCTGGGCGATTGCCATGCGCGACTTCCCCAAGATGGATCCGGGCCATCGCCGCGCATACTTCTGTGGGCTTGGCCTGGTCTGCTGGGGCGTGTCTGCACCCGGCACGGCGCTCGGCTACCTGCTGGCTGGCCAGGTGCCACTGCCCCTCACACTGGCCCTGGTCTTCCTCAACCCCCTCTTTTTTCTGCTCACCTTCGCGGAGGTCAAGCCCTTGGCCAACCGCCTGGCCATTGTCTTGGGTGGCATGCTGGGGCCACTGACCTACCTCGTCTCACCCGACCACAGCCTGCTCATCACCGGCCTGGTGGGCGGCAGCCTGGCCTATGCCGTGGTGCGTTGGACAGAAGCCCGCAGGCCCGAATGACCGAACTGCTCGCGCTGACCGGCGCCGTGCTCGGCACCTACCTGTGGCGCGCCCTTGGGGTCTCGTTTTCTGGGCGCATCAACACCGCCAGCGAGGTCTTTCGCTGGGTGGCCTGCATCACCTACGCCATGGTGGCGGGCCTCACCCTGCGCATTCTGCTGCTGCCTGTGGGGCCACTCGCACAACTCCCGATGGGGGCGCGGCTTTTTGCCGCAGGCTTGGCCTTTGCGATCATGGTCTGGCCCAACAAACGCTGGGGTGGGCTCGTGCCGGGACTGCTCACGGGCAGCCTGGTGATCCTCGTGGCCAGTCTGGTCTAAAGTCTTGTCATGACCGCCGCCCTCGCCCCGTTTGCCGCCGCCCTGCTGCTGGCCTATTTGTTGGAGCCCATCGCCCGAGGGCTCACCCAACGGGGCCTGCCGCGGGCACTCTCGAGCATCGTGGCCATCTTGGTGGGCCTGGTGATTGTGGCGGCCCTGGTCTCGATTGGTGTGCCCGTGGTGAGCCATGAAATTGGCAAGCTGCAGGCCCGACTGCCCGACCTCATTGCCACGCTCTATGCGCAGGTCTACCCGTGGCTGGCCCAGACCGGCCTGCCCATCGAAGACACCGAGGCCCTGCGGGCCAAGCTCATGGCCTGGCTGGGCGACAACAAAGAGCAGGTCTCCACCACCCTGTTCTCCACGCTGCAGACAGGACTCGGCGCACTGGTGGCCATTCTGGGCTGGCTCATTCTGGTGCCCGTGGTGCTCTTTTTCCTGCTCAAGGACTGGGCCCTCATTCTGGGCAAAGGCCTCTGGGCCATCCCCCAGGCCCACCGCCCACTGGCTCGCGCACTGGGCCAAGACATTCACGACACCCTGCAGGGCTATCTGCAGGGCCAGGTGCGCGTCATGGCGGCCATGGGCCTCTACTATGCCGTGGCACTCTTTCTGGCCGGCTTTTCTGGATGGCTTTCGATTGGCCTGCTCTCGGGGCTCTTCGTCTTCGTGCCCTACGTGGGCTTTGCGGTGTCAGTGCTCTTGGCCTTGGTCTCGGGGCTGCTCGAGCTGGGCTGGGTTCACACCCTCATTGCCGTGGCGATTGTGTATGGCGGCGGCCAGTTCCTCGAGAGCTTCGTCTTCACGCCCAAGCTGGTGGGCGAGCGCATCGGCCTGCACCCGCTGGCCGTGATTCTGGCCTTGGTGGTGTTTGGCAGCCTCTTTGGGTTCCTTGGAGTGCTGCTCGCCCTGCCGCTGGCGGCCATTCTGGTGGCCGTGGTGCGGCAGTTCAGTCGTCGAGCGGGTCCGACTTGATTTGGTCTGCAGGTCGAACCGGCACCTGATAGACCGTTCGATGCGGATACGGAATGTCGATGCCGTGGGCATCGAAGGCCAGTTTCAATCGACGCAGGTATTCACGGCGAATCGTCCACTGCTCAAGGGCCACCACCTTGAGCCGGGCCCGAATCATCACCGAGGACTCGGCCCACTGGTCCACCCCGGCAATTTCGAGGCCGTCGAGAATGCGGCCTGAGAAGGCTGGATCGGCGCGAAGGTCTTCGGCCGTGGTCTTCATGACCTGGAAGACCGCGCCCAATTCCTCGCGGTAGCCCACGCCAACATCCACCACCGCGAAGGCGAAGTCGCGGCTCATGTTGCTCACCGAGGTGATGATGCCGTTGGGCACGAAATGAACCGAGCCACTGTAGTCGCGCAGCCGAACATAGCGCAGGGTGAGTTCCTCGACGGCCCCGGTCTTGTCGGCAATCTCCACAATGTCGCCCACGCGGATCTGGTTTTCCACCAGCATCACAAAGCCCGTGAAGTAATCCTTCACCAGGCTCTGGGCGCCAAAGCCCACGGCCAGGCCGGCCACACCCGCCGTGGCCAGGATGGGCGCAATCGAGATGCCGAGCTCAGAGAGCACCAGCATGATGGTGACCACCCAAATGACCACTGAGGCCACATAGCCGAACACGCGCTCCAGCGTCGCGATGCGCCGCTGCTCCTCGGCCGATGGTGTTTTGTCTTTGAGCCGCTGATGGAAGGCACCCACCAGTCGGTGTGTGACGCGCAGGCTGACCCAGGCCAGCAACAAAATCAGGGCGAGATTGGTCAGAGACAGGGCTGCCTCCAGCCAGGCGGGCCACTGGTTGTAGCCCCATTCACGCAAAAGGGATTCAAGGGTGCTCTTTAACATTCGTGCCTTTCGTTCTCATTCATACTCTATTGGACCATCTCCATGACCATGCCCCATTCATTTCTTCGCGTCTGTGTGTTCTGTGGCTCCCGTGCCGGCATCGATGCGCACTGGGCCGAGTCGGCCTCACAGATTGGCCAGGCCATTGGGCAGCAGGGCTGGTCCCTGGTCTTTGGCGCAGGCCGCACCGGCCTGATGGGCCTCGTGGCGAGCGCGGCCTTGAAGCACGGGGCTGCGGTGACGGGTGTCATTCCTCGATACCTCACGCAGACCGAGCCCCCATTGGAGGGGCTCACCGAGCTTCTCATTGTAGAGACCATGATTGAACGCAAGATTGAAATGGTGTCGCGCTCGGATGTCTTTCTGGTGCTGCCTGGCGGCATCGGCACCTTTGAGGAACTCTTTGAAGTCTGGACCGCCACCCAGACCAATGCACATCAGAAGCCCATCGTCATTGCCAACCTGGCGGGCTACTTCAACGACCTCATGGACTTTGTCGAGAGCGCCCGCGAGAAGGGTTTCATTTACCCGGGTCACCTGGAGCGGGTGGTGGTGGCCGATGATGTGCCTGCGGTGATGCAGGCGCTGACGGCGTGCTCAGCACCAGGGCGCTCGCCGCAATCACCAGCAGCAGGCCCAAGCCCATCCCAAGGGTGAGTGGCTCCCCCAAGAACACGAAGCCCCAGAAGACCCCAAAGCCTGGAATGAGAAAGGTCACACTGGTGGCCTTGATTGGGCCCACGGCCCGAATGAGACGAAAGAACAAGAGGTAGGCCACCGCCGAGCAGAGCAGGCCCAGCGCCGCCACACTCCACCAGGCCATGGCGGTAGGCTCTGCATGCGGTGCCTCCACCAGGGCGATGGGCAGGAGCAGAACGCTGGCCGGGCCCAGGCTTCGCAGGGCGCTCTCAAAGGCATTGACCTCCGAGAGCCACCGTTTGGTGAGCATGCCGGCAACCGCATAGCAGAGCGTGGCGCCGGCACAGGCTGCTGCTGCGAGGAGGGTTTGGGCGCTGACTGCCACCGGGCCGAGT
>CAZPRT010000042.1:0-10265 GCA_964589205.1 uncultured Bordetella sp. | reverse complement strand
GTCTGGATGGCAGACACTGCCGCCTATTTTTCCGGAAGGACCTTTGGCCGTCGTAAGCTGGCGCCAACGATCAGCCCGGGCAAGACCTGGGCCGGCGTGGGCGGTGCGGTGGTGGGCAACCTGGCCCTGGTCTACGCAGCCTCTGAGCATTGGCCCGGCAGCTGGGCCTGGATGCTGCGTGAGGATGTGGGCTGGGGCTACCTGGTGGGTACCACGTTGCTCATCACGGCGGTCGCGGTCATGGCAGACCTGCACCAGTCCTTGCTCAAGCGCCAGGCTCAGGTCAAGGACTCCGGCTGGCTGCTGCCCGGCCATGGCGGCTTTTTCGACCGGCTCGATGCACTGCTGGCCGTGCTGCCCTTTGCGGTGTTCTTTTACTCGGTGTCGATCTAAGATCCACAGGCCATGGCCACCGAACCCACCCAACGACAACGACTGGCCAGCCTCGGCGCCACGGGTTCGATCGGTGCGAGCACCCTCGACCTTGTCCGTCGCCATCCCGATCGCTTTGAGGTGGTGGCCTTGTCCGCCCACCGAGACCACGAGGGACTGCTGCGACTCGTCGAGGCCTTCAAGCCCAAGGTGGTCTGCCTCTCAGACCCTCTGGCTGCTGAGCATTTTCGTCAGGCCCTGGGCCAGTCGTCTCAGCGTCATGTATTCGGGCTGGCCGGCCCCGAGGGCCTGTGCGAATTGGCGGGCCTCGCGGAGGTGGACACCGTGGTGGCCGGCATCGTGGGGGTGGCAGGCCTGCCCTCGGTCTGGCGGGCGGTGGCTGCGGGCAAGCGGGTGCTTCTGGCCAACAAGGAGGCCTTGGTCTGTGCGGGCGGCCTGATGGTGGCGCAGGCCGCCAACTCTGGCGCCACGATTCTCCCCATCGACAGTGAACACAACGCCATCTTCCAGGCGCTGGGGCCGGGCTACCGATGCTTCGAGCGGCCCACCGATGTCCGACGCATTCTGCTCACGGCTTCCGGTGGGCCATTTAGGTCCTGGTCTCGCGAGTCGATGGAGGCCGCCACGGTGGCCCAGGCTGTGGCCCATCCGAACTGGTCCATGGGCCGAAAGATTTCTGTGGACTCCGCCACCATGGCCAACAAAGGCCTGGAATGGATTGAGGCCCACTGGCTGTTTGCCATGCCACCACAAGACATCGAGATCGTCGTGCATCCGGAGAGTGTGATTCACTCCATGGTGGAGTTTGAGGACGGTTCTACCCTTGCCCAGTTGGGTCCACCCGACATGCGCACGCCGATTGCCCATGCCATGGCCTGGCCACAGCGCATCAACAGTGGTGTCACGCCCCTCGATTGGCGGGCCATCAAGGCCTTGCACTTTGAGGAGCCCGATCCCATTCGGTTTCCTGCGCTCGGTCATGTGGCGGCCTGCCTTGAGCAGGGGCAGGCCGCGGGCAACGTCTTTAATGCCGCCAACGAGCAGGCGGTCGATGCCTTTCTGGCGGGGCGCATTCGTTTTGGGCAGATTCAGAACCTGGTCGGTGATGTCTTGTCGGAACTGGTTGGCCGGGTGGAAGACCCCACCTCGGTGGACGATGTCATCAACATCGATTCTCAGGCGCGTCGCCATGCGGATGCATGGCTGATGCGTCATTCGGAGCTCACGTCATGAACAGTTTGATGTCCTTTCTGTTTGCAGTGGCCTTGCTGGTCTTTGTCCACGAGATGGGCCATTACCTGGCTGCGCGCTCGGTGGGCGTGCATGTGGAGCGTTTCTCGGTGGGCTTCGGCCGCACCATCCTGCGGCTGCGTGACCGCCGGGGCTGCGAGTGGGCCGTGGGCTGGATTCCGCTCGGTGGCTACGTAAAGATGTGGGATGCGGGCTCGGGGGAGGCCAGGCCTGCCAACGCCGCGCCCACGAGTTCGTTTCATGCCAAGCCACTCTGGGCCCGCAGCTGGGTGGTCGTGGCCGGGCCCCTGGCCAATTTCCTGTTCGCCTGGGTGGCCTTCTCGATGGTGGCGAGCCTTCCCCGCCAGGAGCCGTTGCCGGTCATGGCGGTGCCGGCTGCACAGACGCCTGCGGCCATGGCCGGTCTTCGCGGTGGTGAGACGATCTCTGCCGTGGGGGGGGTGCCCGTGGCGAGCTTCTCCGACGTGCGTTGGCAGCTCTTTCGGGCCAGCATCGCGGGAGACACGTCCGTGGCCATCACGGTGATCCCTGAGGGTGGTGCGGCCCGTGATGTGTCGGTGGGGCTTGCGCCCTCTGGCCAGCCAGACCAGGCCGTGGCGGGGCTTGGTCTGGCACCCGTCTCCTTGGGCGTTCGACTCACCGGGGTCCAGCCCGAGGGTGCTGGTGCCCGGGCAGGTTTGCAGCCAGACATGGTGGTGCTGAGCGTCGATGGCGAGCCTGTTCGCCAGCCGATGGAGCTTGTGGCGCGCGTGCGCGAGGCCCAGGGCGCACCCATGGTGCTGGGCGTGGTCCAGACCCAGCCGCATGCACCGGATGAGGAACTGCCGGGTTCGGGCCGGCTGATCACCGTCATGGCGCAGCCTGGCCCCGATGGTGTGCACCGGCTTGGGGTGGGCATCGGTGCGCAAACGCCCATGGTCACCGTCGACCGTGGCGCAGTGGAGGCCGTGGTGCGCGGCGTGCAGCGCACGGTGGAGGTGACGCAGTTGTCCTTGCAGGCGCTGTGGCGCATGCTCACCGGTGATTTGTCCTGGCGCCAGCTCAATGGCCCGGTGGCGATTGCGGATGCTGCCGGCCAGTCCGCTGCCATTGGATGGACAGCCTTCATCGGCTTTCTGGCTCTGGTGAGCGTGAGCATCGGCATCCTGAACCTTCTCCCCATCCCCATGCTCGATGGCGGCCACCTCCTGTACTATTTCTTTGAGTTTTTGCGGGGCAAGCCGCTGCCAGATCGTGTTCAGGCGGTGGGGCAGCGAGTGGGCCTGATGCTGGTCTTGGGTCTCACGGGTCTGGCCCTCTTCAACGATGTATCGCGGTTCTTTGGCTTATAAGAAAAAAGGGTTTCATCAGCATGCGTTCTCCTTGCCTTCGCCGTTCCCCGCTCCAACAGGCGGTCTGTTTTTCACTGCTGGTGCTTGCGGGAGCCGCCCATGCGCAGGTTCAGGTGCCACGCGCGCCGCAGGCCATTCCACAGCCACCGAGTGCTTCCGGATCGGTGGGCGTGGTGGTCAAGGATGTTCGTGTGGAGGGGCTGCAGCGCATTGAGCCCGGCACGGTGTTCTCCTATCTGCCCATTCGAGTGGGCGATCGGCTCTCGGACACCACCATCACGGAGTCCGTCCGTCTGCTCTATGCCACGGGGTTCTTCAAGGACGTGCGGGTGGAGCTCGATGGCGAGGTGCTGGTGGTCCTGGTCGAGGAGCGCCCAGCCATTGGTGCGGTGGAGGTGCGTGGCTCAAAAGAGTTTGACCAGGAGGTCTTGAAGAAGGCGCTGGCTGATTCCGGCCTGGCCGAGGCCCGAATTTTTGATCGCGCCCTGCTTGACCGCGCCGAGCAGGAGTTGAAGCGCCAGTACCTCGGCCGCGGCAAGTACGACGTGCAGATTCAGTCCACCATCACGCCCCTGGAGCGCAATCGTGTGGCGGTTTCGATTGCCATTGATGAGGGGGAGGATGCCCGCATCGCCGAGATTCGAATTGTGGGCGCCAAGGCCTTCAAGGAAGACGATCTGCTCGATGAGTTCCGACTCTCGACCCCCACCTGGATGTCCTGGTACACCAAGGCCGATCAATACTCTCGCCAGAAGCTCACGGGCGACATCGAGACCCTGAAGTCCTTCTACCTGAACCAGGGCTACCTGGAATTCGCGGTGGATTCCACCCTGGTGTCATTGTCGGCCGATCGCCGGCAGGTGTTCATCACCATCACCATCAACGAGGGCGAACGCTTCACGGTGGGCGACATCAGCCTGGCGGGCGATCTCCTCGGGCAGGGTGAGTCGCTTCAGAAGCTGGTGAGCATCAAGCCGGGTGAGACCTTCTCCAACGAGAAACTGCAGGCGGTGAACAAGGCCTTGACCGATCGGCTTGGCGAGTTGGGCTATGCCTTTGCAAACGTCTCCCCGATTCCAAAGATCGACCGCGCCAAGCGTGTGGTGGATTTTCAGTTGCAGGTCGATCCGGGCCGCCGGGTCTATGTTCGTCGCATCAACATCAGTGGCAACGCCAAGACCCGGGATGAAGTGATTCGTCGCGAGATGCGCCAGTTCGAGGCCTCCTGGTACGACAGCGAGCGCATTCGCCTCTCACGAAACCGTGTGGATCGCCTTGGCTACTTCAAGAGCGTGGATGTCGACACCGAGGCCGTGACCGGCGCGGGCGACCAGGTGGACGTGAATGTTCGAGTCGAGGAGCGTCCATTGGGCAGCCTCACCTTCGGCGTGGGCTTTTCAAGCTCCGACAAGCTTGTGCTCTCGGGCTCGATCAGTCAGCAGAATTTTCTGGGCACGGGCACCAATGTGTCCTTCGAGGTGAACACCAGCAAGGTGAGCCGCACGCTGGCCTTCACCCATGTCGACCCGTACTGGACCGACGACGGTGTGAGCCGCTCGTTCGACCTCTACACCCGCACCTTCAACGCCGATGAGGTCAACAGCCTCGGCGCCTACACGATCAAGTCCACCGGCCTGGGCCTTCGCTTTGGCATCCCCTACACCGAGGAAGATCGGATCTTCGTGGGTGCGGCGGCCGAGCGCTCGGAGGTGTCCGGCACGCTCACCAACCTTCCAAACTGGACATCCTTTACCGCAGCCCATGGCAACTCCGCCACGGCCTATTTGGCCACGCTGGGCTGGTCGCGTGACTCGCGTGATTCGGGCATCGCCCCGAGCACTGGCCGTTATCAGTATTTCAATGCCGACTACGCCACGCCGGCCGGAGACCTCGAGTACCTCCGCCTGACCTACGGCCACCAATGGTTCAAGCCGATCACCAAGTCCATCACCTATGCCATCAACACCGAACTGGGCTATGGCATTGGCCTGGGCGGGGACGACTACCCTGCCACCAAGAACTTCTATGCGGGTGGCATTGGTTCGGTGCGTGCCTTTGCCAGCAGCACCATTGGGCCAAAGGGCGGCACGGACAACGCCACGGCCCTGGGTGGCAATCGGCGTCTGGTCATCAACAATGAGCTGCTGTTCCCGCTGCCTGGCATGGCCCAAGACCGAACCATTCGACTCTTCACCTATTTCGACATGGGCAACGTCTGGGGTGAGAACGTCTCTGACAACGGCTCCTTGCGGGCCTCGGTCGGTGCTGGTCTGAGCTGGCTCTCACCGGTCGGGCCGCTCAAGCTCAGCATGGGCAACGCCATTCGCAAGGAAACAAACGACCGCACGCAGCGGCTGCAGTTCCAGATCGGAACCGGCTTCTAGGCGGGCGGGCCAGGCCTGTGAGACACTGGTCATCATTTCGACAGAAAGGTGTGTGGATGTCCTTGAAATCGTTTGAATTTCTTCGCCGTCTTGGCCTGATCGGCATGGCCTCGGCGCTGGTCTTGAGCCTTGCGCCTGCGGCCGTGGCGGCCAACGTCAAGGTGGGCTTTGTGAGCACGGAGCGCATCCTGCGCGACTCCTCTCCAGCCAAGGCTGCACAGAAGAAGCTGGAAACAGAATTCGCCAAGCGCGAGAAGGAAGTCCAAGACCTGGCCACCAAGCTGCGTGGCCTGTCCGAGAAGCTCGAACGCGATGCTCCGGTCATGGCCGAGGCCGAGCGTGGCAAGCGTCAGCGCGAGATTGCCGACATGGAGCGCGATCTTCAGCGCCGTCAGCGCGAGTTCCGTGAAGACCTGAACCAGCGTCGCAACGAGGAGCTTGCTGCGGTGGTGGAGCGTGCGAACCGGGCGATTCGTCAGATCGCCGAGGCCGAGAAGTACGACATCATCTTTCAAGAGGCGGTCTACGCCTCGCCCGGCATCGACATCACAGAGAAGGTCATTCGGGTTTTGAATGGACCGGCAGGCGCCAAGTAAGCCTGCAGGGGTCTCGGCAGCCAGTCTGGTTGCCGCCGTTGGGGGCAGGCTCGAGGGCAACCCAGACCACCGGGTCGCTCGGTTTGCCCCGCTCTCATCTGCAGGGCCGGAAGACGCCAGCTTTCTGGCCCACGCCCGCCTGCGTCCGCAGCTTGATGCCTGTCGTGCGGGGCTGATCGTTCTTCGGCCAGAGGATCGGCCCGCCCAGCATGCGTTTCAAACCCTGATCCTCACAGACGACCCGTATCTGTATTTCGCCAAGGCTGCAGGCCACCTCATGGCGGTGCAACGGGCAAGCGATGTCCCTGTCACCAGCATTCACCCCGCTGCAAGCGTGTCAGATCGTGCCCACCTGGGCCAGCGTGTCCGCATCGGTGCAGGTGCGGTGATCGAGGACGATGCCTGGGTTGGCGATGACACCGATGTGGGTGCCATGAGCCACATCGGCCGCGGCGCTCGCGTGGGCGCAGCCAGTGTCCTCCATCCAAGGGTGACCATTGCTGCTGGAGTCGAGATCGGGGAGCGGGCGGTGCTGCAGTCTGGGGCCATTGTTGGCTCGGAAGGCTTTGGCTTTGCGCCCACGCCGGAGCGGCACTGGGTGAAGATTCCGCAGGTGGGTGGGGTGGTGCTTGGCAACGATGTGGAGGTGGGTGCCAATACGGTGATTGATGCCGGGACCCTTACACCCACGCGCATTGGCCATGGGGTCAAGCTCGACAACCTCATCCAGATTGCCCACAACGTCGAGATCGGCGATCACACTGCCATTGCGGGCTGTGTTGGGATTGCTGGCAGCGCGAAGATCGGCGCGTACTGCCAGATTGGCGGTGCGGCTGGCGTGCTGGGCCACCTCGAGATTGCCGAGGGCAGCATCATCGGCCCCATGAGCCTGGTCATGTCGAGCATCACCACACCTGGAAAATATGTGGGCATCATGCCGCTGCAGCCCGAGCGCGACTGGCAGCGCTCGGCTGCACTCATTCGCAGGCTGCCAGCCCTTCGATCCGCCATTCAATCCACCCGTCACCCCAAGGGCGACGACCCAACCGAAAGCCACTGAGATGGACATCCGACAGATCCTCGACACGCTCCCCCACCGGTATCCCTTCCTCTTGGTTGACCGTGTGCTCTCGATCACCCCGGGTGAGCGCATCGAGGCCTTGAAGAACGTGACCATCAATGAGGAGTTCTTCAATGGGCACTTCCCACACTACCAGGTCATGCCTGGGGTGCTGATCATCGAGGCTCTTGCTCAGGCCGCGGGCATTTTGTCCTTCAAGACCATGGGCAACAAGGCCGATGCGGAGTCTGTTTATTTCTTCGTGGGCATCGACAATGCTCGCTTCAAGCGTCCGGTGGTGCCGGGCGATGCATTGCACCTGCATGTCTCCATTGAGCGCCATGCCCGCGGCATTTGGAAGTACAAGGCGCAGGCCTTGGTGGATGGCCAGGTCGCGGCTGAGGCCGACCTCATGTGCGCACTGCGTGAGGTTCCAAAAGAGGCCTCGCAATGAGCCTCATCCATCCGAGCGCCATCGTTGATTCAACGGCGCAGTTGGGCTCGGGTGTGGAGATTGGGCCGTTTGCGATCGTGGGCCCTGGGGTGGTGCTGGGCGAGGGCTGTCGCATCCATGCCCATGGGCAGGTGCTCGGTGGAGCGGTGCTTGGCCCATTCAATGAGGTGTTTTCCCATGCCGTGATCGGCAATCCGCCGCAGGACAAGAAGTACAAGGGTGAGCCCACGCGGCTCGAGATCGGGGCCCACAACACCTTTCGAGAGTGCGTGACCGTGAACCTGGGCACGGTGCAAGATGGCGGCGTCACGCGCATCGCAGACCACAACTGGATCATGGCCTACGTGCACATCGCCCACGACTGCCAGGTGGGCTCGAACACCATCATGGCCAATTCGGTGCAACTGGCCGGTCATGTGCAGGTCGGCGACTGGGCCATCATCGGTGGCATCACCGGTGTGCACCAGTTTGTTCGCATTGGTGCCCATGCCATGACGGGTGCGGGCACCACGCTGCTCCAAGACCTCCCGCCCTACGTCATGGCCAATGGCAACCCCGCATCACCCCATGGCATCAACACCGAGGGGCTCAAGCGCCGTGGATTTTCAGAAGGGGCCGTGCGGGCGCTGCGCCGTGCCTACAAGTTGCTCTACAAGTCTGGGCTTGGCCTTGCGGATGCGCTGGAGGCCATTCGCGCCGACCGCGCGGGGGGGGCGCAGGACGATGCCCTCGCCCTGGACCCTTTGATCTCTTTCCTGGACACGCAGGGTCGCGGGATTGTCCGATAGCCTGCGGGACGTTCGTCTGGCCCTGGTGGCCGGCGAGGCCTCCGGCGACCTGATCGCGGCCGAATCTCTGCGAGGGCTCGTGGGCAGGGGTGTTTCGCTCGAGGGCATCGGCGGGCCACGACTTTCTGCGCTGGGCATGGACTGCTGGGCACCCGCCGAGGCCCTGGCGGTGAGGGGCTATGTGGAGGCGCTCTCCAGGCTGCCGGCCATCCTGTCCATCCGACGCCAATTGCTGGCGCGGCTTCGGGCATCTCCACCGAAGGTCTTCATGGGCGTGGATGCGCCCGATTTCAACCTTGGGGTGGAGCGCCAGCTGCGCATGCTGGGTGTGACCACCGTGCACTTCATCAGCCCCACCATCTGGGCCTGGCGCCCGGAGCGGCTGGCGTCGATCGCGCAGGCGGTGGACCATCTCTTTTGTCTCTTTCCCTTCGAGCCTGAGCTCTATCGACAGACTCGGGTGCAGGCCGAGTTTGTCGGCCATCCCCTGGCCGACCGCATCGACTTCAACCCAGACCGTGGGCTGGCCCAAGAGCGGCTGGGCCTCGACAGGCGACTGCCGGTGCTGGCGGTGATGCCGGGCTCACGCCGCGCTGAGATCGAATGGATTGGCCCGGCCTTTCTCGGGGCCGCGGCCATGCTCGCGCGCGATTGGCAGGTGATCATCCCGGCCGCCTCACCAGCGGTGGCCCGGCAGATCCAGGCGCTGCCCAACTGGCCTGCTGCCCGTGATGCGGGCGTGCGGCTGCTGGGTGTCGACGCAGAGGCAGCCTCGGATGCGGCACCGCTGTCTCATCGGGCACTGGCTGCGGCAGACCTGGTGCTCGTGGCCAGTGGCACGGCCACACTCGAGGCCGCCCTGGTGGGCCGGCCCATGGTGATTGGCTACCGGGTGCCGCCGCTCACGCACTGGCTGATGCGCCGCAAGGCACAGGTGGCCCATGTGGGCCTGCCCAACCTGTTGCTGGGCCGCAGCCTCGTGACGGAATGCCTGCAGGCGCGGTGCGAGTCCAGCGCCTTGGTGTCTGCGCTGCGAAGCCTCTCCGAAGATGCAGCCCGCCAGGAGGAGATGCGTTCTGCCTTTGAGGGATTGCACGCCAGCCTGCGGCGGTCGGCAACGACCCGCGTGGGCGAGCGTCTCTCCGAGTTATTGGCCGCATGAGCGGGCTGCTGGAGATCGGTGTGGATGAAGCCGGCCGCGGCCCGCTGGCGGGTCCGGTGTGCGCCGGCGCGGTGGTCTTGCCGCCGCAAGCGTCGTCATGGGGGCTGGCCGATTCCAAGCGGCTGAGCGCCCGGCGCCGAGACGCCCTGGAGCAGCAGATCCTTCAGGAGGCCGCCTCCCATGGCCTGGGCTGGGCGAGCGTGGAGGAGATTGATGCGCACAACATCTTGGTCGCCACCTGCATGGCCATGGCGCGCGCGGTAGCGGCCTGTGTTCACGCGCTCGGATCAGCCACGCCTGGACAGGCCCATCTGCACGTGCTGGTCGATGGCAGCGTGCATCCCCAGCGCCATGTGGGTGATGGACAGTGGCCTTGGGCCACGACAACCATCGTTGGGGGAGATGCCAAGGTGGCCGCCATTTCCGCGGCCAGCATTTTGGCCAAGCAGGCCCGAGACCGCCTCATGCGGAATTTGGATGCCTTGCACCCGGGCTATGGGCTGGCCAAGCACGCGGGCTATGGCACTGCGGCGCACCTTGCAGCCCTTCAACGGCTGGGTCCCTCATCCATTCACCGTCGCTCCTTTGGCCCTGTGGCGGCCTTGTTGGCGAGGCCCTGATGGCGCGAATTGAGTCTGCAAAGAACGAGCGATTCATGGCGCTGCGCCGCCTCGCGACAGAGCCAAGGACGCGCCGTGCCCTCGGCCAATGCTGGCTCGAAGGCCTGCGGCTGGTCGAGGCCGGGCTGTCCCAGGCGGCGTTGCATGCATCGAGTGCCCATCGGGCGGTGGAGTTGGTGCTCTCGGCGTCGGTCATCCAAGGACGCCGAAGTTTCGAAACGGTCGG
>CAZPRT010000041.1:0-10415 GCA_964589205.1 uncultured Bordetella sp. | reverse complement strand
TGGCCACACTGGGTGGCAGCCCCGAGGCCGTTGACATTCTGTTCTACGACATCAAGCGAGAAGACTGGTCGACCGGCGGCACGCTCTGGGCGGACCGGCCCAAGGCCTAGAGGCGCTGACCATCGGAGGCTAGGCCTCGACCGTCTCCGATCGCAACAAGGCGCTCACGTGGCAGGCCACGCTTCTCCCGAGCGCAGCCACCTCGTAGCCGCCCTCGAGGCTGCTGACCACACGGCCCTCACCATGACGGGCCGCCACCTCCAGTAGCTGCTCGGTCACCCACTCATAGTCTGCCTCCGACCAACGCAGGCCTGCGAGAGGGTCATCACGGTGGGCATCGAACCCGGCAGAGATGATGATGAGTTCCGGCGCAAAGTCATTTAATGCGGGCAGCCATTCCTGAAGCACGGCCGCTCGAAGGGCCTTGCCATCGCTGCCACCGGGCAGCGGAACATTGACCATGTTTCGGCCCATGGGGCGCTCTCCACGGCCTGGATAAATGCCCTGCTGAAATGTGGAGACCATGAGCACCCCCGGCACATCCGCAAGAATTTCTTCGGTACCGTTGCCATGGTGAACATCAAAATCGACCACTGCCACGCGAGACAGGCCGAGCGCCTCAGTGGCGTACAGGGCACCAACTGCCACACTGTTCACGAAGCAAAAACCCATCGCCCGGTCGCGCTCGGCATGGTGACCCGGCGGGCGAACCGCGCAAAAGACCGTCCGTGCCCTGCCCTGAACGACGGCCTCCACGCCCTCGACCACCGCTCCCGCGGCACGCGAGACGGCCTCCAAGGTGAATGGGTTCATGGCAGTGTCTGGGTCGATGACGGCGTATCGGCTGCTCGGCGAGGCCGCCTTGAGCGCCTCCCAATGGTCGGGGGTGTGTGCCCGAAGGATGTCTTCGTCACGGGCCATGGGCGCCTCTTGCACATCGAGACGATCCAAGAGGCCGGTGGCCTGAAGTTCGGTCAACACCGCGCGAACCCGCGCGGGCGATTCTGGGTGGTGCGGCCCCATTTCATGGGCGGCAAAGGCGTCGTGTGTCAGCAGGATGGTCATGGCCAAATGTTACCGCTTGGGCTCCTCGTAGGGACGAACAGCCGTGGCCAGCAACTGGTAGCCCGTCACGCCCTGGCTGGTCTCGGTGCGCGCGCCTTCGAGCCGCCCCTCCACCCAGACCGTGGCCATGGACTCCGGCACCTCGCGAATCCTCGCACCCTTCTGAGGAACCACGAGGATGATCTGATTGGCCGGCGGTGGCGGGGTGTGAATACAGGCGCCAAAGTAAGGCACCAGCAGAAACGACCGGTCTGCAGATCGGTCTGCATCGAGTGGCACCACATAGCCTGGAATGCGAACTTGTTTGCCCAGATGGGTGGACACAATCGGTGCGGCATCCCACTTCTCGCGCAGCTTGGACATGGCCCGGTCGGCGGCCTCAGAGCCGTCCTTCAGACCCCCAAGCCGGCCAAGCGCCATCATTTCCACCTGAACCTGCTTGGCCCATTTCTCGTCGATGAGGTCGTCCCAGCTGATCTCCAACGCGGGCTTGGCCCAGGCCACGCCCAGCACGAACAGCCCAAACAGCGAGAGCCAGCGCCGCATGCTAAGCGATCGGTGGATGCAGCCCATCCACCAGGGACAAGCGACGCGCCCGCCAGGCAGGCAGGAGGCTGATGGCCACCGATGCCATTCCGAGGCCAAGAAGCGAGGTCCACGCCTGAGCAGGCAGGTTGAAGACAGACATCGCCACACCATATTCAATCCGAAGAAAGTCGGCAAACCACCAGACCACGGCCTGCTGAAGAAGGAGCCCCAGCAGCACACCCGCCAGACCCACCAGGGTGGCCTCAAGCAGGATGAGCCGGGCCACTTGCGCCGGGCCAGCCCCCACTGCACGAAGAATGGCGAACTCTCTGCGGCGCGATGCCAATGAGACCAGGGTCACGGCCGCCACCGACAATAGGGCTCCGACCGAGACCACCCATCCCACCAGCGTAAAGCCACGCTCAACCACCGAGAGTGTTCGCCACAGTTCGTCGAGGGTGACCCCAGGCAGAGCAGCGGTCAGTGGAGCACCCGGCAGCGACTCAATCGCACGGCGGGCCGAAAAGACCTGACCACGGTTTTGAAGACCCACCCAGAGCGTGGTGTAGCTGCTCGGCGGGGCCAGTGCGCCAAACAACCAGCCCTGGTGGATGGACTCAAAGCCCTCGGTCGATACAAAGACTGCGCGATCCAACGGACCTCCAGTGGGCTCGAGTATGCCCACCACCTCAAAGGGGTGATCATCATGGTCGCGAGACAGGCCATCCGAACGCCCGTGGGTGAGCACCAGGCGATCGCCGAGGCGATGCGCGAGGCGTTTGGCGACCTCGGCACCCAGCACGGCCTCGGTGGCAGCCGAAAAGACCGCACCCTCGGCCAGGCGCAGTGGCTGCCCACGAACCTGAACCCGGCTGAAAAAGTCGGCCTCTGTTCCCCAGACCGGCCGCCCCCGGTAGGTGTCACCGAGCTGAACGGGCACCACCCATTCAACCTGGGCCAGGCCACGCACCCGCGCCAGATGAGATGCATCAAGGTTCTGGGTGGGACGACCAAGCTGAAAGACGCCGTAGAGCAGAATTTCAGTCGGGCTGCCTCGCGGAGCCACCAGCAGATCGACCCCACTGATGGCCTGACCAAAACTGGTGCGAAGGTCTGACCGCAATTGGCTGACAAACAAGACGAGCAAGGAGGATGTGGCCACGGCCAGCAGCACCAAGAGCACTGGCAGCCGCCGAGACCATGCACTGGCGAGCGCGAGGCGCAGCCAACTGTTCATTGCACCCCCGCTCATCGAACGGCCTCCAATCCGCCCGCTTCGCCGAGGGCCCAGACTTCATCAAAGTTACTGCTCATGCGATCGTCGTGGCTCACCATGATCACCGTGACCTTCGAGGCCTGCGCAAGTTCAAGCAGAAGCGACACAAACGAGGCCTGGTGAACGGCATCCAGGGCCGATGTGGGCTCATCTGCCAAGAGGAGCCTTGGGCCCAAAAGAAAGGCTCGGGCCACTGCAACCCGCTGCTGCTGGCCCACCGACAACTGATGGGCGGGGCGCGGCCAGAGCATCGATGAGAGCCCGAGCCGATGGAGCAGGTCGCCCGCGTCATGAGCCGGCGCCCGGCCTGAGAGTCGACTGGGCAGCATCACGTTGTCCCAGGCCGACAGATAGGGCAGAAGGTTGAACTGCTGAAAAATCACGCCGATGTCGGTGGCACGGATACGGTCGCGGGCTGTGGCGGACATCGCATGGAAGGGGTGTCCAAGCACGAGGCACTCGCCGGAGGTCGGTGTCTGCACCCCAGAGAGGATCGACAGCAAGGTGCTCTTGCCAGACCCACTGAGACCGCGCAAAAACACCCGTCGGCCGGTCCCCACCGACCACGCCGGAATCTGCAGCAAGGGCCTTGCTGCACCGGGCCATTCGAAGACCAAGTCCCTGAGTTCAATGTGCTTGCTCAATGCTGACCTCCTGGGTGCGCAGATAAAAAAAGCCCCAGCCGGTTGGGCTGGGGCCGCAAGGCAGAATGATCTGCAAGGAGACAACAATGCGGCCGAAACCGCACTTGCATTGCAACATAAACACGTTCGTTTTGCAATGCACCATGCGGGCATTCATCAAAACTTCATGGAAAAGGGCACAGACTTGCATCATCTCTCCTCGCATGGTCTCCTACCCATTGTGAACACCCACATGCATCCTCTCCGGCAGCTAGACCTCCCCGCGGTGGCCCGTTTCATCGCAGCGCAATCGGCCAGCACTCGGATTTACATCGGTGCGGACTCCTGTCGGCTCTTGGAGGGCCAAGTCTGGCACGCGGATTACACCCTGGTCATTGTGGTGCACATCGACGGCAACCGTGGCTGCAAGCTCTTCGGGGAGACCACGCGCGAGCGAGACTTCGACCAGCGGGCCGACCGGCCGCACCTGCGCCTCATGAACGAAGTCTACAAGGTGGCCGACCTCTACCTGCGCCTGTCGGATGCGATCGGGCAACGCCCGGTGGAGGTGCACCTCGACATCAACCCAGACCCCGCGGCCGGCTCGAGCTGCGTGATCCAACAGGCTGTCGGCTACATCCGAGGTGTGTGCAATTTGTCGCCGAGGGTCAAGCCCCACGCCTTTGCCGCAAGCTGTGCTGCCGACCGGTACAAGGAAATCGCCAGCAGCCATCCCTCAGGCCTTCGGGCGGCCTAGCCAGGAGCCCCCCAGATTTGTTGTCGCTACTCGATCCAGCTGTTCTCTTCTTTTTGGTGGGCCTCTTTGCAGGCCTCGTGCGCTCCAACTTAGACATCCCGCCCGCCATCAGCCGTTTTCTGGCGCTCTATTTGCTCATGGCACTGGGCCTCAAAGGCGGGCTCTCACTGGCCGAGACCGGCTTCACCTCCGAGGTGATGACCATTCTCGGGCTGGCCATTCTGTTGGCCATGCTGACCCCCGTTCTCGGGTTTATGCTACTGCGCCGGGTGACCCAGCCCTTCAATGCCATCGCCATTGCAGCGACCTATGGGTCGGTGAGTGCGGTCACCTTCATCACGGCCAATCAATTCCTCGACCGCCTGGGCGTTGAGCACGGTGGCTACATGGCGGCGGCCATGGCCATCATGGAGTCGCCAGCCATCATCTTTGCGGTGCTCATGGCCAACCTCGTGCGAAAGGGCCGGCTCGGTGGTGCGCAGGGGATTGAAACCGCGCCACACCCGGGTGGTCTTCGGCAGACCCTGCACGAGTCCTTCACGGATGGTGCACAGCTGCTGCTGCTCGCGAGCATGGTCATTGGCTACTACATGGGGCCCGAGGGGGCCGCGGCCATGAAGCCTTTTTCCGCAGACCTCTTCAAGGGCATGCTCGCCTTCTTCCTGTTGGACATGGGACTGTTGGCTGCCCGAAACCTGGGGGGGCTGCGCGGCCAGTCCCCCATGTTGCTGGTCTATGCCGCAGGCATTCCAGCGGTGCATGCGGTGGTCGCCATTGCCCTGGGGCTTTGGGCGGGCTTGAGCGTGGGAGACACCACGCTGCTGGCCGTCTTGGCAGCCAGCGCGAGCTACATTGCCGTGCCCGCCGTGCTGCGAGAGGCCATTCCAGAGGCGGATTCCGCCGTGTACGTGGGTCTCTCCTTGGGCCTCACCTTCCCGATCAACATCCTGTTCGGGATCCCGAGCTTCTACTGGCTCACCCACACCCTGGCCGCCCTGTAAGCAAAACACGCACGCAGAAAAAAAAGGCCCTCCGGAGAGGGCCTTTTCAACACCGGGCCTGCCAAATTACTCGGCAGTGCGGCGTGTGGATTTCTTGGGCGATGCGCTGGAGACGGCAGCCTCACCAGCCTTGGTCGCGGCCTCGACGTTGGTCTCAACCATCTCCACCACCTGCTTGGTGGCCTTGTTGATGGCGTCGAAGGCTGAGTTCGAGGCAGCGAAGGCAGACTTCATCATGGCGACCATGCCCTCGGTACCGGCGGGGGCGTTCTTGCTCAGGTCGTTCACGGCCGAGGCCATGGCCTTGTTGGCCTCTTCGATGCGGGACTCCACCAGCTTGGCGAACTCCGTGGCTGCTTCCGCGTTGATGTTGTAAATGTTGCGGTTGTAGGCAGCGGCCTTGCCAACAGCGGGCTGACCCACGGTTTGGGCCACGGCGTAGAGCTCGGGGAAATCTTTCACGCTCATCAGCTGGCTGGAGGCCTCGGTGGCATCGGCCAGGTTGGCCTTGGCAGCCTTGAGGTTGAGCTCGAGGTGCTTCTCCATGCACTCGATGGAACGGGCAGCCATTTCAACCATGGCAGCTTGGGATTGCTTGATGCTGTTGAGCATTTGCTCGGGAGTAACGTTGGTCATTGTGTTTCCTTTCAGAATGAAATCGATCTGTCGTGTCGGTGTTTGTTTACTGCATGGGCCACATCATAATGACGCAGTGCACAAATTGCAAGTCCAAGACCAAGTTTTTTTATAAATCATTAAAAATCAATGCTCTATGAATGTAAATTGGTGGGCACAGGCCCACCAGTCGCAGCGTCTACGTGCGCCGCACCACGCTCTCACGGTAGGCTGTGAGTCGGGCATGAAGATCACCAGCCATGGACAGACGCAGGGCCGATCGATCCCTCTCCAAGCCCTCCGCATCCGTGCCAGACGAGTCCTGCGTGACCGCCCACACCATGCGCTGGGTCTCAGGACTGATGACCACTGCATCCAGTTCGGGCCAGATCGACCCCATGGCTGTGGCCAGGCCGATGGCCATGGCCTGCTCGGCGTTCACGGCGCGCCCCGTCGAGACCAAGTCTCTGGCCTGGTCTCGACCCACACGTTGCGCGAGCCGTCGCGTGCCGAGCACCAGCCCAAACTGTGCACCTGGAAAGCGAAAGCTGGCATCTGGTGTGATGTGCCGATGGTCGCAGGCCACCACCAGATCGGCGGCCGCGCCCCAGGCACGACCCTGCACCCGCGCAATGGTCCGACATGGGCTTGACCAAACGGCCGCGAGCAGGTCTTCGATGGCCTCAAAACGCGCACGCAGACTCTCATCCGTCTCAGACGCCAAACCAGAGAGATCCATCCCCGTGGAGAAATCGGCCAGGTCCGAGCAAAAGCCAATGGTCTGCACATCGGGCATGGCCTGCGCCCGATGGAACGCCTCGGACAATGCCAGCACGAAGGCATGGGACAAGGCATTGGCCGAGGGTGCACGATTCAGGTGGATCCATGCCGTGGCGCCCTCCACCTCGAGGACCACGTCCTGCTGAACAGACATCAGGACGCCTCCTTGCCCAGGCGGCCCAGTGGCGGCACCACCGCCCCAACGCGCAGCGTCTCACCATTGAGGCGCACGGGGCAGCCCACGGTCTTCGAGACCCCGCCCTCGGGCAGGGGCAGCGGGCGAACCAGTTCCAGGTGCTCGGCCTGGGGGTCCGACAGGGCCTGCTCGTAATTCTGAATCGGCGAGCATGGAATGCCGGCCCGGCGGCAGGCCGCCAGCCACACGTCGGCCGACTCTCCAACAAAAATGGCCTCGAGCAATGTCTTGAGTTCAGACTGATGCGATGCCCGCAAAGCCGTGGTGACAAACCGCGGATCTTCGCGCCATTGGGGGCGACCCACAATCTCGCAGACCGAATGCCAAAGGCGGTCGTTGCCCGCTGCAAGCACAAAGTAGCCGTCCTTTGCGCGAAAGGCCTGATAGGGCGCATTGCGCGGATGTGCAGAGCCCAATGCCTGGGGGTTCACACCGGTGCCAAAAAACTGGGAGGTCTGCAGGGCCGCGATGGCCAGGCTGGTGGCAAACATCGGAATATCGAGGTGCCCCCCCGGACCGCCCGCACGGACCCGATGCAACAATGCCAAGATGGAATAAGCGGCGTAGAGGCCCGCAGTGAAATCGGAGATGGGCACACCACACTTGACGGGCGCCCCGTCGGGCTCGCCTGTCACACTCATCACCCCGCTTGCGGCCTGAATGGTCACATCGAATCCGCCTTCCTGCGCCCGCGGCCCAGACTGGCCAAAGGCCGAAATGGAGCAATAGACCAGATCTGGCCGACACGACAACGCCCACTGTGCGCCGAGGCCAAGCCGATCCATCACGCCTGGCCGACTGTTCTCGAGCACCACATCGGCCTGGAGCATCAGCCGCCGAGCCTCCTCGAGGTGATCCGCCTGCTTGAGATCGAGCCGAACCGACGACTTGCCCCGGTTGAGCGAGGCAAAGTTCTCGCTCAAACCCTCCGAGATGGGAGGCCATGCACGCATGGCGTCGCCCTCGGGCGGCTCAATTTTGATGACCTCTGCGCCAAAGTCGGCGAGCAGCATGCCCGCAAAGGGGCCCGCCGCGATCTGACAAACCTCTACAACCTTCACGCCCTCAAGGATTTTCACCATGGCATACTCTAGCCCATGGCCAGAATCGTTCAGTGCATCAAGCTCAAGCAAGAAGCAGAGGGACTAGACTTTCCACCCGCCCCGGGCGAGCTCGGAAAACGCGTTTTTGAGAGCGTGTCGAAGCAGGCCTGGGCCGACTGGCTCAAGCATCAGACCATGCTGGTGAATGAATACCGCCTGAACTTGTCAGACATTCGGGCGCGTAAATATCTGCAGCAGCAGATGGAGGCCCATTTCTTTGGGGATGGCGCCGAGATGGCCTCTGGGTTTACACCACCCCCACCGCCGGCCTAACGCTCAGGCGTCGGACTGGTGGCGCATGTCGCGCCCCTTCACCATGAAAACCACGTGCTCCGCGATGTTCTTGGAGTGATCGCCAATGCGCTCGAGTGCCTTGGCAAAGAACAGCATGTCGATCGAACGTGAGATGGTTCGGGCATCTTCCAGCACATAGGAGATGAGCAGTCGAATGGTGTTGCGGAAATGGTCGTCGACGATCTTGTCTTCACGGATCACAACCTCCAGCACCTCGGCATCCTCACGGGCGTAGGCATCCAGCGCCTTGTGCAGCATGGAGGAGACATGCGTGGCCATGGGCGTGAAATCGAGGCGTTGGGCCGCCACCGGACCCGCCTCATAAAAGCGAATGGCACTGCGGGCCATCTTCTCGGCCTCATCACCCGCGCGCTCCAGGTCGCGGATGAGCTTGAGTGATGCCACGAGGAAGCGAAGGTCTGTCGCGATGGGCTGGCGCTTGGCGATGACGTGATTACAAATGTCGTCGATTTCAATTTCAAGTGCATTGACCTGACGCTCTTTTTCAAGCACTTCCTTGAGCTGGGCCGTGTTGCCCGTGGAGAAGCCCACGATGGCCCCCTTCATCATGTCCTCGACCACCCCGCCCATCTTGAGGAGCTTGGAGCGGATCTCCTCGAGTTCGTTGTCGAATTGCTGAAGGGTGTGCTGCTTGTTCATTGGGATGATCCTTGGGCTAAAAGAAATGACTTTTTAGAGGATACCGCCCCAATGCGTCTGGAATGTGACAATTCAATGTCAGGCCGCGGGCAGCCTATCAACGCCATCGGGGCGGCCAACCAAGACCATGCTCGCACGTTGGCGGGCGAATATGCCGCTGGTCACCACGCCCGGCAACGCATTGAGCCGGTCCTCCCAGGCCAGGGGGTCGTCGATGGCCAGACCGTGTACGTCCAGAATCGGGTGGCCATTGTCCGTCAGCACGCCATCGCGCAGCACGGGCCGACCACCCATGGCCTCCAGCGCCCAGCACACCGGCACCACGGCCGATGCAATGACCTCGATGGGCAGTGGGAACTGCCCAAGCCGTGCCACCTGCTTGCTGGCATCGACAATGCACAGGAAGGACCTGGATGCACTCGCCACAATCTTTTCCTGGGTGAGGGCCGCTCCGCCTCCTTTGATCATGGCCATGCCCGGCTCAATCTCATCGGCGCCGTCGATGTAGAGGGCGAGCGGCTGCTGGAGGCTGGACAACGGCAGCACCGCAATGCCGTGCCCAGCCAGTCGCGCAGCGCTGCGGGCCGAGCTGGCCACCGTGCCGGCGACCGTGCGGCCAGAGGCGGCCAGTGCATCGATGAAGAGATCCATGGTGGAGCCGGTGCCAATGCCCAGCATGAGGGGCCCGTCGGGCAGCAGCTCAACAGCCGCCTGGGCGACGGCGCGTTTCATTTGGTCTTGAGACATATTCGCCATGGCTGCCACTATACAATCCGCTCAAAGGAGCAGACCCGTGAGCAAAGCAGCCAGTACCAAGAACGCGGTGAAGTACGACTGTGCCAAGTGCCCAGGCTACTGCTGCAGCTACCCCCGAATCGTCACCACGGCCAAGGACATCGCCCGACTGGCCAAGCACTTTCAGATTTCTGAGGCAGAGGCCAAGAAGCGTTTCACCAGACGCTACCGGTGGGCCTCCGAGGACGACAGCATCGATGAGCGCGTGCTGCGACACCGGGACGACACCATTTATGCCTCAACCTGCCAATTTCTACATCCAGAGACCCGACGCTGCACGGTCTATGAGGCCCGGCCGGAAGTCTGCCGCGAGTTCCCCAACGGCAAGACCTGCGGCTACTACCAATTTTTAAAGTTTGAGCGCAAGCAGCAGGGAGACGACAGCTTCATTCCGAGCGCTTAGCGCTGCCGAGGGCGCGAAATGACCCAGGACAGGGGTCTGCTGGACGGGTGGATGGGGTGACCGATGGGACTCGAACCCACGACAACCAGAATCACAATCTGGGACTCTACCAACTGAGCTACGGCCACCACGAACCGAACACACACTGCACATCAACAGCCGCCAAGGCCCGCTGCGAAACTGGCCTGCCGGGAGGGAATTGAACCCCCGACCCACAGCTTAGAAGGCTGTTGCTCTATCCAACTGAGCTACCGGCAGTTGACATGGTCGGGGTGGAGAGATTCGAACTCCCGACCCTCTGCTCCCAAAGCAGATGCGC
>CAZPRT010000040.1:0-10863 GCA_964589205.1 uncultured Bordetella sp. | reverse complement strand
GTGATTGCCAACCGAAGCGCCCAGACCGATCAAATCGATCGCTTCGCAGACCGGGTGGGTCTCAACCGCCTGGCCCACTTCCCCGACCTCGATGTCATTCGCCGCAGCCGCCTGAAAAAGGCCACGCTCTTTGAGATGGAATCCTCGCCCGAGCTTGAGGCCGTGCAGCAGGAATACCTTCGCCTGGCCGCCTCACTCTGGGCCGGCACCGACCCGCTCGCACCCGAGTCGCTCAAGGACCGCGAAATCTTCGACCTGTTGGGGTTCGACTGATGAACACCTCGGCGCGAGACGCAGCCTATCTCACGCGGCGCGGCGAGATCGAGGAGTACTTCGATCGCACCGCGGCCGAGGCATGGGCGCGGCTCACCTCCGATGCACCGGTCAGCGGCATTCGCAAGACGGTTCGGGAGGGCCGCGAGACCATGCGTGCGCTCATCGGCGACTGGGTGGGCGTGCAGTCGGGCGCATCGGTCCTGGATGCGGGCTGCGGCACAGGCCTGCTCGCCATCGACCTGGCCCGCTCAGGTGCGGTCGTCACCGCGGTCGACCTCTCACCCACCCTGGTGGCCTTGGCCCGTGAGCGCATGCCTGCAGACCTGCCGGGCCGCATCACCTATTTCGCGGGCGACATGCTCGAGCCAAGCCTTGGCAGCTTCGACCACCTCGTGGCCATGGACTCCCTCATTCATTACGGCCCCACCGAGGCCCTTCGCGCACTGGAGGCCATTGGCCCGCGGGTGCGCTGCTCCATGGTGGTCACCTTTGCACCCAGCAGCCCGCTGCTCATGGCCATGATGTGGGCCGGCCGGCTCTTCCCGCGTGGTGATCGCTCACCGGCCATCGTGCCCGTGCGACCGCAGTGGCTGATGCGCAAGATCGCAGCCTCATCGCTCGCCCAAGACGGCTGGCGCATCGGCCGCACCCATCGGGTCTCCCGAGGCTTCTACACCTCTCAGGCCCTGGAGCTCGTGCGCACATGATCTGGCTTCGCCTGCTCTCACCGCGCAAGTGGTCCCAGATCGACCCACGCTACCTGCCGTTTGCAGACCTCACCAGCGCAGACCTGCCGTTCTACAAGCTGCTGCGCCTGTCGCTCTTTCAGGTGTCGGTGGGCCTGGCCACAGCGCTTTTGGTGGGCACCCTCAATCGGGTGCTCATTGTCGAGCTCGGTGTGGCGGCCTGGCTGGTGGCCAGCATGGTGGCACTGCCGGTGCTGGTGGCCCCCTTCCGAGCCCTGGTGGGCTTTCGATCCGACACCCATCGATCGGCCATTGGCTGGCGGCGTGTGCCGTACATCTGGATGGGCAGCCTGCTGCAGTTTGGTGGCCTGGCCATCATGCCCTTCTCGCTCATCCTGCTCTCGGGTGACACCCATTGGCCTGCCTGGATCGGCCCGGCCAGTGCCGCCTTCGCATTTCTGCTGGTGGGCCTGGGCATGCAAACGGTTCAGACCGCAGGCCTGGCACTCGCCTCCGACCTCGTCTCCAAAGAGAAGCGGCCGCGCATGGTCGCCCTCATGTACACCATGCTGCTCGTGGGCATGCTGGTCTCGGCCCTGGTCTTCAGCGTATTCCTCCAAGACTTCTCCAAGTTCCGTCTCATTCAAGTGGTTCAGGCCGCAGCCTTTGTGGGCCTGCTGCTCAACCTGGCGGCCCTCTGGAAGCAAGAGGCCCGTCGGCCATCGGCCACCCGCCGCACCGAGGAGCGGCCGGTCTTCTGGGAGGCCTGGCGGGTCTTCGTGGGCGCACCCGGAAACCTACGCTTTCTGGTGGCCTTGGCCCTGGGCACCATGGCCTTCGCCATGCAGGACATCATCCTCGAGCCGTATGGCGGCGAGGTGCTGGGCCTGAGCGTGTCAGAGACCACATCCCTCACGGCCCTGATGGCCGGTGGTGCATTGGCGGCCTTTTTGAGTGCGGCAGCCCTGATCCAACGTGGCCTCTCGCCCACCCTCGTGGCCTCAGTCGGGGCCTTGGTGGGCGTGGTGGCCTTTTCGTTGGTCATCTTCGCCAACCCACTCCAGTCGGAATTGCTCTTTCGCGTGGGCACCGTGCTCATTGGCTTTGGCGGTGGTCTCTTCTCGATTGGCACGCTCACCGCGGCCCTCCAACTCGAAGAGGGTGGCCTCACCGGCCTGGCCATCGGTGCCTGGGGTGCGGTCTATGCCACGAGCACTGGCATTGCGATTGCGCTGGGCGGTGGCCTGCGAGACGTCTTTACCGAATTGGCCGTGGGTGGCGCCTTGGGGGCCGCACTCGACAACGCTGCAGTGGGCTATGGGGTGGTCTACCACCTCGAGCTCTTGATGTTGTTTGTCACGCTGGTCGCCATGGGCCCCTTGGTCTATCGGCGGCAGCTGAAGGGCCGCCCTACAGAGAAATTTGGATTGGCTGAATTCCCCAGCTGATTTGTCAACCTGAGAAGGAGAAAAAAATGGGAACCGGAGCAATCACGTCATACATTGATGTCGCACAGTTGGTCTTGTATTTGTTTTGGATCTTCTTCTTTGGGCTGGTCTACTACCTCACCGTCGAGAGCAAGCGCGAGGGTTTCCCACTGCACATCGAGGGTCGGGACGGTCGCATCCGCTTCGACAACGGTGTGGCCGAGATGCCCAAGCCCAAGGTCTACAAGACGGCTTATCACGGGGAGTTTGTTGCACCCCACAGCCGCGACCTCGACGACCCGCCCGTGGCCGGCAAGCCACTGGTGAACCTGCCGGGCTTGCCATTGGAACCCACGGGCAACCCCATGGTCGATGGCATCGGGCCGGGCGCATTCACCCGTCGCTCCGACACCCCTGACCGTACCGTTGATGGGGCCGCACGCATCGTGCCGCTTCGCGTGGCGGCCTCCGAGGGCTTTGGCGTGGCCAAGCAAGACCTCGACCCGCGTGGCCTGTCGGTGATCGGTGCCGACGGCCAGGTGGGGGGGAAGGTCTCCGAGGTCTGGGTGGATCGTTCCGAGCACCTCATTCGCTACCTTGAGGTCACCACCACCGGTGGACGTCAGGTGCTACTGCCCATGAACTTCTGCCGTGTTCGCAGAGACCGCATTCGTGGCAACCGCGTCACGGTGGAGTCCATCCTCGGTGGCCAGTTCGAGGGCGTTCCAGCCATCAAGTCGGCCGATGAAATTACGCTCTTCGAGGAAGAGAAGGTCATGGCCTACTACGGTGCGGGCACCTTGTTTGCAACACCAGACCGTCGCGAACCCTTGGCCTAAGGATTCCCCATGAGCAGCGTTCACCATCACGGCCACGAGCATGAGTTCGAGCCCGAGTATGGCTTGCCCGAGCAGCTTCCATCGGGCGAGCGGATCCTCTGGCAGGCCAGCCCGTCGGCACCCCTGATCTTCTGGTCGGTCTTCCGGGGCCGTCTGCTGCTGGCTTATTTCGGCCTCATGCTGCTGCTGCGAGGCAGCTTCATGTACGCCGACACAGGCTCGGTGGCGCAGACCGCGGCGGCCGTGAGCTGGCTGGGGCTGCTCTTCCTGGTGGCCTTGGGGCTCTTTGGTTGGATGTCGCTGCTCGTGGCCAAGACCACGGTCTACACGCTCACCGACAAGCGGCTGGTCATGCGCATCGGCATCGTGCTGAACCTCAGCTTCAACATTCCGCTGCGCCGCATTCAGGCGGCCGATGTCAGGCGCCTGGCCAATGGCAGCGGTGAGATCGCCATCTCCCTGCATGCCGACGACAAGATCGCCTACCCACACCTGTGGCCGCATGCACGGCCTTGGCATTTGGCCAACCCGCAGCCCATGCTGCGCGGCCTGCCGAAGGTGGCACCGGTCGCAAGCCTACTTGAATCAGCCTGGAGGGCCAGCCTGCCCGCCAGCGTGCAGGTGCAGCAGGCCTCGGTCTCGCAGGAGCAGGGGGCTTCCGTGCAAGGCATGCCACACGGTGCCGTTGGAGAGCTCGCCTCGTGAGTGATCGCCTGATCTCCCAGCCCAAGGTGGAAGGCTTTCCGCTCATTGGGATTGGTCTGCTCATGGTGTCCACCCTGGTGCTGGCCGGCGTCACCGCGCATCAGAAGCGCGAGGCGGCCCGGCAGGAGCAGGCGCAGATGAAGGAGGCCAAGCCCATCGCGGCCCGCCTGCTCATTTTTAAGGATGGCGAGGCTGGCGATGTTGAGGTGATCGATGCCGCCACCGGCGAGCGCCTGCGGCCCATCTCCGGGGAGGCTGGCTTCGCGCGCAGTGTGCTGCGCACCCTGGCCCATGCGCGCATGCGTCAGGGGGGGGCACCGTCTGAACCGTTTCAGTTGTCGCGCACGCCGGGCGATGCCCTGGAGCTGCTCGACCCCATCACGGGGGTGCGCCTGGACCTCGGCGCGTTTGGTCCGGACCCCGCAAAGGTTTTCTTGCCGTACTTGTTGAAAGCAACTGTTGAGAGGAGTACCCCATGAGAGAGTTTGAAGAGACATTCGCCACGGCCGAGGCTGCGGCCACACTGAACCGTCAGCAGACGCCTGTTCGTGATCGCAGCCCCAACGAGGCCACACAGAAGGCCCAGGCCGACACTTTGCTCACACCGCGCTTCTACACCACCGACCATGCGGCCATCAATGCACTCTCGGTCGATTCCGTGCGCGAGGAGTGGGATGCCCTCATGGCCGAGTTCGCAGCCGACAACAACGACGACCACTTCACCCGCCCGCCCGACATGGCGAGCAAGGTCTCCGAGCTGCCGCCCGCGCTCTATGCGGAGTTCAACGAATTCCTCATCAGTTCCATCACCTCGGAGTTCTCGGGCTGCGTGCTCTACGCCGAACTCAAGAAGAAGGTGCAGAACAAGGACATGAAGGATGTCTTTGGCTACATGGCCCGCGATGAATCCCGGCATGCGGGCTTTATCAATCAGTGGCTCAAGGACTTCGGCGTGGGCGTGGACTTGGGCTTTCTCACCAAGGCCAAGAAGTACACCTTCTTCAAGCCCAAGTTCATCTACTACGCCACCTACCTCTCCGAGAAGATCGGCTATGCCCGATACATCGCCATCTATCGTCAGATTGAGAAGCACCCCGAGTTTCGCTTCCACCCGATCTTTCTCTGGTTCGAGAAGTGGTGTAACGATGAATTTCGCCATGGCGAGGCCTTTGCCCTGATGATGCGGGCCAATCCCAGGCTGCTCGAGGGCCGCAACCTGCTCTGGATTCGCTTCTTCCAGTTGGCGGTGTTTGCCACCATGTTCGTGCGCGACCACACACGGCCCGAGATGCACAAGGCCCTGGGCCTAGACCCCACCACCTACGACCTGCGCGTCTTTGAGATCACGTCCGAGATCTCCAAGCAGGTCTTCCCGGTCACCCTGTCCTGGGATCACCCCGACTTCCTCGCGGGCCTTCAGCGGCTGCGTGTGCTTCAGGATGAGGTGGATGCTGGTCGCGCGGCAGGGGGTGTGATGGGTCGCCTGAAGCAGGCCCGGGCGGCTGCCAACGCGGCACTCGTCTTTGGCCGGCTCTTTCTGCTGCCCGTCAAGCGCGCGCCGCTGCCCAAGCAGATTCGCATGGTCCCGAGCTGGTAATGCATGTGGCACTGGCCATCGCAGTCGGCTTGCTGGTCTGGTGGCTCTCCACAGGGCTGGTCCTACGTGCGGTGGCCACCTCCAGGGCGGGCGAGCGGTGGGTGTTCAGCTTTGCAACTCTGGGCTTATTCCTGGGCCTCTTTGGTGCGGTCGTCACAGCCCAGATGCCGAGTGTGGCCGGTGCCTACCTCGGTTTCGGCTCGGTGCTGCTCATCTGGGTATGGCAGGAGGTGGCCTTCCTCCTGGGTGTGGTCACAGGCCCCAATCGGCAGCCCTGCCCGCGTGTGAGCGGCTGGCCGCGGTTCTGGCTCGCCTTTCAAACCGTGGCTTATCAAGAGGCGGCGCTCCTGGTGCTGGCCGTGGCCGTGGTGCTACCGGCCTGGGAGGCGCCAAACCAAACCGCAGCGGGCACCTACCTGGTGCTATGGCTCATGCGACTGAGCGCGAAGCTCAACATCTACCTTGGTGTGAAAAACTTCTACGAGTCCTTCCTGCCAACGCGACTCCACTACCTGCTCACCTATTTCACGCGCCGCCGCTTCAATCCCTTGTTCCCACTGAGCATTCTGGTGTCTTGTATGGCAGCGGCCTGGGTTTGGATGCCCGTCTTTGATCAGGCATCACCGTTACACCTGGCCGCGGGGGCGAGCTTGGTGGGCACCATGCTGGTCTTGGCCATTCTTGAACACGGCCTGCTCATGGCACCAGGGGACCCTTCAGGCCTTTGGCGATGGGCGCGTCCAACAGTGGCAATCACCCACGGGTCGGGCGGCTAGGCGGATCCCGACATGTGGCTTGATGCCTTGATTTACTTTGGTCTTATTTTGCTGCTGCCGTTTGTCGGCTGGCGGCTCTTCGTGAGCAGGCTGGCCCGACGAGGACTTCTACTCGAAGAGCATCGCCGAGAGCGCCACTCCGATCAGTAGGGCATAGACAAAGCCAAAGAGTTCAGAGTTCTGCCGGGCATCCCGAGTGGGCACCTTCTTGGTGTTCTCGAGATAGCGAATATGAACGAAAGGCAGGGCCATCATGCCGAGGATGGCCAGCACGAAGAGGACTGTGACCATGGTGGCTTACCTTTTCGGACGGTTGTACCAGTTGGCGAGCATGAAGGCGCCCACAACGAGGATCAAGATCAGCAGGATGTCTTTCATTTCCATCGAAGCACCACCTTCCTTGAGAGTTCATTCGATCTTAGCAGAGGGAATAGCAGCATGAGTGCAGCACAGAGCAACAACATTTCAATGGCATAAACCACCGAATAAGACTGGGCGGGTTCGAGGTACAGGGCGGCGATGTCGCGAAAGAGTCCGCCGAAGGCCATGCCAATGCCAGCGGCGGTGGCCTGAACTGCGCCCCAGACGCCCAGGGCCAGCCCGGCGGCGTCCTTGGGGGCCATGCGAAGGCAGGTCGTGAGACTGCCGTGGCCAAAGAGACCGACGCTCACCCCGATGAGTCCCACGCCGAACAAAAAGAGGATGGTCTCTTGGGAGGAGGCGGCCAAGATAACGGCCGCCAACCCGGGGATGCCGAACATCAGGCCCCAGCCGGACATGCGCAGAGCATCCGCACCGCGCGACAACGCCAAGGAGGCAAACCAGAATCCGACCACGCCGCCCAGGGCTAGCAGTCCAGTGAGCCGTGTGGTGTGTGCCACCTGCAGGCCAAGTATTTCCCCGCCGTAGGGCTCGAGGAGGACATCCTGCATGGTCAGGGCAAGCGTTCCAAGGGCCACCACGACGAGCCAGCGCAGGCCGAAGGTGTCTCGGGCGAGCTGTCCCGCCGCCACTGAGAACGGGGCCTCTTGGGCCTCGTTGGCCATCGAGGGAGGAGCCGTGCGCCGAGTCCGGGGCTCCTGCTTCCAGATGGCCACCGCGTTGAGAATCAGTGTGACAACGGCTGCGGCCTGAATGGTCTGTATGAGCCGGCCGTGGCTGTAGTCCTCGAGGGCATATCCAAATGCCGTGGCACTCACGAGCATGCCAAGCAGCAGGGTCACGTACATGAGCCCCACCATCTTTGGCTTGCTCTCGTCGGCCACAAGGTCGGTGGCCAAGGACAGGCCAACGGTCTGAACGGTGTGAAGCCCAGCCCCCACGAGCAGGAATGCAACGGCGGCGGCGAGGTAGCCCACCCAGATGGGCGCGGAGGCGGATTGGCCTGCACCCGCAAGCACCAGCAGTGCGAAGGGCATGATGGCAAAGCCCCCAAATTGAAGCAGGCTGCCACGCCAGATGAATGGAACTCGGCGCCAGCCGAGCGCGGACTGAAAGCGGTCGGATCGAAATCCAATGAGGGCTCGCATGGGTGCGAACAGAACAGGCATGGCGACCATCACGGCCACGAGCGAGGCCGGCACGCCCAGTTCGACCATCATCACGCGATTGAGTGTGCCAACGAGCAGCACCAGCGCCATGCCAACCGAGACCTGAAACAGGGACAAACGCAGCAGCCGCGAGATGGGCAGATCTGGCGTGGCGACATCTGCGAACGGCAGGAACCTCGGCCCGAGAGAGGCCCATGCGGTAGCCAGTCGGAAGGGGGATTTGGCCACGGAGGTGTCGAATGGAGGCCATCGGCCTCGGGTGTGGACTGTTCCCCGCACCCGAGGTGATGCGGTTTACATCTGCTTGGCCTCGGCCGGCCTGGCAGCCAGCGCCGGGGCCTGTGCGTCAGGCGCTTGCGCGACCTTTGCAGGGGGACCACCGTTGAGAAATTTCGGCACCCAATCCGTGTTCGTGAGCAGGGCCACGTGCACGGCGAAGGAGCCGACTGCAACGGCTCCGATGATGAGAGGGATGCCAACGGAGGGCTTGACCACGCACCACAGTTTTCCGTAGATCATGATGTCGCTCCTTTCCTCAGCCCAGCCAAGGTGAGTAGATGTAAGCCAAGAGGTGGGCAAACGCCGCGATCATTCCAAAAAACTGCGTTCCCTGGATGAGATTGCGATGAATTTCCTCCGACTCGGCTTCCGTGAGGCCCGTGGGCCATACCTTCTGGTTGTCAGCCATTCTTGTACTCCTTCTGTTTTTAGGACTGTTACGTAACACGGCCTAAATCCCGATGACCGCGAGGTGTATTGTGTCCTATACAGTATGGAATGACAACTTGAATTTACATCGTCTTGGTGGCCCTCAACTCAGGCTTTCGGAGAGGTGCACGAGCGTCTGCCCGCGAGCCCGGGCGGCGGTTTGTTGATGCCAGGCCGGGCGACGCCAGCAGTTAAAACCGTGGTCGACCTGGGGGTGGGTGATGATGCGCGTGGCCGGGTGTCCCGCCATGGCCTCTTGAATCTTGTTCACCGATTTTGACGGAATATAAGCGTCTTTTTCTGCAAAATGAAACAAGATGGGGCATGTGATGTCTTCGGCCAGGTCCAGGTGCTGGTCGATGCCGCCGCCGTAATAACAAACAGCGGTGTCCACGCCCGCCCGGGCGGCCGCCACATACGAGAGCATGCCCCCCATGCAAAAGCCCACCGAGCCCACCAGGCCGGTGCAGTTGTCCAGGTGTTTCACCGCCTCTACTGTGCGTTGAAGGTCGCTGGCCGTGAGGGGCAGGTGGATTTTCCCCATGAGGCCCAGGCCACGCTCGAAGCCTTCGGGGTCGTAGGCCAGGTCGATTCGGCGGCCCTCTCGCCAGAAGATGTCGGGTGCAATGACCACAAAGCCATCGGCGGCATATTGGTCTGCCACGGCCCGAATGTGCTCATTGACGCCAAAAATCTCTTGGATAATCAACAGTCCAGGGCCACGACCCGCAGGGGGATGACTCACATAGGCATCGAACTGCTGCCCGTCGGCACTGGTCACAAGGATCCACTCACTGTCCATGGTGTCTGACCTCCCTTTCAAAGGAATTCTGTCATGCAACGCGTTTCACTTCTAGGTGTTCTTGGCCTTGCGCTCCTTGGCCTGGCCGCCATCTCGTCGGTGCAAGCCTTCACGCCCGGGGAGCGGGTTCGGATTGGTTCGCTGGACTGGGATCGTCATGAGTTCACCGTTGGGCAGTTGCGGCCGCTGGCCAAGCAGCATGGGTTTGTGAGCCGGGCCGAGCGCGAGGGGGGCGGCACCATTTATGAGATGGGCTGGACCCACAAGCCCGGATGGACCTGGCAGGCGCCATTTGGTTCACCGGCCAAAGACACCGAGCCGGCCGTGCACATCACCTTCGATGAGGCCGCGCAGATCTGCCGTTGGTCGGGTGGCCGCCTGCCCACCGATGCGGAATGGCGCGATGCGGCCTACCTCGAGCAGCGCAGCAGCCCGGCCCCAGGCTTTGTTCGAGGCACCCGTTACAAGTATCCGAATGGCGCCTCGGCCCAGGGCAGCCATTGCCTCGAGGGCTGCGCCAACCATGCAGGCCTCGCCCCCGCGGGACGGCTCACCCGCGGCCTGGGCCATGTCGCAGTGGGCACCACCGTGCCTGGTGTCAATGGCCTCTTCGACATGGGGGGCAATGTCTGGGAGTGGGTTGACACCGGTTCGGGCCAGGAGCGAATCACCCGTGGTGCCTCCTGGTGGTATGGCCCTGAGCGTCAGGTGGAGTCTGATGTGGCCACCAAGCCCAAAGACACACGGGTGGCGTATATTGGATTTCGTTGTGTTCGTGATGCCGTCGCCCTCAAGCGCTAAATCCCTCTGATGAACGTTCGCCTTCCCACCTCGCGTTGGGCCAGGGTCTCGCTGGTCCTCGTTCCTGTGCTGGTCATCTGGCTGATCGTGCGCGCCTCATCGCCCACCGAGGTGCAGGCCACGCCGGTGGTGTCGGTCTTCCCATCGCAGACACTCTCGCTGCTCAATGCCAGTGGCTATGTGGTGGCCCAGCGCAAGGCGGCCATCTCCACCAAGGCCAGTGGTCGGCTCGAGATGCTCGAGGTCACCGAGGGCTCTCGCGTGAAGAAGGGCCAGCTGCTTGCCCGCATCGAGAGCGATGAACTCGCGGCCCAACTCCTGCAGGCCGAGGCCCAGGTGGGTCTCTCCACCGCGGAGCGGGACGATGCCCGTCGTGAGTACGAGCGTGCCCAGAGCCTGCTGGCGCGCAACTACATTTCACAGGCGGCATTCGATGCCGCCTTGGCCCGATTCGAGAAGGCCGCGGCCCAACTGCGCTCGACCCAGGCGGCCGCAAAGGTCGCCCGTGCAGCCCTCTCGCAGGCCGAGATTCGTGCACCCTTCGATGGCGTGGTGCTCACCAAGAATGCCAACATCGGCGACAACATCACCCCCTTCTCCTCGGCGGCCGACTCCAAGGGCGCAGTGGTCACCATGGCCGACATGTCCACCCTCGAGGTAGAGGCCGATGTCTCCGAGTCGAGCATGGCCAAGATC
>CAZPRT010000039.1:0-11124 GCA_964589205.1 uncultured Bordetella sp. | reverse complement strand
CAAGGCACCTGGTATGCCCATGCCTCGGTGGGCACGCTGCATGTTCGGCCCATTCTGGACATGCGTCGGGATGGGGCCGAGAAGATGCGTGCCATTGCAGAGGAGGCCGCCGCCCTGGTGCGCAGGTTCAAGGGGGCCTTCTCGGGCGAGCACGGCGATGGCCTCGTGCGAAGTGAGTGGGTGGGCTGGCAGTTTGGCCCGGACATCACGCGAGCCTTCGAGGCCGTCAAGGACGCCTTCGACCCGCAGAACCGGCTGAACCCCGGCAAGATTGTTCGCGCCACGCGCATGGACGACCGCAGCCTTTTTCGATTCCCGCCGAACTATCGGGTCATGCCCCTGAAGACGGGGCTGGACTGGTCGGCTTGGGATGTTCAAAACGATCCATCTGTTCGGGGTGACCCCGGCACCATGGGCATTCAGATTGGTCCTCCTGGATCGGGCGAGGATCCCTCCGGCGGTCTCTCCAAGGCTGTGGAGATGTGCAACAACAACGGCCACTGCCGCAAATTCGATGCTGGCGTGATGTGTCCGAGCTATCGGGTCACGCGTGAGGAGGTCCACTCGGTCCGTGGCCGAGCCAATACGCTGCGGCTGGCCCTGAGTGGTCAACTTCCGAACGACCTGGCAGGTCCAGAGGTCACCGAGGCCATGGACCTCTGCGTGGGCTGCAAGGCCTGCAAGCGTGAGTGCCCCACGGGGGTGGACATGGCCCGCATGAAGATCGAGGCCGCCCATCAGCGGGGGCTTCGCCACGGCTTTGCCTTTCGCGACCGTCTGGTCGCCAGCCTCCCCGATCTGGCCCAACGGGTGCACCGCACGCCAGCCTTGGGCACGATGCTCAACCTTCGCAACCAGTGGCCGTGGCTGGCCCGGCTTCTGGAGCCCATCACGGGCGTGGCGGCGAGTCGGCCACTGCCAGCCTGGGCATCTGTTTCATTTCGTCAGCAGGCCCAGGACGATGCCGCCGCAGGCGTCTGGGCGAGCCTGGAGGCCTGTGATGTGGTGCTCTGGGCCGACACCTTCAACTCCGCCTATGCGCCAGAGGCCCTGATGGCCCTTGGGCAACTGATGCGCCAGGCGGGCTATCGCGTGGCGCTTTCGGGTGCGGCCGCCGTTAAGCCGCTGTGCTGTGGCCGCACGGCCCTGTCGGTGGGCGATGTCGATGGCGCACGTCGTCGGGCCGAGGCGGTTCTGGATGCACTGGCCCCAGTGCTGGCCAGTGGTGTGCCGGTGGTGGGCGTGGAGCCCTCCTGCGTGCTCGGCTTTCAGGATGAATGGCAGACCATGAACCTGGGTCCGCGCGCCGAGCAACTGGGACGCCAGGCCAAACTCTTTGAGGCCTGGTGGATGTCGGAGCTGGCCTTGGGCCATCTCAAGCCACCCGCCGTGGGGAACGGCCGCGCGGTCTACGTGCATGGCCATTGCCATCAGAAGGCGCTTGGGGCCTGGAGCCCCACCATCGAGACGCTGCGCTCGGTGGGCTTTGAGGTGCATCCGATTGAGTCGAGCTGCTGCGGCATGGCGGGCGCCTTTGGCTACGACCCGCAGCACCAGGAGATCTCCAAGGCCATGGCCCAGGCCAGCCTGGTGCCGGCGGTGGCCGCGGCCCCAGCCGACGCCTGGATCGTGGCCGACGGATTCTCTTGTCGTCATCAAATTGAGGATCTTGCCGGTCGAAGCCCCATCACCGCGGCACAGGCCATTGCGAAAGCCTGGCTGGGCTCATAATTTCGTCACACCACTCATTTAGGCCAGTCATGGACCCCATCCTTAAACAGCAAGCCCTCGACTATCACGAGTTCCCCACGCCGGGGAAGATCTCCATCCAGCCCACCAAGCAGCTCTCGAACCAGCGGGACCTGGCCCTGGCCTATTCCCCGGGGGTGGCCGCAGCCTGTCTGGAGATCGCCCAAGACCCCATGAACGCCTTCAGGTACACGGCCCGTGGGAATCTGGTGGGCGTGGTGACCAACGGCACCGCAGTGCTCGGCCTGGGCGACATTGGCCCTTTGGCAGCCAAACCCGTGATGGAGGGGAAGGGGGTGCTCTTCAAGAAATTCGCGGGCATCGATGTCTTTGACATCGAACTGGCCGAGCGAGACCTCGACAAGATCGTGGATGCCGTGGCGGCCCTGGAGCCGACCTTTGGTGGCATCAACCTCGAAGACATCAAGGCGCCAGACTGCTTCTACATCGAGCGCAAGCTTCGCGAGCGCATGAAGATTCCCGTCTTCCATGACGACCAGCACGGCACGGCCATTGTGGTGGCGGCGGCCCTGGTCAATGGGCTGGCGGTGGTGGGCAAGGAGATTGGCAAGGTCAAGCTGGTGGTGTCCGGCGCGGGTGCGGCCGCCCTGGCCTGCCTGGATTTGCTGCTCGACCTCGGCATGCCCAAAGAGAACATTTGGGTCACAGACATCAAGGGTGTGGTCTACGAGGGCCGCACCGAGCTCATGGATCCAGAGAAGGCGCGCTTCTGCCAGCCCACCAGCGCTCGGCAACTCGCAGACGTAATCGGCGATGCCGATGTGTTTCTGGGCCTGTCGGCGGCCGGCGTCCTCAAGCCCGAGATGGTGGCCACCATGGCGGCCAAGCCCATCATCTTTGCCCTGGCCAACCCAGAGCCCGAGATTCTTCCCGAGCTGGTGAAGAGTGTTCGCGAGGATGCCGTCATTGCCACGGGTCGAACCGACTACCCGAACCAGGTGAACAACGTGCTCTGCTTCCCGTTCATCTTCCGCGGCGCACTGGATGTGGGGGCCACCACCATCACCCGCGGCATGGAACTCGCCGCCGTGCGTGCGATGGCCGAGCTCGCCCGGGCGGAGCAGTCAGAGGTTGTCACGGCAGCCTATGGCACCGAGGGCATTTCCTTTGGTCCGGAATACCTCATTCCCAAGCCCTTCGACCCTCGCCTGATTGTGAAGATCGCGCCAGCCGTGGCCCAGGCGGCCATGGATGATGGCGTGGCCATTCGGCCGCTCTCAGACATGGATGCCTACGTCGATCGCCTTCAGGAGTTTGTCTACCACTCCGGAAACTTCATGAAGCCGCTGCTCACGGCAGCCCGTCGGGCCGAGAAGCGCCGTGTGGTCTTTGCCGAAGGCGAAGAGGAGCGCGTGCTGCGTGCGGTGCAGGTGGTGCTGGACGAAGGCCTGGCCGACCCAATTCTGATTGGCCGACCTGCCGTGATTGAAAAGCGCATCGAGCGGTTCGGGCTGCGGATGCATCTGGGCGAGGATGTCACGGTGGTGAATCCAGAGCAGGACGATCGCTATCGCGAGTACTGGGAGACCTATCACCAGATGACCGAGCGCAGCGGTGTCACGGCCCAGTATGCCCAGATTGAGATGCGTCGGCGGCATACCCTGATTGGCGCGATGATGATTCACAAAGGGCATGCGGACGCCATGATCTGCGGCACCTTTGGCACCCACAGCCTTCATCTCCACTATGTGAACCAGGTGATCGGCCGCGCTGCAGATGCGAGCGTCTACGCGGCCATGAACATCCTGATTCTCCAGCACCGAACGATTGCGCTGGTGGACACCCACGTGAATGAAAATCCGTCGGCCGAGGCGTTGGCAGAGATCACCCTGGCGGCCGCGCAGACCATGCGCTCCCTTGGCCTGGAGCCTCGGGTGGCCTTGCTCTCGCACAGCAACTTCGGCAGCGGCAACTCCGATTCCGCCCGCAAGATGCGAGATGTCCTGCACCTGGTTCTGGAGCGGGAGCCCTCGCTCAATGTCGACGGTGAAATGCACGGCGATATCGCACTCGATGCAGAACTCCGCAAGGCCCTGATGCCCAACTCCACCCTGCAGGGCGACGCCAACCTGCTTGTGCTTCCAAGCATGGAGTCGGCCAATATTTCATACAACCTCTTGAAGCGCGCGGCGGGCAACAATGTGGCGATTGGCCCCATTCTCATGGGGTGCGCCGCGCCGGTTCACGTGCTCACGGCCTCTGCAACCGTGCGTCGACTGGTGAACATGACCGCCATTGCCGTGGTGCAGGCCAATGCGGGTGCCAGCGCCGGCGATGGTGCCGCCCAAGGCTAGGCAGGTCTTGCGGGTCTAGAACTCGCCGCTTCTGGCGGCGATGGCCGCGAGCACCACGGCCGCAGCGGTCTCTGTTCGCAGGATTCGGGGGCCGCAGCGAACGCCCACGAAGCCATGCGTTCGGGCCAATTCCTCCTCGTCGTCGGTCCAGCCGGCCTCCGGGCCGATGGCAATCGTGAGGCTGCCGGCCAGGGGCGCCTGGGTGAGGGTCTGCTGCGCAAATGGGTCGAGCAGCCAGCCCGTGTGGGGTGCGGGCGCGGCTGCGAACTCGGCCAGCGCCGCATCCAGGCGCAGGATGGGATGAACCGTGGGCACCTGGTTGCGACCGGACTGCGCCGCCGCGGCGGCCGCAATTCGCTGCCAATGCACCCGACGCTTCTCGGCCCGATCCCCCTCAAGCCGCAATTGGCTGCGGGCTGCCTGCACCGGCTGTATGGCCGCAACACCGAGTTCGGTGGCCTTCTCCACGACCCAGTCCATCTTGTCACCCAGGCACAAGGCTTGAATGAGGCGTGATGGCGTTGGGGACTCGCGGCTGATCGCCTCGATGCGGGTGACGGTGACCAGGCATTGTTTGGGGTTCGGTTCGGCGACCACCGCCTCGGCCTCGAGGCCATGGCCGTCGAACAGGGTGACCACGGTGCCCGTTGTGGCCCGCAGCACCTTGATCAGGTGATGGCCGTTGTCCGGGTCAAGGCACAGTGGCCCCGGCGAGAGGCCTGGCTGGTGGAGTCGAATGCGCATGAGGGCGGCTTAAAAGATAAGTAAAACTTGATCCAAAGATTCAAAAACTTCAACGCATGCTGAAGGGTTGTGTCTCGGTAGAATCCCTATTCTCCGTCGATTCTCGAAGAAAGTCCGCGCATGAACGCCTCCCCGCAGCAGATGGCCAACGCAATTCGCGCCCTGGCCATGGACGCCGTCCAACAGGCCAACTCAGGCCACCCCGGCATGCCCATGGGCATGGCCGACATGGCGGTCGCGCTCTGGAGGGACCACCTTCGACACAATCCCGCCGACCCATCCTGGGCGGATCGCGACCGTTTCGTGGTCTCCAACGGGCACGGCTCCATGCTGCTCTACGCCCTGCTGCACCTCTCGGGCTACGACCTTCCGATGGCCGAATTGCGACAGTTTCGGCAGCTTCATTCCAAAACGCCGGGCCATCCTGAGGTCGATGTCACCCCCGGCGTGGAGACCACCACCGGCCCCCTGGGCCAGGGCATCTCCAATGCGGTGGGCATGGCCCTGGCCGAGCGGCTGCTGGCTGCAGAGTTCAATCGGCCCGGCCACACCGTGGTCGACCACCGCACCTTCGTGTTTCTGGGCGATGGCTGCCTCATGGAGGGCATCAGCCACGAAGTCTGCAGCCTTGCGGGCGTCTGGGGCCTCTCCAAGCTGATCGCCCTCTACGACGACAACGGCATCTCCATCGATGGCGATGTCACGGGCTGGTTCCGGGACGACACGCGGGCCCGTTTTGAATCCTATGGCTGGAATGTGCTGGGCCCCATCGATGGCCACGACACGCAGGCGGTGAGCCTGGCCATTGCCACGGCCAAGGAGTGGGCGCAGGCTGGTCGCAATGGTCGGCTCGCCCCCACACTCATCATTTGCAAGACCCAGATTGGCAAGGGCTCACCGAATCGGGCGGGCAGTGCGAAGGCCCATGGCGAGGCCCTCGGTGAGGAGGAGATTCGGCTCACGCGTGCGGCCATGGACTGGCCGCATGGGCCCTTTGAGATTCCGCAAGACATCTATCAGGCCTGGGATGCGAAGGCCAGAGGACAGGCGGCCCAGTCCCTTTGGGAGGACCGGCTCGCCGCCTATCGCAAGGCTTACCCCCAGGAAGCGGCCGACTTCGAGGCCCGGCTTGCAGGTCAACGGCCGGCCGACTTTGATCAGAAGAATGCCGCGCTGATTGCATCGCTGTGCACCGCTGCGCCCAACGTGGCGAGCCGCAAGGCCTCGCAGATGGTGCTCGATGACATCGGCCCCAGGCTGCCAGGCCTCGTCGGGGGGTCGGCCGACCTCACCGGCAGCAATCTTACGAATTGGAAGGGCGTCTCGGTCCTGTCCGTCGACGACAAGGGCGCCCTCACACCGGGCCAGCACATCAGTTACGGCGTGCGTGAATTCGGCATGGCGGCCATCTGCAATGGCATTGCCCTGCATGGCGGCTTCATTCCCTACTGCGCAACCTTCCTCACCTTCTCCGACTACAGCCGCAATGCGATTCGCATGGCAGCCTTGATGCGTCGGCAGGTCATCCACGTCTTCACCCACGATTCGATCGGGCTGGGTGAGGACGGTCCCACCCATCAGCCGGTGGAGCATCCTGCAAGCTTGCGGCTCATTCCGAACCTGCAGGTCTGGCGGCCGGCCGATGCCGTGGAGACGGCCGTGGCCTGGCAGTCCGCCCTGGCCAATGTCCATGGTCCCTCGGCCTTGTTGCTCTCTCGGCAGGGGCTGCCCCCGCAGGTGCGCGATACGGCGCAGGCCCGCGACATCGCCAAGGGCGGCTATGTGCTCACCTCCGACCCCCGTCCGCAGATCGTCATCATGGCCACCGGCTCCGAGGTGAGCCTGGCCATGGAGGCCACGGCCCGGCTGCGTGCTCAGAAGGTCCGGGTTCGCCTGGTGTCCATCCCATCGACCACAGTCTTCGACCAGCAGCCTGCGGCCTACAAGGCCCAGGTGCTCCCAGCGGGCATTCCACGCGTGGCTGTGGAGGCTGGCGTGACCGACCTCTGGTGGAAGTACCAGCCCGCGGCTGTGGTAGGTCTGGACCGCTTCGGCGAGTCCGCGCCGGCTGGCGCCCTTTTCAAGCATTTCGAGCTCACCCCAGAGGCCGTGGTGAAAACGGCACAATTGGTGCTGGAAGGCTGATCTCCCCCAACACAATCTGCCCATTTCATCACCAACGTTTCAACACAGGAGACATCACATGACCGTACGGGTTGCCATCAATGGCTATGGCCGCATTGGACGCAATGTTCTGAGGGCCCACTACGAGGGCGGCAAGCGGCACGACATTGAGATCGTGGCCATCAACGATCTGGGCAACCCCGAGACCAATGCACACCTCACCCGTTACGACACGGCCCACGGACGGTTCCCGGGGCAGGTGGCCGTGGATGGCGATGCCATGGTGGTCAATGGCGATCGCATCCGAGTCCTGGCCAATCGCAACCCGGCCGAGCTGCCCTGGAAGGACCTCGGTGTCGACCTGGTCATGGAGTGCACAGGCTTTTTCACAAGCAAGGAGAAGGCCTCCGCCCATCTGACTGGTGGCGCCAAGAAGGTGCTCATCTCCGCCCCAGGCGGCAAGGATGTGGATGCCACTGTGGTCTTCGGTGTGAACCACAGCAGCCTGCGGGCGAGCCACACCGTGGTCTCAAACGCCTCCTGCACCACCAACTGCCTGGCCCCGGTGGCCAAGGTGCTGCACGAGGCACTTGGCATGGAGTCTGGCCTCATGACCACCATCCATGCCTACACCAACGACCAGGTCTTAACAGATGTCTATCACGAGGACCTGCGTCGGGCCCGTTCGGCCACGATGTCCATGATCCCCACCAAGACGGGTGCCGCCGCCGCCGTGGGCCTGGTGTTGCCCGATCTCAACGGCAAACTCGATGGCTACGCCATGCGGGTTCCCACCATCAATGTTTCCGTGGTCGACCTCACCTTTCATGCCGCCCGAGCCACCTCCGTCGACGAGGTCAATGGGCTTCTGAAGGCCGCCAGCGAGGGGGCCTTGAAGGGCGTGCTCGGCTACAACACATCGCCCCTGGTCTCGGTGGATTTCAACCACGATGCCCACTCCAGTGTCTTTGATGCCACCCAGACCCGCGTCTCACCTGACGGCCGGCTCATCAAGGTCTTGTCTTGGTACGACAACGAATGGGGCTTCTCCAACCGCATGCTCGACACGGCCGTGGCCATGATGTCGGCCAAGTCCGCATGAAGTTCAGGCGCATGACCGACCTCCCGCTGGCTGGTCAGCGGGTCTTCATTCGTGCGGATTTGAACGTGCCTCAAGACGACACGGGACGCATCACCGACGACACCCGCATCCGCGCCTCGGTGCCGGCCATCGAGCATGCATTGAAGGCGGGTGCAGCGGTCATGGTCACCTCTCACCTGGGCCGCCCCAACGAGGGCGAGCTGCGGGCAGAGGATTCCTTGGCCCCCATCGCACTGCGACTGGCCGAGCTTCTCGATCGCAAGGTGCCGCTCGTCAGCAACTGGCTCGATCAGCCATTCTCGGTGGGTTCGGGCGAGATCGTCATGCTCGAAAACTGTCGTGTGAATGTGGGCGAGAAGAAGGACGACGACGGACTGGCCAAAAAAATGGCGGCGCTGTGCGACATCTATGTGAACGATGCCTTTGGCACGGCCCACCGCGCAGAGGCGACCACCCATGGCCTGGCGCGATTTGCCAAGATCGCCTGTGCTGGCCCGCTCATGGCGGCCGAGCTCGACGCCTTGGGCAAGGCCCTCGAAGCGCCTCGCCGGCCCCTGGTGGCCATTGTGGCTGGCTCGAAGGTGTCCACCAAGCTCACCATTCTGCGCTCCCTGGCCCAGAAGGTGGACCAACTCATTGTGGGGGGTGGCATCGCCAACACCTTCATGGCGGCGGCGGGGCTTCCGATTGGGAAATCCTTGGCCGAGATGGACCTGCTCGATGAGGCGCGCCAGATCATGGCGGCCATGCGGGCCCGCGGTGCCGAGGTGCCCATTCCAGAGGACATCGTGACGGCCAACGAGTTCTCCGCCCAGGCCCGGGCCAATAAGGTTTTGGCCCACCAGTGCGCGGTGGACGACATGATTCTCGACATCGGCCCCCGAACGGCAGCCAAGCTCGCCGGGGTCATTGCCAACGCCGGCACCGTGGTCTGGAATGGCCCCCTGGGTGTCTTTGAGATCGAGCAGTTTTCGGGCGGCACCCGCACGCTGGCCTCGGCCATTGCGCACTCGCCAGCCTTCTCGATTGCCGGCGGTGGCGACACGCTGGCAGCCATTGCCAAGTACAACATCGCCAACCAGATCGACTACATCTCCACGGGCGGTGGCGCCTTCCTGGAGTTCCTGGAAGGCAAGACCCTTCCGGCGGTTGCAGCCCTGCTGGAGCGTGCCGACTCCTAGTTTGGCGAAGCCGCCAAGCTGGGCGAAAATAGGCGTCTTTCGCCCAAAGGAGTTCGAAGATGGCCTTGGTGTCCCTGCGGCAGCTGCTCGACCACGCCGCCGAGCACGGTTACGGCATTCCCGCCTTCAATGTGAACAACCTGGAGCAGGTCCAGGCCATTCTGGCGGCGGCCGATGCCGTGGATGCCCCGGTGATCATGCAGGCCAGTGCGGGCGCACGAAAGTACGCCGGGGAAGCATTCCTGCGGCACCTCATTGAGGCTGCTGTGGAGAGCTATCCACACCTGCCCATCGTCATGCACCAAGACCACGGCCAGAGTCCGGAGGTCTGCCAGGGCGCCATGAACCTTGGCTTTTCCAGCGTCATGATGGACGGCTCGCTCGAGGCCGATGGCAAGACCATCGCCAGCTACGACTACAACGTGGAGGTGACCAAGACGGTGGTGGCCATGGCCCATGCCAAGGGCGTCTCGGTGGAGGGTGAGCTCGGCTGCCTTGGGTCACTGGAGACCATGCGTGGCGACAAGGAAGACGGGCACGGCACCGATGCCACCATGACAGCCGACCAGCTCCTCACCGACCCAGAGCAGGCCGCAGACTTCGTTCGTCAGACCCAGCTCGATGCCTTGGCCATTGCCATCGGCACGAGCCATGGCGCCTACAAGTTCACACGCAAGCCGACCGGTGACATCCTCGCCATCGACCGCATTCGAGAGATCAACCGCCGCATTCCCAATACCCACCTGGTCATGCATGGCTCGTCCTCGGTGCCCCAAGACCTGCTCGAGGAGATCCGTGCCCACGGCGGCGACCTCAAAGAAACCTATGGTGTGCCGGTGGAGGAAATTCAAAAGGCCATTGGGCACGGCGTGCGCAAGATCAACATCGACACCGACATTCGTCTGGCCATGACGGCCGCGATTCGTCGCCACATGGCCCAGAACCCATCGCACTTCGATCCGCGCGACTACCTCAAGCCGGCCCGCGAGGCGGCCAAGGTCATTTGCAAGGCGCGTTATGAGCAGTTCGGCTGCGCGGGTCAGGCCAGCAAGATCAAGGCGGTGAGCATGGTGGACATGGCGGCCCGATACAAGGCGGGCCAGTTGGCTCAGATCGTTCAATGACGGCGGTCTTCGAGACCAGCCTGACCTCGCTGCCCCTGCTGGGCCGAGGAAAGGTTCGAGACCTCTATGCCGTGGGCGAGGACAAGCTGCTCATGGTGGCCTCCGACCGGCTCTCCGCCTTCGATGTCGTCATGAACGAGCCCATCCCAGAGAAGGGCGTGGTGCTCAACCGCATGAGTGAGTTCTGGTTCGCGAAGCTGGCCCACATCGTGCCCAACCACCTCACGGGCATCGACCCCGAGACGGTGGTGCAGGAACATGAGGTGGAGCAGGTGCGGGGCCGGGCCGTGGTGGCCAAGCGGCTCAAGCCACTGCCCGTCGAGGCCGTGGTGCGTGGCTACCTCATTGGGGGTGGCTGGAAGGATTACCAGGCCACGGGCTCGGTCTGTGGCATTGCATTGCCCAAGGGGCTCTCGATGGCCGCGCGACTGCCCGAGCCGATCTTCACGCCGGCCCACAAGGCCGAGGCGGGCGCACACGACGAGAACATCTCGTTTGAGCAGGTCGTGGCAAGCATTGGCGAGAAGCATGCCCACGAGATTCGTCGCATCAGCCTGGCCCTCTACAACGAGGCCGCAGCCTACGCCTTGGAGCAGGGCATCATCGTGGCCGATACCAAGTTCGAATTCGGGCTCGATGAACACGGTGTGCTGCACCTCATGGATGAGGTGCTCACCGCCGACTCCTCCCGGTTCTGGCCGGTCGATCAATACCGGGAAGGCATCAGCCCGCCAAGCTTCGACAAGCAGTTCGTGCGGGACTACCTCGAGACCCTCGACTGGGGC
>CAZPRT010000038.1:0-11315 GCA_964589205.1 uncultured Bordetella sp. | reverse complement strand
CCGGTGTCTACTACTGGCTGCCCAAGTGGACCGGCCACATGTACGACGAGACCCTCGGCAAGACGCATTTCTGGCTTTCCATGATTTTCTTCAACATCACCTTCTTCCCCATGCACTTCCTGGGGCTGGCCGGCATGCCGCGCCGGTATGCCGATTACCCCATGCAGTTCGCCGACTTCAATGCGTTGGCCTCGGTGGGTGCCCTCGGTTTCGGCCTGGCCCAACTCCTGCTGCTCTATGTCGTGATCAAGTGCATTAAGGGCGGCCCCAAGGCAGCCGACAACCCCTGGGGTGCCTCGGGTGGACTGGAGTGGAGCGTGCCCTCGCCTGCACCGTTCCACACCTTTGAGACACCCCCTGTGGTGAAGTGAGCGGCAGGCCAGCAATGCCGTCAAACCGTCAGCTCGCGAACCTGCGCTTGGCCCTGATTCTGTTGTCAGTGGCCGGCGCATTTTTCGTCGGGATCGTCCTGAAGTTCATCTTCTTTCCGACACACTGAGCGCGATGCAAGCACACCGACCTGACAACACCCGCATGATGGGCAAGCTGCTCATGGTGACGGTTCTGATGTTTGCCTTTGGTTTCGCACTGGTGCCGTTCTATGAAAAGATCTGCGAGATCACCGGCATCAACATCCTGAGCTCCAAAGAGAAACTCGACTACGCCGAAGCCAAGCGCTTCGCCGAGAACACCCAGGTCGATTACAGCCGCAAGGTCTCCGTGGAGTTCGACGCCAATTCTCACGGCACCTGGACCTTCAAGCCGCGCAACAATGTGGTCGAGGTGCACCCGGGAGAACTGGTCACCGTGATCTACGAGATCAAGAACCACGAGCCCAGAGACATCTCCGGCCAGGCCATCCCCAGCTATGCCCCCAAACAGTCGGCGGCGCACTTCAAGAAGCTCGAGTGCTTTTGCTTCGAGCAGCAAGTGCTGAAGGCCGGTGAGACGCGTGAGTTTCCGGTGGTCTTTGTCGTCGCTCCGGAGTTGCCTGATGGCATTCGGAACATCACCCTGAGCTACACCTTCTTTGAGGTGGGCGTCCCTTCGGCGCAGGCGTCGTTGTCCACCGTGGTGCGCTGAGTTGGCCTCTCTCGACGATCTTAAGGTGGCGACCCAGCGTCGCGGTAGTTTTCGTCAGACCCTGGGTGCTGTGCTCTGGTCCTTCTTTGGCGTTCGGAAGGGCTCAGCCCACGATGCCGACATGGCCAGTCTGAACCCCGTGCACGTGGTGCTGGTGGGTCTGCTGGCCGGTTTGATCTTTGTATTGGGCTTGGTGATACTGGTGCGCGTCATCACCAGCGGATGAGATGAGATGAAAAGGAGTCAGTCATGAGTGCAGCAACCCACGGGGCCACCCCGTATTACTTTGTGCCAGAGCCCAGCAAGTGGCCGCTGGTGGGCTCGATTGCGATGTTCTTCTTCATGGTGGGCCTCTCCGGTCTCATCAACGAGGCGTCCTACGGCAGCTACAGCCTTGCCCTTGGTTTTGCCATTCTCATCTACATGTTTGTGGGCTGGTTTGCCAATGTCATTCACGAGTCTGAAACCGGTCAGTACAACCACCGAGTCGACGCCAGCTTTCGCTGGAGCATGGGCTGGTTCATCTTCAGTGAGGTCATGTTCTTCGCCGGCTTCTTTGGAGCCCTTTTTTATGCACGCGTCATCACCATGCCTTGGCTCGGCGACCTCGACCACAAGGCCTTTCTCTGGCCCGACTTCGCGGCACAGTGGCCAAACGCTGGCCCAGCCGGCGTGGTCGAGGCCTTCCAGACCATGGGCCCCTTCTGGATCCCGACCATCAACACGGCCTTGTTGCTGGCCTCTGGCGTGACCCTCACCATCGCCCACCATGCCCTTCGTGAAAACCACCGCGAGAAGGTCTTGGTCTGGCTTGGCGCGACGGTGCTCCTCGGCGCCATCTTCATGGGCTTTCAGGCCTATGAATATATGCATGCCTACTCTGACCTGAACCTCAAGCTCTCGTCTGGCATTTTCGGATCGACCTTCTACCTGCTCACAGGCTTTCACGGCTTTCATGTGACGATCGGCGCGATCATGCTGATGGTCATCTGGTTCCGGGTGCTCAAAGGCCATTTCAAACCAGAGAGCCACTTCGCCTTTGAGGGTGCCGCCTGGTACTGGCACTTCGTGGACGTGGTCTGGCTCGGCCTCTACGTGGTGGTCTACTGGATGTAACTCCGGCTGGGCGGGACACCTGCCTGTCGGTCTCGGATCGAGCCAAGAGAAGGCCACCCCCCGGTGGCCTTTTTCATCAGAACCGGTGCTGGGAGGCCTCGATCCAGCCAAGCTGATGGCTGATCAGGATGCAAAGGAAGAGTGCGATGGACAGGCCGACTCGAATGGCCAGGGCCTTGACGGTCTTGTTGCTCTGTCCTTTGTCACGCATCAGGTAGAAGAGCGCGGAGCCCAAGCTTCCGATGATGCCCAAGAAGGCCAGGGCGATGAAGAGTTTAGACATGGAGTTCCATCTTAATGGGAATCACGGCGACAAAGGCACCACAGGGATTTGGCCCTGCGAGCTGGGTGTGTCTCGCTTTGGCGCTGCTCACGCTGGGCCTCGGCCTGTGGCAGTGGGATCGCAGCCTGGAGAAAGCCGCGCTCGCGGCCCGTGTGGCCGAGTCGCGGGCTGCCTCGGCCCGGCCGTTTGTTCCAGGCCAGGAGAGAGACACCTTTGCCGAGGCCGCCTCGCAAGACCTTGATCGTCGAGTGGCCACGCTGGTGGGCCGATGGCGGGATGACAAGACCCTCTACCTCGACAACCGTGCCCATGACGGTGCGCCGGGTGTGCACGTGCTCACGCCACTGGTTCTGCAAGACGGCAGCCTCGCCTGGGTCAACCGGGGCTGGGCGCCAAAGGCACCCGGTGAAGCCGACCCCCGACGCAGCGCCTTCGAGGCGGGCGAATTGCATCGCCCGGATCCAAAGATCGGCCCCGTTCAGCTCGAGGGGGTGGCCATGGCGAGCCTCATGCGTCGCCTCGAATTGAGGTCGAACGCCGCCGACCTGCGCTCTGGCGCGCTCTGGCAGAACTTCGAGCCGGCTGCCGCCCAGGATTGGCTTGGAACCGACAAAACCGGGGCGGCCGCGCGGACTTGGCCCGTCATCTTCTGGCAGACTTCGGACACAGGCGACGGCCTCCTGCGCCGCATTCCCACCCCCGATCGCGAAGACATCGCCAAGCACGAAGGCTATGCACTGCAGTGGTGGCTGATGTCTCTGGTGGCCTTGGTGTTTGCCTGGCGCCTTCGTCGCGCCGCCGATGCATCCCTGTCTTGCACCGCCCGACCGGATAGAACCCGTGACCGCCGCCCGCACCGCCCCGCCCCGCCGCTCCATGACCATGTTTTGGATGGTGGTGGCTGTCTGTCTGGCTCCCGTGGTGGCTTCTTATTTCTTGTACTACGGCGTGAGGCCCGAAGGCCGCACCAACCACGGCGACCTCGTCGAGCCGCAACGGCCAGTCGGCAGCCTGCCCGTGACCACCCTGGTGCGCGCCCCAGGTGAGTCCGGCTTTGTGGATGTCTTGGCAGCCCTGCCCAAGGACGACCCGCGTCAGCAGTTGGCCAGCCTCCAGGACTTCCGAGGCCGCTGGCTGTTGATTCGTGTGGGGCCGGCCTCCTGCGGTGAGGTCTGTGAGTCGCAGCTCTGGATGAGCCGCCAGGTCCGTTTGGCCACCGGACGAGAGCGAGATCGGGTGGAGCGCCTCTGGATCATCCCCACGGCGCCCAATGCCGAGAAGTTCCAGGTGGCCGTGCCCGAAGAACACCTCGGCACCTGGGTCTTACGTGCCGATGCCACCGCCCTCGAGGCATGGCCGCTGCCGGAGGGCTCCACGGGTGTGGGCTCGCACCTCTGGCTGGTCGATCCACTGGGCAACCTCATGATGAGGTTCCCAGCCGATCCCGATCCTGCGAAAATCAGGTCTGATCTCATGAAGTTGCTCAAAGCATCCCGGATCGGCTAAACCCATGTCCTCCTCCACCGCCGCCTCGCCACTGTCCCTCGCCGCGCTGAGCCGACAGTACCTGGCGCTCACCAAGCCGCGCGTCAATCTGCTCATCAGTTTCTGCGCGGTGATTGGCATGTTCCTCTCGGTGCCAGGCATGGTGCCGTGGCAGCCGTTGATCGCGGGCACCGCCGGCATCACCTTTGTGGCCTTTGCCGCCGCGGCGATCAACTGCCTCGTGGAGTCGCACATCGATGCCAAGATGGCGCGCACGGCCTGGCGGCCGCTGCCCTCTGGAACCCTCACGGTGTCCCAGACCTTGATCTTCTCTGGGCTCCTGGGCGGCCTGGGCCTCTACATCCTCTTCGTGTTTGTGAACGCGCTGACGGCCTGGCTCACGCTCGCCACCTTCGTGGGCTACGCCATCATCTACACGCTCCTTCTCAAGCCACTCACACCACAGAACATCGTGATTGGTGGCGCCTCTGGCGCCATGCCACCCGTGCTTGGCTGGGCCGCAGTCACGGGGGAGACACCGCCCGAGGCATGGATTCTTTTTCTCATCATCTTTGTCTGGACCCCGCCCCATTTCTGGGCGCTGGCCCTCTACCGCACCGATGACTACGCACGTTCGGGCCTGCCCATGCTGCCCGTCACGCACGGCCCGAAGTACACGCGGCTGCACATCCTGCTCTACACGGTGTTGTTGCTGGCGGTGAGCCTGTTGCCCACGGCCATGGGCCTCTCGGGCTGGCTCTACCTGGTGGCAGCCCTCGGACTGGGCCTGCGCTTCCTGGCGCTGGCCTGGCAGCTCTATCAGGCCTACAGCGAGGCCCTGGCCCGCAAGACCTTTAAGTATTCCATTGCTTATTTGGCCTGGCTCTTTGGAGCCCTCTTGGCCGACCATTACTTGGTGCTGCTCTGATCCCGTAGTTTCTTGGTGAGCCAGGCTTCGACCGAGGGGAACACAAACTTGCTCACATCGCCACCCAGGGTGGCGATTTCTCGAACGATGGAGCCAGAGATGAACTGGTACTGGTCTGAGGGCGTGAGGAACATGGTCTCGACGTCGGGCATGAGGTACCGGTTCATGCCGGCCATCTGAAACTCATACTCAAAATCGGACACAGCCCGTAGTCCCCGGATGATCACGTTGGCATCGAGCTCACGGACGAAGTCCTTCAGCAGGCCCTCGAAAGAGCGCACTTCGACATTGGGGTAGTGGCTCAGAATTTCCTGGGCAATCTCACAGCGCTCGCTCAGGGTAAAGAACGGGTGCTTGGAGCGGCTGTCGGCCACCCCCACCACCAGGCGGTCGAAGAGCTTGGCACCGCGGCGCACCAAATCCTCGTGGCCACGGGTGAAGGGGTCGAATGTCCCTGGATAGACGGCTGTCTGCATCGCACAAGGATAACCCTTATGCGACCAGCCTTCAGAAAATCTTAAGTGAGTGCCAGCTTAAGCTTTTTCATTGCTGCGGCCTCGATCTGACGAACTCGCTCGGCAGAAATGCCGTGGGCATTGGCGAGCTCGTGCAGCGTGGCGGGCTTGTCGTCCTCGTCGTGAAGCCACCGCGCCACCAGAATGTCGCGGCTGCGGTCATCCAGGGTGGACAGTGCCGCGGCCACGCGGGCGCGCCCGAGCGCCTCCTCTTGGGCCTCGGCCACGATTTCAGAGGGGTCGGCGCGCTCGGCGGCGAGTGTGGCAATGGGGCCGCTGCGCTCCTCGCCATCGACCACCAGACCCTCCAGGGGGGTGTCGCCGCCATTGAGCCGCTGATCCATCTCCAGCACCTCTTCGGGGGCCACCTGCAGGGTCTGGGCAATCTCCTGGGCCTGCTCGGGCGTGACGCCCGCATTGGCACCCAGACTGCGCTTGAGTGAGCGGAGGTTGAAGAAAAGCTTGCGCTGGGCCTTGGTGGTGGCCACCTTCACCATTTGCCAGTTGCGCAGAATGTACTCGTGGATCTCGGCCTTGATCCAATGCAGGGCAAAGGAGACCAGCCGAACGCCCCGGGTTGGATCAAAGCGGCGAACGGCCTTCATGAGGCCCAGGTTTCCTTCCTGAATGAGGTCCGCATGGGGCAGCCCATAGCCGAGGTACTGTCGGGACACGGCCACCACGAGGCGAAGGTGTGAGAGCACCAGCTCACGGGCGGCCTCGAGGTCTTGAAGGGTGCGAAAGCGCAGGGCCAGTTCTTGCTCGCGCTGGGCCGTGAGCAGGGGCATCGTCTGCACGGTGCGCAGGTAGGCCTCCAGGTTGGCACCTGGACTCAGTGGCAGGACGGTCAGAGCGGAATGGGTCATGTGTCTTGTCTCCCCCTGGGTTGACGCCATTTTAGCACTCGACATATGAGAGTGCTAGTCTCATGAGGCCCTCAGTTTTGCCCTAAGATCAGCCACCGTCTGTGGAAAGGTCCCCACCATGAAGTTTCGTTTCCCCATCGTCATCATCGACGAGGACTTTCGCTCCGAGAACACCTCTGGACTGGGCATTCGTGCGCTGGCCGATGCCCTGGAAAAAGAGGGCATGGAGGTCCTGGGTGTCACCAGCTACGGTGACCTCGCCCAGTTTGCGCAGCAACAGTCGCGGGCCTCAGCCTTTGTGCTGTCCATTGATGACGAGGAGTTTGGTGCCGGCAGCAAAGAAGAGGTCACCCATGCCCTTCGCAGCCTGCGGGCCTTCGTGAGTGAGATTCGATTCCGCAATGCCGAGATTCCCATCTACCTCTACGGGGAGACGAGAACCTCGCGCCACATTCCCAACGATGTGCTGCGCGAACTGCATGGCTTCATTCACATGTTTGAGGACACGCCTGAGTTCGTGGCCCGGCACATCATTCGCGAGGCCAAGTCTTATCTCGATTCCCTCGCGCCCCCATTCTTTCGAGCCCTGCTGCACTACGCGCAGGACGGTTCCTATTCTTGGCACTGCCCCGGGCACTCTGGCGGCGTGGCCTTTCTCAAGGCGCCTGTGGGCCAAATGTTCCACCAGTTCTTTGGCGAGAACATGCTGCGGGCCGATGTCTGCAATGCCGTCGACGAGCTCGGCCAGCTGCTCGACCACACGGGGCCGGTGGCCGAGTCTGAAAAAAACGCAGCCCGCATCTTCAGCGCAGACCACTGCTTCTTTGTGACCAACGGCACCTCGACATCCAACAAGATCGTCTGGCATGCGGCCGTCGCCCCGGGCGACATCGTGGTGGTGGACCGCAACTGCCACAAGAGTGTGCTGCATGCCATCACGATGACGGGCGCCATCCCAGTCTTCCTCATGCCCACCCGCAATCACTTGGGCATCATCGGCCCCATTCCGCTCAGTGAGTTCGAGCCTGCAGCCATCGAGGCGAAGATCCAGAGCAACCCATTTGCCAAGGAGGCCTGGGCCAAGGCCAAGGCCAACGGGCAGCCCAAGCCACGCATCCTCACCATCACGCAGAGCACGTACGACGGTGTGCTCTACAACGTGGAGATGCTCAAGGACGTGCTCGGCAACACCATTGACACCCTGCATTTCGATGAGGCCTGGCTGCCGCATGCGGCCTTTCACGACTTTTACAGAGACATGCATGCGATCGGCAAGGACCGCCCCCGTCCGCATGACCCGATGATCTTCTCGACCCAGTCGACCCACAAACTGCTGGCGGGCCTCTCCCAGGCTTCGCAAATTCTGGTGCAGGAATCCGACACGCGGCAGCTCGACCGAGACCTCTTCAACGAGGCCTACCTGATGCACACCTCCACCAGCCCGCAGTACGCCATCATTGCCTCGCTGGATGTGGCGGCGGCCATGATGGAGCCCCCGGGCGGAACCGCCCTGGTTGAGGAGAGCATCGTCGAAGCCCTGGACTTTCGACGGGCCATGCGCAAGGTCGAGGACGAGTTCGGTGACAAGGACTGGTGGTTCAAGGTCTGGGGCCCGGCCGAGTTCCAGGCCGACAGCGATGGCATGGCACACCGCGAGCAGTGGGAGCTCAAGCCCAACGATGAATGGCACGGCTTTGAGAACCTCGTGCCGGGCTTCAACATGCTCGACCCGATCAAGGCCACCATCGTCACGCCAGGCCTGAACATCAAGGGCGAGTTCGATGCCCAGGGCATTCCGGCCTCGGTCGTCACCAAGTACCTGGCCGAACACGGCGTGATTGTTGAGAAGACAGGCCTCTACTCGTTCTTCATCATGTTCACGATTGGCATCACCAAGGGGCGCTGGAACACGCTGCTCACCGCCCTTCAGCAGTTCAAAGACGACTACGACAAGAACCAGCCCATGTGGCGAGTGATCCCCGAGTTCTGTGCGGCCCAGCCCAAGTACGAACGCGTGGGCCTTCGCGACCTCTGCCAGCAGCTACACGACACCTACAAGTCTTACGACATCGCCCGGCTCACCACCGAGATGTACACCTCCAACATGGAGCCCGCCATGAAGCCCGCAGATGCCTTTGCATCGGTGGCCCATCGCAAGACCGAGCGCGTGCCCATCGATGACCTCGAGGGTCGCATCACGACGAGCCTGCTCACGCCTTATCCGCCAGGCATTCCATTGCTCATTCCAGGAGAGCGCTTCAATCGAACCATCGTGCGTTACTTGCAGTTTGCGCGTGAGTTCAATGCCGCCTTCCCGGGCTTTGAGGCGGACATCCACGGGCTGGTGGAACAAGACCGCAACGGCGAGCGCGCTTACTTCGTGGACTGCGTGCCGCAGTCTTAAGACTGAACCAAGGCGGCTGCGAAGGCCCTGGGGTCAAACGGCTGCAGGTCTTCAATGCCCTCACCCACGCCCACGAACTGCACGGGAATGGGCCGCTCCTGGGCCAAGGCCAGCAGCACGCCGCCCTTGGCCGTGCCATCGAGCTTGGTGACCATGAGGCCTGTCAGCCCCAGCGCGTCATCGAAGGCCTTGGTCTGTGCCACGGCGTTCTGGCCGGTGCCGCCATCGACGACCAGCCATGTCTCGTGGGGCGCGCCGGCCATGGCCTTGCCCATCACCCGCTTCACCTTTTTGAGTTCCTCCATGAGGTGCAGTTGGGTGGGCAGCCGGCCAGCGGTGTCGACCATCACCAGGCTCGCGCCGCGGGCCTCACCGGCCTTGATGGCATCGAAGGCCACCGCCGCAGGGTCGCCCTGGGCCTGTGCAATGACGTCCACGCCGTTGCGACTTCCCCAGGCCTGGAGCTGCTCTTGGGCTGCAGCCCGAAACGTGTCTCCGGCCGCCAGCAGCACTTTTTCTCCTTGGGCCTGGAAGTGGTGGGCCAGCTTGCCGATGGAGGTGGTCTTTCCCGCACCGTTCACACCGACCACCATGAGCACTCGGGGACCGACTGCAGGGCCGGGCTGCCTTGTCGATGACAGGCTGGCCAGCCGAGATGCGAGCAGCTCCATGAGCCGATCCGCCAAGGCCTCGGGGTTGGCTGTGGGGTCGACGGGCGAGGACCGCAGGCTTTGGCGCAGACTTGCGACAAGGTCTTGGCTGGTGCGCGCCCCCGCATCTGCCATGATCAGGGCTGATTCAACCTCTTCAAACCAGTCGTCGTCGACCACCGGCCGCCCAATCAGACGGCCGAGCGCAGCGCGAGTCTTGGAGAGGCCCGACTTGAGTCGGGAGAAACCGCCGGTGTTGAGGAACCCAATCATGGATGGAGTGGTCTTTTTCGAGATGAGAACAAGCAGACGAGCCGTTGCGGCCATTGTAGGCGCCTTGATCACCCTGATGCTGCCGGCTGCGGCGCGCAGCATGCAGTCCACACCAAGCCTCGACCAGACCCTTGCCAATGGCCTGCGGGTGGTGGTCTTTGAAGACCGTCGCGCACCCACTGCCCTGCACATGGTCTGGATCAAGGCGGGCTCCATGGACGAGCAGCCTGGCAAGACGGGCCTGGCCCACGTGCTCGAGCACATGATGTTCAAGGGCACCAAGACCCTGGCCGCTGGTGAGTTCAGTCGCCGCGTGGCCGCCCTGGGGGGGCGTGAGAATGCCTTCACGTCTCGGGAGTACACCGGCTACTTTCAGCAGGTGCATCGCGATGCCCTCTTCGATGTCATGGCCCTGGAGGCCGACCGCATGCAGAACCTGCAGTTCACCAACGAGGAGTTCGCCAAGGAGATCCTGGTGGTGATGGAGGAGCGGCGCCTTCGCACCGACGACAGTCCGTCAGGCCTGGCCTATGAGGCCCTGATGTCCCGGGCGTTTGTGGCCTCGCCGGTGCGCCACCCGATCATTGGCTGGATGGCAGACTTGAAGGCCCTCACACCCGATGATGCCCGTGGCTGGTACGACCAGTGGTACGCCCCCAACAATGCCACCGTGGTGGTCGCAGGCGATGTCGATGCGCAGGCGGTCTTGGCCGAGGTGGAGCGCCTCTATAAAAATTGGTCTCCGAAAACCCTTCCCACGCGCTCGGCCGTGGTCGAGCCCAAGCAGTTGGGTGCGCGTGAGGCGCAGGTCTCCGCGCCCGCTGAGAACGCCTTCTTTTTCAAAGCCTGGCGGGCGCCCACCCTGGGCCCGGCCGACGGCCCCGTCTCCCCGGACAACCCCGTGGCCCGGGATGTTGTGGCGCTGGGGGTCTTGTCGACCCTGCTCGACCATCCCGATTTTGGGCGGCTTCAGCGTGGGCTCGTGCGCGAGAGTCGGCGTGCCGTGAGCGTGGGCACACAGGCTGACGCCGTGTCTCGAGGACCAGGACTTTTCTTGGTGGAGGCCACACCCGCCAAGGGTGTCGGTGTCAAGGAGGTGCTTCGCGATGTCGAGGCGGAACTGGCCAAGATCGCCTCCCAAGGTGTGTCTCAGGACGAGCTCAATCTCATTCGCAGGCAGGCCAAGGCCTCGCAGGTCTACAAGCAAGACTCGCTCTTCTCAAAGGCGATGGAGGTGGGCCGCCTGGTCACTGCGGGCCGGCCCCTGGCCGATGCCACCGACTGGCTGCAGCTGCTCGACGCCATCACGCCAGAGGATGTGCAACGCGTGGCCAAGACCATCTTCCAGGACGACCAGTCCACGCTCATCGAACTGCTGCCGCAGCCGCTGGACACCGCCAGCCGTCGGGGCTTTGCAGCCCCCGTGTTGCGGCATTGAGGAGAGACCCCATGCAGATTCGTTTGTCCGTCACGGTGTTGGCCGCGGTGGCCTTGTTGATGTCGATGGGGCCAGCCCGGGCCGAGGTCAAGACCGTTGATGTGGGCGTCGAGGCCGCCCAGAAAACCGTCAGCAACATTCAATCATTCCGAACAGCACAGGGCGTCGAGGTGCTCTTCGTTCCCGCGCGCGGGATTCCCATGGTCGACCTCGCCATCGAGATTGATGCGGGCAGCCGTTGGGATCCGGTCGGCCTCGAGGGCCTGGCCGGCCT
>CAZPRT010000037.1:0-11413 GCA_964589205.1 uncultured Bordetella sp. | reverse complement strand
GCACATGCGGGTGTGGAACTGGCCCGTCTTGCCGGTGATGCCCTGGGTGATGACCTTGGTGTCTTTGTTGATCAGAATCGACATGTTCTTGCCCTCAAGCCTTCTTGGATGCAGCGGCCACAACGCGTTCAGCAGCCTGCGCCATGGTGTCAGCAGAGATGATCGGCAGGCCGGACTCGGCCAGGATCTTCTTGCCCAGGTCTTCGTTGGTGCCCTTCATGCGGACCACCAACGGCACCTTGAGGCCCACCGCCTTGGAGGCAGAGACCACGCCCTCGGCGATCACATCGCAGCGCATGATGCCGCCGAAAATATTCACGAGGATGGCCTGCACATTGGGGTTGGAGAGCATGATCTTGAAGGCCTCGGTGACCTTCTCGGTGGTGGCGCCACCGCCCACATCGAGGAAGTTGGCGGGTTCGCCGCCAAAGAGCTTGATGGTGTCCATGGTGGCCATGGCCAGGCCGGCACCATTCACCAGACACCCAATGTTGCCGTCGAGCTGAATGTAGGCGAGGTCGAACTTCGAGGCCTCAATCTCGGCGGGATCTTCCTCGTCGAGGTCACGCATCTCGGTGAGCTCGGGATGGCGGTAAAGGGCGTTGGAGTCGAAGTTCCACTTGGCATCGAGGGCCACCACGCGGCCATCGCCAGTGATGATGAGCGGGTTGATTTCAGCCAGGGACGCATCGGTCTCCCAGAAGGCCTGGTAGAGGCCCTTGAGCACTGCGCGGGCCGCCGGCACAGAGGCGGCCGGCACGCCAATCTTGGATGCCAAGGCATCGGCGTCGGCATCGAGCAGGCCAGTGGCCGGGTCGATGAAAATCTTGTGGATCTTCTCGGGATGGCTGTGGGCAACCTCTTCGATGTCCATGCCGCCCTCTGAGGAGCCCATGAGGCAGACCCGCTGGCTGATGCGGTCGGTGACCGCAGCCACATAGAGTTCCTTCTGAATGTCGGCGCCCTCTTCGATGAGCAGGCGACGAACCTTTTGACCACCGGGGCCCGTCTGATGCGTGACCAGCTGCATGCCCATGATGGCCTCGGCGTGGGTGCGCACCTCATCGAGTGACTTGGCCACCTTCACGCCACCACCCTTGCCTCGGCCGCCTGCGTGAATCTGGGCCTTGACCACCCAGACTGGGCCACCCAGTGTTTTTGCGGCTTCCAGCGCAGCGTTGGTGTCGAAGCAGGCGATGCCGCGCGGCACCGGAACGCCGAAGCGGCGCAATATCTCTTTGCCTTGATACTCGTGAATTTTCATCTCGGACGATCCCCCTGACGTACGTGGGGATGTTAGCACGCAGGCCTAACCGGAATGGGTGCGTGGCGCGGCCTCGAAGGGCGCAAAGCCGTTGGCCTCCAGGCGTCGGAGGGTGTCGGGTGCAAAGCCGCGACTGATGAGGAAACGGGTTTGTTTGGCGCGGGCCTCGAGGGTGTCGGGGGGGAGACCAAACCGCCGTGCCCAGACCTGCTGCGCCCGCGCCAGCTCGGTGGCCTTTGCGAACTCAAGTGCTTCCTGGGAACGATCTTGCGGAACCCCGTGCTCTCGCAGTTCCATGGCCAGGCGTGCCGCACCGTAACGCTCACCACGGACGCGAACGAGTGCCTCTGCGAACCGTGTGTCGGACAGAAAGCCTTTTTCGACAAGCTCATCGAGCACGGCCTCGAGGGCCTCTTCGGATTCAGCGTGCGGGGCGAGCTTTCGCGACAGCTGCTGACGGCTGTGTTCCCGGCGGGCCAGGGCCGCAATGGCCCTGGACTTCAGACTACGAACAGCCGCCACCTCAACTCCAACCACGCAAGAGCGACTTAGGAGGCCTCTTTGAGCTCGCGGGCCGCCTTGCCACGCGGCTCTTTGGGTTCTTTCACGTCTTTGGCGTCTTTGTCCGAGGCCAACTCGAGCTTGGGCGGTGACTCGACCCTGGGTGCCACGCCAAAGTGGGCGCGAACCTTGTTCTCGATCTCGTGGGCCAGGTGGACGTTCTGCTTGAGGAACTCACGGGCATTCTCCTTGCCCTGGCCAATGCGATCGCCGTTGTAGCTGTACCAGGCGCCTGACTTCTCGACGATGTTGAGTTCGGAGCCGATGTCGAGGATTTCACCCTCGCGAGAGATGCCCTCGCCGTAGAGGATGTCGAAGCCGGCCGCCTTGAAGGGCGGAGCCACCTTGTTCTTCACGACCTTGACCTTGGTCTCGGAACCCACGACCTCATCGCCCTTCTTGAGCGACCCCACGCGACGAATGTCGAGCCGCACGGAGGAATAAAACTTCAGTGCGTTGCCACCCGTGGTGGTCTCGGGGCTGCCAAACATGACGCCGATCTTCATGCGGATCTGGTTGATGAAGATGACCAGGGTGTTGGTGCGGCTGATGGTGCCAGTGAGCTTGCGCAGGGCCTGGGACATGAGGCGTGCCTGCAGGCCGGGGAGGGAATCGCCCATGTCGCCCTCGATCTCGGCCCGGGGCGTGAGTGCCGCGACGGAGTCGACAACGATGAGATCGACCGAGCCGGAGCGGACCAAGGCATCGACGATTTCGAGCGCCTGCTCGCCAGTGTCGGGCTGAGAGATGAGCAGTTCGGGGAGGCCCACGCCGAGCTTTTGCGCGTACTGGGTGTCGAGGGCATGCTCGGCATCGACAAACGCGCAGACCCCACCGAGCTTTTGCATCTCGGCGATGACCTGCAGTGTGAGGGTGGTTTTGCCGGAGGACTCCGGACCGTAGATTTCGACCACACGACCACGGGGCAGGCCACCAACACCGAGGGCAATGTCGAGCCCGAGGGAGCCGGTGGACACGGTTTGAATGTCGGGCGCGACGTCGTTCTCGCCCATGCGCATGATCGAGCCCTTGCCGAACTGCTTTTCAATTTGGGCAATGGCAGCGGCGAGGGCCTTGGTTTTTTCGGCGCGGTTTTTGGTGACTTGGTCGTCCATGGCGGTGTCCTTTGCTGAAGGTGTGAAAAGAGTACTGTATAAAAAGACAGTATTCAAGTGGTCTTGCAGGCTAGGGCACCCGGGCTGGCTTGGCCATCAGCCAACTGGTCAGCCCAGCCAGGGCCCACCAGGCCGATTGTCGCTGCACACGGATGCGTTCGCCCGCAAATTGCACGCACTGGGCCCTGACCTCGGCCTGCTGGCCCTGCCCCTGGCCGGCCCAGCCAAACCAGACGGTGCCCACCGGCTTGGTGGCAGAGCCGCCACCCGGTCCCGCCACGCCGGTGATGGCTGCCACACAGACCTGTGGCCTTGCCGGCTGCAACACCGACACCAGCCCACTGGCCATGGCCCGCGCCACCACCTCACTGACCGCACCGTGATGCGCGAGCGCCTCGGTGGGCACACCCACCAGGCGCGTCTTCATGGCATTGGAATAGGTGACGAGGCCGGCCTCGAACCAGGCGCTCGACCCCGCCAGCCGGGTCACCCAACTTGCCGCCAGGCCGCCAGTGCACGACTCCACAAGGCCAATCGACGCCCCTCGGCGCTGGGCCGCCCAGCCCAAGGCCAGGCCCAGGAGCAGGGCCTCACGGGGTGAGACATCGAAGTTCGCCTGGAGGGGAGGCTCCGCCGTGGTCACGCGAGCCACCACCAGATGCGGAGCAGCACTGCCACCGCCATGAGCGTGAACGCCGCAGCCACCAGGTCGTCGGCCATCACGCCCCAGCCGCCCTTCCATCGTCGGTCCACCCACCGGATGGGCGGCGGCTTAAAGATGTCGAAGCCGCGAAAGAGCCCAAAGGCCAGGAGCTGCAGGACGCCAATGGGCATGCCCTGGGTGACCCAGGCCACCTCAGGGTCTTCGGGGTGCGGCAGACAGGCCAGCACCAGCCAGAAGGCCAGGATCTCATCCCAGACCATCGCACCGTGGTCGGGTTGGCGCAGGGCTTGACCCGTTTTCTCGCAGGCCCAGATGCCCACGACCAGGCCCACCATGAGCAGCCAGGGCCAAAACCCGCGTGGGACAAAGGCATCGATGACCACAAAGCTGGCCCAGGCCCAGAGGGTGCCGGCCGTGCCCGGGGCCATGGGCGAGAGGCCCGACCCAAATCCAAAGGCCAGCACATGCGCAGGGTGTCGCAGGAAGACCTCCCCGGGTGCGATTGGCCTGACACCCGACTCGGGCGCCGCAAGCGCCGGCTCATCGGCCATGGCCACCCCGTTGTGGAGGCGCCCCGTCGGGCTGAGAAAAATGAACAAAACCCTGGGTGGGACTGTCTTTCGGCCACAGGGGATGGCCATCGGCATCCAACCAGACCACCGGCGGACCGTCGTCGGCTCGGGTCAGCACCTTGCCAATGCAGTGCAGGGGCAAGGCCAGTTCGAGCGACAAGGCCGCAAGGGCTGCATCGGCACTGGGTGGCGCAGCAAAGAGAAGTTCATAGGCATCGCCACTGACGGCAGCAAAGCGCGCCTTGTCCATGGGGCCCTTGAATTGAGGCGCCTGAGCGGCCTGCAGCTGGGGGCCCAGGCAGTGGGTCAAGGCGGTGACGTCGACCGCGGCTTGAAGGGCATCACCACCGCGGGCAGACGAGGCGGCCACCAAATGCCCCAGTTCAGAGGCCAGGCCATCGGAGAGGTCGATCGCCGCGTGGGCGAGGCCTCGGAGGGCTGAGCCCAGCGTGAGCCTAGGGCAGGGCCAGTCCAATGCCGGGTCCGATCGACCCTCGGCCACGGCCAGGCTCGCATCACCCAGGCTGCCCGACACCCAGAGCCGATCGCCAGGCACCAGCCCATCTCGCCGCAGGGCGGTGCCCAAGGGAACCGTGCCGTAGATGGACACGGTGTAGACCTCGGGTGCGTCGGCCGGCAAGGAGACGGTGTCGCCACCGACCAGGCTGCAGCCCGTCTGGCGCGCAAGGCCAAAGAGGCCCTCGGCGAAGGCCTCGAGCCAATCGTGTCGGCGGGCCCGAAGGGCCAGCGAGAGGGTGAAGCCCAAGGGCGTTGCCCCCATGGCCGCGAGGTCTGAAAGATTGACGGCCAGCAGCTTGTGGCCCAGGGCGACCGGGTCGACATCGGCACGGTGATGGCGCCCCTCGACCATGGTGTCGACGGCCACCACGAGCTGCTCCTCGGGAGCGAGCGGCCGAATTAAGGCTGCATCGTCTCCGATGCCCAGGGCCTGTGGATGGTCCAAGGCCGGGCCAGGCCAGGCGGCCGCGCGTCGGCCAAAGTGATCTCGAATGAGGTCGAATTCAACGGCCACGGTCAGCCGGCCGCATCTCGCGACTCATGCGGGCGAAGGCTCGAGAGCAGACGGTCGAGCACGCCGTTGACATACCGGTGGCCCTCATTGCCCCCCAGTGATTTGCTCAGCTCCACGGCCTCGTTGATGACCACCCGGTAGGGCACCTCGGGGTGCTGCTGCAGTTCGTGGCAGCCCAACAGCAGAATGGCCTGCTCCACCGGAGAGACCTGTACCAGGGGCCGATCCAACGCAGGCAGCAGCGCAGCCGTCAGGGCATCACGGGCAGACAACACGCCATGCAGGCAGTCTTGAAAGTAGGCGGCATCGCAACTGGCGTGCTCCTCCGACTCTTCCAGATAGGTCTGAATGACCGCGGCCTGCTCACCGGCCAACAGGTGCTGATAAATGCCCTGCACCGCCAAGAGTCGCGAGAGCCGGCGCGTGCCACGGCCGCTGCCGCGTGCGCCAGCTGGTGGGCGACCCGTGGCCTGACTACTGGTCATCGTCCGAACCGAATTGCTCATCAATGGCGAGCACGAGATTGGCCATCTCGATGGCCGCCAGGGCGCAGTCACGGCCCTTTTCGTCGGCCCGCGCCAGGGCCTGCGCATCGGTGTCGGTGGTGAGCACGCCATTGGCAATCGGCACCTGCAGGTCGTGCGACACCCGGGCAATGCCCGCGGCAGATTCATTGGAGACCACCTCAAAGTGGTAGGTCTCCCCGCGCACCACGGCACCCAAGGCAATCAGGCCATCGAACTGGCCTGTCTCGGCGAGCTGCGCGAGCACAAGCGGAATCTCCAGTGCGCCTGGCACCGAAAAGACCACGATGTCGTCCTCGGCCACCCCAGCCTGCTGCAAGGCCGCCAGGCAAGAGGCCTCTAGCCGACGTGTGATGTCCTGGTTGAAGCGAGAGACGACCACGGCCATCCGAAGGCCCTCGGCCTCCAGGCTCGGTGCGACACGTTGAACACTGCTCATGAGACGTCCTCTCTTTTTTCAGTCGGGTTGGCGATAGCCCAGCACTTCCAGGCCGAAGCCCGCCATGCTGGGCATCTTCCTGGGCTGGGCCAGCAGAATCATCTTGCGAACATCCAGGTCACGAAGAATGGATGCCCCAAGCCCATAGTTGCGAAGGGCCGAACTCGCGCCGGCCTTGGGCTGACGGTGCTGCAGTTGTTCGAAGAGCCGGTCGGCCCCGGCCGCACAGTTGAGCAGCACCAGCACGCCGGGCTCGGGCTGCGCCGCGAGGTGCGAGATCGCCTGCTGGAGTGGCCAGCTGTGGCGGCCCGCCTCCTCGAAGAAGTCGAGCACGGTGAAGGGTTCATGCACGCGGGCCAAACACACGCCCGTGGGGTCAGGCACACCCTTGACCAAGGCCAGGTGAGGCTGGCCCATGGCACGGTCTTTAAAGGCCACCAGGCGCCAGTCTGTGTCCATGATGCGGACGGGCTCCTCCGAGACGCGCTCGACAAGGCTCTCGTGGGCAGTGCGGTGGTGAATGAGGTCTGCGATGCTGCCCAAAGGCAGGCCATGGGCCTTGGCAAAGGCGCGAAGGTCTGGAAGGCGGGCCATGCTGCCGTCGTCGTTCAGGATCTCGCAGATCACGCCCGCCGGGGAGTGGCCTGCCAACTGGGCGAGGTCGCAGCCGGCCTCGGTGTGGCCGGCGCGGGCCAGCACGCCGCCGGGCTGGGCCATCAGGGGAAAGATGTGGCCCGGCTGCACGAGGTCGTCGGGCTTGGCTGCGGGCGCCACGGCAGCAAGAATGGTGGCCGCGCGGTCTGCCGCACTGATGCCGGTGGTCACCCCCCGGGCGGCCTCAATCGACACTGTGAATGCAGTGGCATGGGCGGAGCGGTTCTCGTGGACCATCATGGGCAGTTGGAGCTGGCGGCAGCGGGACTCCGTGAGGGTCAGGCAGATCAGGCCACGGCCGAACCGGGCCATGAAATTGATGGCCTCGGGCGTGACGCAGTCGGCCGCCATGACCAGATCACCCTCATTCTCGCGGTCCTCGTCGTCCACCAGGACCACCATGCCGCCCGCCCGGATGGCCGCGATGAGATCGGAAATGGGCTGCAGTGGCTCAGACACGCTGCCCACCCGTTTGTCGAACCTGCAGTCGCTCCAGCAGACGGGCCATCTGTCGGGCCATGGGATCGACCTCCAGATTGAGGCCATCGCCCGGCTGACTGCTGCGCAGGGTGGTGTGATGCCATGTGTGCGGAATGAGGTTGATGTCGATGTCGGTGCCCGCATCGTGGTCGCGCAACTGGTTGATGGTGAGGCTGACCCCATGCAGCGCCACCGAGCCCTTTTCGGTCACAAAGGCACTCAGCTCAGCAGGCACGCGAACTGTGAGGCCCACCGACTCATCCCGAGCCTCAACGGCCACCACCGTGGCCACGGCATCCACATGTCCAGAGACCAGATGACCGCCGAGCCGGTCCGACCAGCGCAGGGCTTTCTCGAGGTTCACCGGGCCTGGGGCATCCAGTCCCACCGTTCGATTGAGGCTCTCCCGAGAGATGTCCACCGCAAAGCCGTGTTCATCAGGCCGAATCACTGTCATGCAGGCGCCATTGATGGCCACCGAGTCACCCTCGCTCACATCGGAGGCATCCAGCCCCCCCCAGCTCACCAAGAGCCGAAGGCCTTGGGCATCGGACCACACCTGCTGTGCCGCGCCAGGCTGGGCCAACGACTGCGGCACAACCTCTTCAATGCGGCCAATGGCCTGAACGATTCCCGTGAACATGGCGCCAGTGTATCGACTGCGTGGGTCGGCGCGAGATTAAGGCGATGCCGGGGCGTCATCGGGCATGCGCGGTGCACGCATGACCAGCCGAATGCCGTCCCCAAGGCGCGTGAGGTCGTGCACCTGCCAGCGCGGGGCGTCACCCGGCTGGGCGAGTGCCGCCATCGGCTCGGCCAACCCTAACCCCTCGCCCAGCACCACCGGGGCCTGGTAGAGGAGCCACTCGTCCACCAGGCCATGGGCCAGAAATGCACCCGTCAGCCGGGCCCCGGCCTCCACCTGCACCTCATTGCAGCCCTGCTCGGCGAGCCATTCGCAGACCGCCCGAAGGTTCAGGCGACGGCCTGTGGTGCTGCCCTCATCGGCGGGCAGGCGCACCACCGTGCAGCCGCGGGCCCGAAGCCGGGAGAGCCGATCGGCTGCAGCCGGCGCATCCAGGGCCTCACCCGTGAGCAGCACGGCGCCCGGCAGTCGGAAGAAGGGGGCATCTGGGTCGGCCATGAAGCGCCCGTCGAGCAACACCCGCAAGGGCTGCCGATCGGTGGGCACCTCTCGCACATTGAGCAGGGGCTGGTCTTGCAAGAAGGTGCCCGCCCCGGTGAGCACCGCACACGACCGAGCACGCCATGCATGGCCATCGGCCCGACAGGCTGCATCGGTGATCCACTTGCTCTGGCCGTTCGCAAGGGCCGTTCGGCCATCGATGGAGGCCGCCGACTTGATTCGAATCCAGGGCAGGCCCGTGCGCATGCGCTTGAAAAAACCAGCATTGAGGGCCTGTGCCTGCTCCGACAACAGGCCCACTCGAACCCCGAGGCCCGCCTCTCGCAGACGCGCGAGGCCACGCCCCGACACGCGCGGGTTGGGGTCTTCCGTGGCCACAACCACCATCGCAACCCCCGCGCGAATCAGGGCTTCTGTGCACGGACCGGTGCGGCCAATGTGGGCACAGGGCTCCAGGGTGATGAAGGCCGTGGCGCCTCGGGCCCGCTCGGCCGCCTGCTGCAGGGCCACCACCTCTGCGTGGGGGCCGCCTGCCTTGGCATGCCACCCCTCTCCAACCACCTGACCCTCGCGCACGAGCACACAGCCCACCCGCGGATTCGGCGTGGTGGTCCACAGGCCTTTCTCGGCCAGGGCCAGCGCCTGCTGCATATGACCCATGTCGGCGGCATCAAACATGTGACGGGCGTCCTTCCAACACTAGCGGGGAGTGCGGCCACCCTTGCGGGGGCCCACCTCTTTGAGCAGTGCCTCGAACTCGGCGATGTCCTCGAAGCTCCGATAGACCGAGGCAAAGCGGACATAGGCGACCTTGTCGAGCCGCCTCAACTCCTTCATGACCAGCTCGCCGATGAACTGGCTCGAGACCTCGCGCTCCCCAGAGGCCGCCAGGCGCTCCTCGATGATGCGCACGGCCTGGTCGAGCACATCCATGGAGACCGGCCGTTTGCGCAGTGCCAGCCCCATGCTGGCCTTGAGCTTGCTCGCATCAAAATCGCTGCGTGAACCATCCTTCTTGACCACCGAGGGCAGGGAGAGCTCGATGCGCTCCATGGTCTTGAACCGGCGGTCGCAGGCCAGGCAGCGCCGGCGGCGCCGAATCTCGTAGCCATCCTCGGAGAGGCGGGTGTCCGTGACCTGGGTGTCGGCTGAGCCGCAGGCCGGGCATCGCATCTGCTAGGGGCCCGGGGGCTCAGCGGTACACGGGAAAACGGGCGGTCAGCGCTTCCACCTGGGAGCGCACACGGGCAATGGCCGATTCATTCTCGGGCGCCTCGAGCACATCGGCAATGAGGTTGCCCACCAGCACCATCTCCTCGGTGCCAAAGCCGCGGGTCGTGCAGGCGGGCGTGCCGAGCCGAATGCCGCTGGTGACCATCGGCTTTTCAGGGTCGTTGGGAATGGCGTTCTTGTTGACCGTGATGTGGGCCCGGCCCAGGGCCGCCTCGGCTGCCTTGCCCGTAACCTGCTTGGCCCGGAGGTCCACCAGCATGAGGTGGCTCTCGGTGCGTCCCGACACAATTCGCAGGCCACGCCCCACCAGGGCGCCGGCCAGCGCCTGGGCGTTGTCGATGATGCGTTGGCCATAGACCTTGAAGGAGGGCTCCAGTGCCTCGCCAAAGGCAGCGGCCTTGGCCGCAATGACATGCATGAGCGGCCCACCCTGCACACCAGGAAAGATCGCGCTGTTGATGGCCTTCTCGTGCTCGGCCTTCATGAGAATGATGCCACCACGGGGGCCTCGAAGGCTCTTGTGGGTGGTGGAGGTGACCACGTCGGCGTGGGGGACCGGGCTCGGATAGACACCCGCTGCAATCAGGCCGGAGTAGTGGGCCATGTCGACCATGAAGATGGCGCCAATGTCTTTGGCCACCTTGGCAAAACGGGCCCAGTCGGTCTTGAGCGAGTAGGCAGAGGCGCCTGCGATCAGCAGCCTGGGCCGGTGTTCACGGGCCAGGGCCTCCATGCGGTCGTAGTCGATTTCTTCCCGATCGTTCAGGCCATAGGGCACCACCTTGAACCACTTGCCAGACATGTTGAGCGCCATGCCATGGGTGAGGTGTCCACCCTCGGCCAGCGACAGGCCCATGATGGTGTCGCCTGGGTTCAGAAAGGCCAGAAAGACGGCGGTGTTGGCCTGCGCCCCAGAGTGTGGCTGCACATTGGCGGCCTCGCAGCCGTAGAGCTGCTTGAGGCGATCGATGGCCAGCTGCTCCACCACATCCACATGCTCACAGCCACCGTAGTAACGCTTGCCTGGGTAGCCCTCGGCGTACTTGTTGGTGAGCTGGGAGCCCTGCGCCGCCATGACCGCCGGACTCGCATAGTTCTCGGAGGCAATCAGCTCAATGTGGGCCTCCTGCCGGGCATGCTCGGCCGCAATGGCTGCGGCAAGGGCGGGGTCGGTGTGGGTATAGGTCTGGGCACGGTCAAACATGGGATGTCCTGTAGGTGGGTTGAGACAGCGGCGCAGCAGGGGCCTTCGATGGCGCAAGCGCGCACCACAAGAACCAGAGCATGCCAAAAATCAGATGGGCAGTCAGAAGGTGCATCGGCTGGGCCACGAGCGGAAAGCCCAGGTGGTTAAGCGCGCCACCCAGCAGCATCTCAAAGACCACCAATGCCAGGAGCAGCCAGACCATGCGTCCGAGCGGCCCCTGGCCATGAGGCGATCGAATCACCCCCCAGACCAGCCAGGCCACCAGGGCCAGGACCACCCACGAAAACGACCGGTGCACATAAAAGATATAAGGCACTGCATCGATCCAGTCGGCTCGGCCCACATCCTGGGCGGCCCGGGCAATGAGATCGACGCTCTCCCGAATCTGAATGCCCAGAAAAATCTGGAGGGTCAGGGCCGCCAGGCTCCAGAGCACCAACTGCCGAAACCAGCTCGGCAGGGCCGCGTACGGGACCGCTGAGGCCGGGACCGCTGAGGCCGGGACCGCTGAGGCCGGGTC
>CAZPRT010000036.1:1531-12154 GCA_964589205.1 uncultured Bordetella sp. | reverse complement strand
GCTCGACGTTGCGGTTGGCTGACGATGGGTTATCCAAGGTGAGAAGAACTTTGCTGTCGGCCGGAACGCCTCGTGTCTGGGCCGAGAGCGGCTGAATCAGCCCCAGGCCCAAGAGGGTTGTAAGCACGAGCAAGGGAGTTCTCAGCATGGATGTCATCCGTTCACTCCGAAACTGCTTGACGGCCTTGTCTGCATCTTTCCATACTCAAGCACTCGGGGCGTCTTGTTGATGTATTCGAGCAAATTCAATCGCATGTTTTCCCAATCCACCAAAGGTGACACCATGAAATCTGTAATGACTGCGCTGACCACAGCCTTGTTTCTCGCTTCCGCACCAGCCTTCGCCATGAGCCATGGCGGCGGCAAAATGGATGACAAGAAAACCGAACAAGTTGACTGCAAAAAGGCTGAGAACAAAGACAAGAAAGAGTGCAAAGAAGCACCGAAGAAGTAAAGCCGTTGAGGTTTGAGAGGCCCTGGCGGGAAACCCCCAGGGCTTTTTTCATTGCTCAGCAGTCTAGCAACCTCGATGCTCATGCCGACTGAGTTCCCACCCACGGACGATGCCTGGCAGGCGCGGTTGGATCGGCTCGATGTGAGGCGCTATGCCGCGAGCCGTAATCATCTCGAGGGCGCGGTGACGGGGCTTTCTCCCTACTTCACCCATGGCTATCTGACGTTGGCCGAGGCCGTATCTCATGTGCGAGTCAGGCAGCGGCTCAGCGAGCAGGACAAACTCTTCTCGGAGTTCGGCTGGCGTTCGTTCTTCCACCATGTCTGGCGGCACAAGGGCCAGGCCATCCTGAAGGACCTTCGCCCACCCATGCCTGGGGTTGCCTATGTGCCAAGGCTGCCCGAGGACATTCGTCAGGGCAAGACCGGCCTGAGGGTCATCGATCAGGCCGTGGCGGTGCTCTACACCAGCGGATATCTGCACAACCATGCCCGAATGTGGCTTGCAAGTTATGTGGTTCATTGCCGGCACGTGCATTGGAGGGCTGGTGCAGACTGGATGATCGGTCACCTGCTCGATGGAGACCTCGCATCGAATCACCTGTCGTGGCAGTGGGTGGCAGGCACCTTCAGCAGCAAGCCCTACCTGTTCAATGCGGAGAACGTGGCCAAATTCGCCCCCGCGAGCTGGCATGTCCCTAAGTCACCTTTAGACACCTCTTACGAGGCCCTCGACTTGCTGGCCAAAGGAGAAGATCAAGCCGCCTTGAAGGTGTTTGAGTCGCTTGCGGCCAAGGCGAGGGGAGGCTTGGAAGAGCCACCTCTTCATTCACAGCCGCCGCAGCGCATTCTGGATCGGCTCCAACCCAAGAGGCTGCAGGATCTCCCGGCACCTGTTTCGGGGGCAGCGCATGTTGAACTGGTGCATGCCTGGGCCTTGCGCAAGGCCCCCTCACATGGAGAAGATGGAGTGCCTGGAAAGACCTTTCGCCTGGGTGTCATTCACGTGCCTGGACATGCGGCATGGCCGTGGTCGGAACAACGGTGGGACTTTGTGCTCACGAGGATGTCTCAGATCTGCGATGCATTCTTCATTGGTCGGCTCGAGGAACTCCATGTGCTCCTGCCGGCGGGCATTCCGCGCTTCGCTGCGGCGGGGGTTGGTGAACCAACGACGCGACAAGCACTTGCAGCGCTAAACCCCGCCTGGCGGGCACTGCCCGAGCTGCTTCCCGATCCGAGGGCCTTCTGTGGCTCTTTTTCCAAGTATTTCCGGGAGGCTTTAAGCGCTTTGCCTTGATTATGATGTGGGCATGATCACCTACTCACTCGAGGGCCTCCATTGCGGTGGTTGCGTCAAAAAACTGGATGCTGCCTTGCGGCCATTTGCAGCAGACGTCTCGGTATCACTGGCTCCAATGCAGGTCACGCTGACCGAACCGCGGGCTGATTTCAAAGCCTTGGCCCAGGCGGTCGCCGCTGCGGGGGCGTATCGCCTGCTGCCCGCGGGCGAGCAGGCCCCCAAGCCAGTGGCTGCACCCGCCCGTTTGGAGCCACCGACCGGCCCATCCTTCTTGGCGGTGTATCGGCCCCTGCTGCTGATCGTGGCCTTCATTCTGGGTGCGAGCGTGCTGGTTCAGGTGGGCCTGCATGGCCCACAGGGGGTGGATGCCATGGAGACCATGCGCTACTTCATGGCCGGATTCTTTTTGGTGTTCTCGTTCTTCAAGCTGCTCAATGTGAGCGCATTTGCAACAGCCTATGCACAGTACGACCTGCTCGCAGCCCGCTGGCTGGGATGGGGGCACATTTACCCTTATGTTGAGCTCGCCCTTGGGGTGGCCTATCTCACCAACTTCAATCCGGTGTTCACCCATTGGGTCACCATCGTGGTCATGTCATTCTCGGCCGTGGGTGTGATTCAGGCGGTGGCCCGTCGCACCCAGATTCAGTGTGCCTGCCTTGGCACGGTCTTTAACCTGCCCATGAGTACGGTCACCATCGTGGAGGATGCCGGCATGGTGCTCATGGCCGGCCTCATGCTCTGGCTCATGTAGGCCGAGTGGCCACCGATTCGAAAGGCTGATCGTGGGCTTTGAACTGGTGTGGCTCAAGCGCGACCTGCGGTGGCAGGACCATGCGCCGCTGGCCCACGCATCAGCGTGCGGCCCAATCCGGGTGATGTATGTCGTGGAGCCCGACCTCTGGAGGCAGCCAGATGCATCGCTTCAGCACTTGGCGTTCATTCGAGAGTCTTTGCAGGACATGCACGAGACCTTTCAGCAGGACTCGGGTGCGGTGGAGGTTTTTCATGGCGAGATTCTGGAGGTGCTCACGTCCATCTGGCAGCTGCACCGATTCGAGCATCTCTACTCACACGAAGAGACCGGCAATGCGTTCACATATCAGCGAGACCGTGCAGTGGCCCGTTGGTGTCGATCGCATGGGGTGACGTGGCATGAGTTCCCTCAGTTTGGTGTGGTGAGGGGATTGAAGGATCGGGACCTCTGGCAGAGGGCCTGGGAGCGGCACATGGCGGCAGGCCGATCAGAACCATCACCGTTGCGTTTCTGGAAGGCATGCCCCCCGCACGGCCTGGTCCTCCATGTGCCCGATGGTCTCAGTCATGACCCGCCGCAGCGGCAGCGGGGTGGCCGACGTCAGGCCCTGTCGGTGGTTCATGATTTTCTGCATCGGCGCAGCAGCCGTTATCGGAGCGGCATCTCATCACCCTTGCTCGCGCCCGAGGCCTGCTCACGCTTGTCGGTGTTCCTGGCGTATGGCTGCATTAGCATGCGGGAGGTGGTGCAGTGGACTCGGGCCGCGTTAAACGAGGCCAGTGACCAACCCAGGCGGCAGGCGGGCCTGAGGTCCTTCTTGAGCAGGCTCTATTGGCACTGCCATTTCATTCAGAAACTCGAGAGCGAGCCAGAGATCGAGTGGCGCAACATGCACCGCGGTTACGACGGGCTTCGCGAGAGTGAGTTCAATGAAGAACGTTTCCAAGCACTGCAGTCAGGGACAACCGGCTGGCCCATGGTGGATGCCTGCGTGGCGATGCTGCGGGAGACGGGCTGGCTGAATTTTCGCATGCGTGCGATGCTAGTCTCGGTGGCGGCCTACCCGCTCTGGCTGCACTGGCGGCCCGTGGGCCATTGGCTCGCACGGCAATTCCTGGACTACGAGCCCGGCATCCACTGGAGCCAGATGCAAATGCAGTCGGGCACCACGGGCATTAACACCACCCGCGTCTATAACCCCATCAAGCAGGCTCAAGACCATGACCCCAACGGCCGCTTCGTTCGCCATTGGCTGCCGCATTTAAGGAATGTGCCCGATGCCTGGATCTTCGAGCCTTGGCGCATGCCGGCCGATCTGCTCATCCGCCGTGGTGCGGATGTGTCGATCGTTACACCGCCCCCCATCGTGGACCTCTCCACCGCGACGCGTGAGGCCAAGCGGCAACTCTACGAGCGGCGATATCAGCCCGACGTCAGGGCGGGAACGCAGGCCGTGGTGGAACGACACGCGTCTCGAAAGACCAGACGAGACCCGCTCACGGGGACGCGACGTGGCGAGATCAGTTCAAAGACGGCTGATTCGCAGTTGGTGCTCGATCTTTAACTCAGGGGGAGTTGAACCACCACACAGACACCGGGCGGGGCGATCTGGTTCTCGAGCCAGATCTCACCTCGGTGCTGGCTCACAATTTCTCGAACAATCGTAAGACCCAGTCCGTTTCCCTCTGCCTTTGTGCCTTGTACTCGGTAGTGCGGGATGAACACTTTGGTGAGGTCGGCTTCGGGGAGGGTTGGCCCCTCGTTGCGAATGCTCAGTTCAGCCCGGTCTCCGGTGCCCCTTACGCTGATATGAATGACTGTAGACGCCGCACCGTGGGATGCTGCGTTGGCCAATAGGTTCTGTATGAGTTGTTCGATCTTGAATCGAACCCCTGGAATCATGACCCGGTCTTGAACGTGCAATTGCGCCTGCTGCCCTCTCTGCTGCAGGATGGGTTCCATCATCCCGGCGACAGACTCTGCTGTGGCGCCCAGGTCTACCGGTGCACGAGACTCGAAGCCTGCGGCCGAGACCCGGCTGTAGGCCAATAACTGCTCGGCCAGGCGAACCGTTCTTCGGCATGCATCTTGGGCTTGCTGAAGGGACATCTGATGCTCCGAGGGCGTTGATGTGCTCATTGCATTCTGAAGATGGAGCTGTACGGCCGTGAGCGGCGTTCGCAACTCATGGGCAGCGGCGTCCAAGAAGCGCTGCTCCCGACCCATCGACTCCCTGACACGTTGGAGCAGGAGGTTGAGCTCCTGGACAACGGGCCGCAATTCTCTTGGAAGCCCAAGGGTCTCGAAGGGCTCGAGGTCGTGCGCCTTGCGGCTGGAGATCTGGTTGGCCAGGCCGAGCACGGGCCGGACGGCCCTTCGGGCCAACAGATTAACCACAATCATCAAAAGGAGCCCACCCATGGCCAGTGGCACCATGATGGCTGTGACGATGTCGGCAGAGATTTCACCTCGAATGTCTGCCCGCTCCGCAGTGTGAATCCGAACGGCTTCGGTGACGAGAACAAAGGTATGCCATCGCTGACCTCCCGCCTCGGTATTGTGAAAGCCCGCTTCGGCCGGGCCTAACTGAGTCGCAGGTGCGTTCCTGGATCTTGCCAGCAGGACTCCCTGCGTGTTCCAGACCTGGAAGGCGAGCTTGTTCTCATAGGGGTGCCCTCCCGGTGAGGACGCGTCATCCTCCTGGTCGGACAGGCCAGGGGGGAGGTCTATGATCAGTGTCTCCTGGGTTGCATCGAGGAGGTTGCGGTCTTGAGACAGTGCGGCGAGCATGCGGGCGGACGTGGCGAGTTGGGCATCGAAAACCTCCTCGGCTTCATGCGAACTGACCAAGTAGGCGAACCAGCCAATGACAATAAAAGCGACAAAAAGCACACTTGCCAGCCCATAAAGCAGCCAAGTGCGAATTGATTTCGGGCGACGAATCATTGGTCGAGCCCGAGCCGATAACCGAGGCCGCGCATTGTTTTAATGATTTTCGGAGCAGTCTTGCGACGAATGTGATGCACATGAACATCAATGGTGTTGCTGTCCGCCTCCTCGCCCCAGCCATACAGGGTCGTGGCAAGTTGTTCACGGGTGAAGACCCGTTGGGGGCTCTCGAGCAGAACACGCAACAGCAGCCACTCCTTCTTGGTGAGTTCAACAATCTCTCCCGACCAGGTCACCCGAGCCTGCTCGACATTGACTTGAAGTTCTCCAAAAACGAGGGGCTGGTTTCCATGCCCTGTGTCGCTCAGCCTCCTGGAGAAAGCCTGCACGCGGGCAAGTAACTCACTGAGTTCAAATGGCTTGGTGATGTAATCGTCTGCGCCCAGATTCAGCCCCTGAATGCGATCGGCAATGGCGTCCCTCGCAGACACGATCATGACAAAGAGGCCCCGTCCGCAAGACCTGGCCGCCTGCAGCACATCCAGCCCAGACCCATCTGGTAGACCAATGTCGAGGATCACCAAGTCAAAGGCGTGCGATCCAATGGCATCTTGGGCCGCCCTGGCCGTCTCGACCGGCTGGACATCATGGCCGGCCCGTTTGAGGGCCAGGGCAAGCCCGGAAGAAATCAGTCGGTCGTCTTCGACCATTAAAATGCGCATGCCTTACTGTAAGCCTTCACCGAGCCGCTGACGCATGGCGGCAAGTTTCTGAGCAAGAGCGCCGCGCACAACATCAGGAAACGCCTGGTTCAGCCAGACAAAGAAACGCTCTGGCTGCCCAACTTGGTACTCCTGCCGGTTGGATTCCAGAAACTGACAGAACAACTGCGCGACGGTTTCTGGTGAGTCCAGCTTCTGCCCAGCAGTCTCCATGAAGGCCACCGCAGCATTCGAGTTCATACCCGTTTGGGTGGCACGCGGAGAAAAGGTTCTCACGCGGACATTGCTGTCTGCGAGTTCACGATCCAGGGCCTGCGAGAAAAGGCGAAGCCCCGCCTTGCTCGCACAGTAGGTGGCATAGCCTGGGTGTCCCAGCTGCGAGAATGTCGACCCGACCTGAATAATTTCGGCCGACGGCCGTTTAGACAGCTCCGTTAGAAGCACCTGTGTGAGCAGGATGGGTGCAATGAGATTTGTCTCCATCAGCGCCCGAATGTCTTGCTCTGTCTGTTCTGGAAGCGTCCTGAACAGGCTGCTTCCGGCATTGTTGATCAAGATGTCGAGTCCACCCGTTTTATGGACCTCGCACAGAATGGCTTCTCGGGTGTTGGCGTCGCAGATGTCTCCCCGAACCGTTCGGATGTTTTTTCTGTTGCTGTCAGCCGACAGGGAGGAGAGGCCTTCGGGATCTCGACCCACGGCAATGAGCTGGCGACATCGGCCAGACAGTTGCTGCGCAATGGCGCGTCCAATTCCTTTGGAGGCTCCGGTGATGAGCACGGTGGCGTTCTGCAGTTGCTTAGGCTGCAAGACGTGTCTCCTCAGGCGCCAGGACCGAATCAAACACGGCCCGGTAGAGCGCGTAGAAGTGCTTGGCGCCGCGAAGGACCGCCTGGCGGTCTTCCTCTCGGCGCAGTGAGTTCACCAGGGCCTCGAAATGGCCAACATGCTCGAGGTCGAGGGCTCCATGCGACTCTAGATAGGAGAAGGCTTCCTTTGGCAGCCCGGTGGACTCCGATATTCGGGCTGCGGCGGCAGAGGCCACCTTGACGCTCGTTCCCTCGAGCACATGAACCATTCCAAAAAATCCCATGGGGTTGTCTCGGTCGATCAGGTAGTAGGCATAGGCCACCATGGACTCGGTCGCCAAGGCGGGCCTGGTTTCTGCGGCAAGCAGTGGGTCCCCGCCGGCTGCGGCAATGTCGTTGAGAATCCACTGCTCATGTCCGATCTCTTCCTCGATGTACTCCGCCACTGCAGACATCAGCCACGGGTGTGACTGGCTGATGCGCGCACCCAGGGCCATGAGCAGTGGTGCTGTGTGGCGAACATGGTGGTAGGCCTGCCCGAGAAAGGCGAGGTAATGCGAAGCTTTTAACTGACCACTGAGTGCGCGCTGCACAAGCGGAGCGCTCAACAGTCTCTCGCGGTCGACATGCGTTTCCTGCTCAAGGGTGTGGAAGAAGGACTTCATGGTGCATCTCCTCTCTGATGGATTGAAGGATGGCGGCTCGTCTGGGTCTGCCATTGGGTGTGGCCAGTCCGTTGAGCGGGGTAAAGGCCTGTGATGCGCGCTGCCAGCTGGTGATCTGTGCATAGTCGGGGAGCTGGGCATTGACGCGGCCGACTGCTGCCGCGAGGTCGCGGTCGCCTACTCCGACATTGGAAGGCACCAACAGTGCGCTCAGGCTGGACTGGTTGTCGCCGAACACCAGGCACTGGCCAACCACTGCCTCGCGTTCCAGCAGTGATTCGGGCCACTCTGGGGAGATGTTGCGGCCAAAGCTTGTGATGATCAGGTTCTTTTTTCGACCGTCTATGTAGAGGAAGCCGTCGGCATCCAGGTGGCCCAGATCTCCTGTGTGAATCTCCGAGACATCATCAGCATTGCTGGTATCCCTTCGTCGGGGCGTCACCAGGATCTCACCATCCCCAGCGATGCGAATGGACACGTGGTCTAAGGGTCGGCCGACACTTTTTGGGCGATCTGCTGTCGGTGTGTTCAGACTGACCACAGAGCAGGCCTCGGACAGGCCGTAACCTTGGTAGACCGGCAGACCGATGCCACGCGCCTCCAGGACGGTTTCCTCCAGCACACGGGCCCCACCCACTGCGATCAGGCGAAGGTTTTTGAGTGGGGGCGCACGACGAGCCTTCTCGATCATGATTGATAACATCTGCGGCAGTAGGATGATGCTGTCCGCACCGCTGCAATCCAGAAGATGCCAGGCCTTGTCCCCATCGAAGCCGGATGAGCCTGTCAGACCAACCTCGTCTGAGGCGGGGATCATGACCTCGCCGCCAGAGAGCAGGCAGGCGTAGGCCCCTGCGACATTCTCGAGCAAGACCGGCAGCGGAAGCATGCAGAGGTGGCGGTGAAGTGCAAGTTCTTGTCGCACGGCGCGCAGGGCCACTGCGGTTTGCCATTGGGTGCTGGACGATAAGACGATGGGCTTTGGCTCAGCGGTGCTGCCGGAGGTAAATGTGACCTTCCGCCCCTCTCCAGCAGGGGTAATCTCTGGAGATTCGAGGATTTGCCAGACCCAGCCCTCCTGATGGCAGGGCATGCGTCGGCCACCGTCGAACTCGAGGCGCTGGCTCAGCGCGGCCGTTGTGAGTACTCCGGCCGTGGGGTGCGTCGAGAGCAGTCGATGCACCTGCTGGTCTGTGAAGAAGGTTGGAATGGGAATGAGATCCATCCTGGCCCGCTGACAGGCCAAGTCAATGGCCAGCCACTCAACAGAGTTGTCAGCATAAAGCGCCACAGCCTGTCGGCCTGGATTGACCAAGCGCAGTTGGCGCACCCAGCGTTGAATCTGAGGCTCAAGGCTTGCGAGATTATGTGAGCCCATGACTCATCCGCTGGTGAGCAGCGACGGCATCTCCGCACATGACACGGGGTCGCGTTTCGTAATAACTGCCCCAGTTCGTCCCTTGCATGGGAAGGCGCTCTCGACGGGCCTCCGCCAGTTCGACGGGTGCGTATTCGAGGCGCCGAAAGGCATTGAGCAGTTCACTGGTGGCGGTGAAGACCACCCACCGAAAGTGCCGTTTGAACAAATACTCGGTCATCTTCCGAATCAGAAATCGGGCAGAACCAGGGTGAAGGGCTGCCAAATTGCCGACTTCGACGATCTCCCAGCGGGCCACTCGAAAGCCGGCCTCTCCGTTGTTGCACCTCTCTGAGACCACCTGCTCAATGGGACATGGCAGATAGTGTTCAAGGTAGGCCGCACGATGATGCAACGGTGAAAATCCCATGGCTGCAACCCATGAACCGTCCGCGTCTTGGCAGCCGATGAGCGTTTCACTGAAGTAACCCACCGCGGCGCCGTATCGGCATTGGAAGACGGACCGGATGAAGGCCTCGACTGCGCTGCGGTCCGGGTGAGACTCGTCAATCCAAGAGAATGTCCAACTGGACGGATCTGCCTTTCTCAATGAATCGGATCTGCTGCTCACGGCCATGGCGACATGCCCCTGTTCTTCGATGAGGCCCAGTGTCGGCGTCAAGAATTAAGTGAACATTAAGTGGGCCGAGCAAGGGCACGACGCATTTGCGCGCCAGATGCTCTTTCCATGGGCGGCCGAGGGGTTGGGACCAAGGCGTTGAAATTGTCTGGTTTTATACTAAGGCTCGCGCCCACTCCTGGAGAAGACTTTGTTAATCGTCGGCAATCTATTGGTCACCGTACCCCACTGGTCGGAGCGAGAGAACCCTCTATTTAAAGATCTCTCGGCGTCTGCCAAGAAGTACTGGGTCGATGTTTACGACGCTCCCAGTCAGATCTACAAGCCCTCACCCGAGGCGCTTCAGGTCAAGCTGGTGCGAGAACTCAACGACTGGGACGAGCCGGGTGACAAGCGAGAGGTTGTTGTGGTTGCGACAAGCCGACAGGCCGCCGAGGCCCTTGGGCGGAATGTGTCGGTTCTGGAGGCGCTGGAGAAACGAAGCCACAAGCTAAAATTTGCAGCAGTTGGAATTGAGACCGCATACGACTTTGCCGATGTCCTGAGCCGATTTGGTGTTGCGAAGGTCTCGCGCAAGGACATCATGACTCCCGAGGTGCCGGGACGCCTCGAGAATCTGGCCCAAGACCTCATCGAAAGCGTGCCGAGGGGAACCTTGGCCATTGTTCTGACAGTGGCCGAAGATCGCACTGACTTCGCACAGAAGCTGATATCGGGTGGCTTGCGAGTGGTTCGCATGCCGGTTTACTCGGCCATTGCCCAGGAGATGGGCAGGCTGCCTGAGGTGAAGGCCCCTTGGTTTGTGCTGGTGTCTGCCTCGGGTTTTGTGCCCCTGCTGGCCAAGGAGCTTGCCTCACAGGGTGTCGCCTTCGCTGACATCACTTGGATGGGCCCCTTGGCGAGCGAGCCCCTGGTCAAGAAGTCTTACCCGAGCATCAAGTGGATTTCTTTGGCGGGGTCCGGTGCCGATGATTTCATCGCCAATGACATATTGGAGAAGATTGCCAACGCGAACGAGTGACGTGCTG
>CAZPRT010000036.1:0-1431 GCA_964589205.1 uncultured Bordetella sp. | reverse complement strand
GGTGACTGTGTTCGGCTGGCTTGAAAACCTTTTTGGCGAGAAAAGCGAGATCACGGGTGCCCGGTCGGCCTTTGAGGCGGCGCGCTCGCTTGAGGGAGACAGTCGGGAGATCCGAGCCGTCCGGATACGTGCGGCATTGAGGTGTCGCCAAGTTCTGGATAAGATTTTCCTCGAGGCCGCTCGCTCGGCTGCGGTCTATGCCGAGGAGAGCATGATCGCGCTCGCCGGCGGGGAGGCTCGGCCCCCGAAGCCCGATGCGGATGACTCAATCTGTTTTCAAACCATTAAGACACTCAATGGCCCCGTATTGGCTTGGGTTCCCCGGCCTTACGCGGATGAGATGTTTCAGGTGGGTGCGCGGTTCGAGCGCGGTGAGATTGACATCAAGAAGGCAATCGAACTGGGCCAGGCCGTTGCCAACAAGCTGGCCGATGAATTGAAGTGTGATCTGTACTACGTGCAGCCAATCGAGGTTCTTGGCTTTCTCAGGGAGCAGCTGGCCCCTCCTCCGACTGAGGAGGGCTCGCCCGAGGAGTAGGCCACGGCCTGCCAAGTCTTGGGCGCAGCATTGCCATGACAGACACCCTCTCATTTGCACTGTCGGTGCAAGACCCAGGTAAAGGCAGCTCGGTGGGCCATGGGTCGCAGGCCCCATCAAGCAGTCAGGTGAAGTTCAATGACCTGATGAAGGCCCTTTCAGGCCAGTCCCACAGCATCGAGGCGGGCACCGTGCTGTTCAATGCCCAGGATATCCCCTTGCATGCGTTCCTCCTCCTGGAGGGCGTCATTCGGCTTGACTGTCGGCCGAGCCCTCAGATGGTTGGTCCTGGAGCGGTGATTGGTCTTGCAGAGGGGCTTGCGCAGACCTCGATTTCATTCGAGGCGTCGGCTGCAACCCGCCTGGAAGTTGTTGAAATTTCGGTCGTGGACATCGAGAGGGCTTTCGGCCATGCGGGCAAGACCCTCCAGGGCATTGCTCGCCTGGCCATGGAGCGTGTGCTTCATGACCGTATCTTCGGGAATCGCGCGTAGCAGCGCGAACTACCCACATTTCTTCGGAGGGTGTCTTTGAGGGAAGTCGTGTTCAAGGCGGGGCAGGAGATCTTCAACGAGAGGGAGTTGGCCAGCCACTTCTTTGTTCTCGTGGATGGCATTGTCGAGATATACGACCCGGATACATCTGTGGTCATCGGCCGAATCACAGAGGGCCAGACCTTTGGAGAGCAAGCCGCTTTGGCCGGCGGTGCGAGGACGCTCTCAGCCAGGGCTGTCTCCGAGTGCCATTGCCTAGAGCACGATGCCAAAGAGTTGCGGGAGCTCATGCTCGGGCAGACTGGTGAGACCAGGCATGCACTCGAGCTTTTATCGCTTCAGTTGGACATGTTTAATGCCTTGAGGGCTGCCGGCGCATCGGTCTGAGCCCTTAACACC
>CAZPRT010000035.1:0-12246 GCA_964589205.1 uncultured Bordetella sp. | reverse complement strand
CTCGATTCGAGGTTTCGGGTCGCGCGCGCCGTTTGGCGTTCGCGGTGTTCGGCTGATGGTGGATGGCCTTCCGCAGAGCCTGCCCGATGGCCAGGGCCAGACATCTCAGTTTGCGGCGTCCTCGACCTCGCGTATCGAGGTGCTGCGTGGTCCACTGGCCGCGCTCTACGGCAATGCCAGCGGCGGTGTCATTCATGCGTTTACACGAGACCCATCCGAGAAGCCCGAGCTCACCGTGACGGGCTATGCCGGTTCCGATGAACTCTACCGATCGTCTGTTCAGTATTCGGAGACGCGCGGCGATTACGGCCTGGTCTTCGACTACGGGGCGTTGTCCTCGGAGGGATTCAGGCAATACAGCGCAGCCGAACGGCATCACATCAACACCAAGCTCGTAAAGAGGGGCGAGGGCTCCAAGACCACCTTCATTCTGAATGCCTTAGACCAGAAGAAGTCAGAGGATCCGGGGAGTCGAACAGCGGCTGAGTTCGCCAGCGCCCCTTATGCGGCGGCGGCTGGAAGCCTGACCTCAAAGACTGGCAAGAGTTTTGTTCAGTCCATTGCGGGTGTGGTCCATGAGTCCGGGTCTCTGGCCAATGGCATCCTCGTGACTCGGGCCACTCGAGACTTGGACAATCCAGCTGTTGGGACTTGGATACTGATCGATCGGTTGCAGTATGGTTTGGGTGCGGATTATCAGGCGCCTGCGACGTTATTGGGAACACCTGCTCGAGTGGCGATCGGACTCGAATTCGACCAGGTGACGGACGAACGGCGGGCAAGGGCCAACACTGGCGGTGTGATGGGCTCGGGGGACACCCGCAACGAAGACAATCTGGCAAGCAATGTTGGCGCGTATGTTCGCGCAGACTGGCTTGTCCGCGAGGCGTTCTCACTGACCACGGGTATGAGACTCTCGCAGGTCAAGCTGCAGGTCAAAGACCGCTACTTTGGCGAAACCACGCCGCTTGATGGTTCGGGGAGCAGAACCTATACGGGCGTTAGCCCCGTCATTGGTCTCGTTCGACACCTGGACCCTGAGCAGAATCTGTACGTGAATGTCGGGCAATCCTTTGAGACACCGACGCTCAATGAGGTGCTCTATACGCCAGACCCAAGCGGCACATCCATCAATCGGTTCTCGGGGCTCGACCCAGCGAAGTCCAGGCAACTTGAGTTCGGATGGAAGTGGCGTCGTGCTGATCAAGGGTCGATCACTGCGACTGCATTTCTCACAAGGACGGAAAACGACATTGTTCCGGAATATTTGAGCACGAGCGGTTCCACATGGCAGAACGTGGACACCGAGCGCAAGGGGCTTGAGCTCGCCGGCCAGTGGCGGTGGAATAAGCATGTGTCCTCAGCCGCAAGCCTCACGTTGTTGCAGGCCACCTACCGGGGCGCCGCAATCATGCGCGGGACCAATGGCTCCACTGTGCGCGGAGGCGAAAAGCTGCCCAACATCCCCAGCGATCGCACACAGCTTGAGCTTCGCTACCGAAGCAGCGAGATGGCGCGCAAGGGTATTCCGGCCATTCAGTCTGCGGTTGAGCTGGTCTCGGTGGGTGAGACCTATGTGCGGTCCGACAACACCGCCAAGACGTCGCGCTACAACCTGATCAACATCGGTCTGAGTGCAAACCATGCCGTCGGGGTGGGCCTGCTCACCGGCTACCTGAGGGTGGAGAACCTGACGGATCGACTCTATGCGGCGTCTACCATTGGCGACCAGGCATTTGCCCGCTACTTTGAGCCTGGCGCGCCTCGCAACTGGCTGTTGGGCGTGAAATACGCCGTGGCGCTCTAGAACCAATGGACGCTCCCTGGGCTTGCCAATAAAAAAGGGCGCCTGAACCGCAGGCGCCCTTCTTGTTTCTGCTGCCGATGATGAATCAGCCCATGGTGTAGATGACGTACATCAGGGCCACATAGATCACTGGCACGGCGGGTGTCAGAATCTTCGCAGTGGACATCGATGGTGTTTCTGCACTCTTCATGCTCAGCAGACCGATGGTCATGAGGCCCAGTGCACCCACGGCCGCCACAAAGTGCGATGGCTCCATGGCCCCGAGAATAGAGGTTCCAGCTGGCATGAAGAGATCGGAGATGGAGAGAATAAATACGTTGAAGAAGCAGCTGCCGTAGACGTTGCCCATGGCCATCCCGTAGGACTTGCGCATGGCAGCCGCCAGGGTCACGGAGCCCTCTGGCAGGGTGGTGACCATGGAGACCAGCAGCACACCCACGAACCCAGCACCCAGGCCGGTGATGGTGGCGATGGCATTGGCGCTCTCGGCCAGAAACTTGCCGGCAATGATCACGGCGGTGGAGGCCACGAGAAAGCCCACCCAAGCCTTGGCAGGGCTGCCACGTTCTGCGCTGCCATCCGCTTCTTCGGCTGCTGCAGTCGCCTTGCTGGCGGTGTAGACCTTCTTCATGCCGAAGTAGTAGACGAGGACGATCACAATGGCGCCCACACTGGTGGGGCCGAGCTTCATGTCACCCCAAACTGCCAGCAGCAGCGCAACCGCCACGGCCACGATGCCAGCCTTCACCAGAATGTCGGTCTCTTTGCCGTGACCACCGAACAGGTTGCGGATGCCAAACAGCAGCGCCACGAAGGCGATGACAAACACGTTCATCATGTTGGCCCCGAAGACATTGCCCAGGGCAATGCCAGGCGCCTTTTCGATCCAGACCGAGGAGACGTTGATGGTGAGCTCAGGAAGGGAGGTGGAGACAGCCACCAGCACGGTGCCCACCCAAAGCTTCCCCCAGCCGGTTTTCTCGGCCAGTTCATCACCGTACTTGGCCAGGTTCACACCGGCGATGATCACGCCTATGGCGCATGCGACAAAGACGGTGATGGCACCGCTCAGAGTATCCAAAATAACGCTCCCCAATAAATTGATGACTGGCCGAAGATTACCGGTTTATGGGCGGCGCTGCTCTATGGATTGTTGGCAATAGACTCGGGTTCACGCCGCAGCGCCCGTTTAAGAATTTTCCCCACGGCCGACTTGGGCAGGGTCTCCGGGAAGACAAAGGTCTTGGGCACCTTGTAGGCGGCGAGCCGCTCTCGGCAATGGGTCTCGAGGGCTGCTGCCGAGAGGGGCGCCTTCAAGACCACGTGGGCCACCACGCGCTCGCCGGTGGTCGGATCCGGCTCGGCCACCACGGCGGATTCCAGCACCTGGGGGTGCAGGTTGATCTGCCGCTCCACCTCTGCGGAATACACATTGAATCCACTGACCAGAATCATGTCCTTCTTGCGATCTACGATCTGGAGGCTGCCATCGGCCAGCAGGCAGCCGAGGTCTCCGGTTTTGAAGAAACCGTCGTCGGTGAAGGCTGCCTTGGTCTCGCGCGGCCGCCCCCAGTAGCCCCGCATCACTTGGGGGCCACGCACGGCAATTTCTCCGACCGACCCCTGGGGCAGGGCGAGGCCATCATCGGAGAGGATCCTCACCTCGGTGCCAGCCAGGGGTGGGCCGACATGCCCCTGAAACGCCTTGGAGTCCAACGGAGTGGCGGCCACGACAGGGCTGGTCTCCGACAGCCCATAGCCCTCGAGCAGGGTGCAGCCGGTGTCCGCCTGCCATGCATCGGCCACGGCAGCGGTCACGGCCATCCCCCCACCCAGGCTCACGCGCAGGTGCGGCATTCGAAGTGCCTTCCAGCCAGGGTGGTTCATCAGTGCGAGGAAGAGGGTGTTGACGCCGGGAAAAAGGTGCACGGGTTCACGGCCCAGGGTCTTGATCAGGGCGGGAAGGTCTTTGGGGTTGGGAATGAGCAGGTTCTGAAGGCCCAGGCGGCAGCCCATGAGAAAGCAGATGGTGAGGGCAAAGATGTGAAAGAGGGGCAGGGCGCAGAGCATGACAATCGGTTGCCCGCCTGGCGGCCGCTGCGCCAAGGCCGGGGCCAGAAAACGACTCGCCTGCTCAATGTTGGCCACCAGGTTGGCGTGCGAGAGCATGGCCCCCTTGGTATAGCCCGTGGTGCCGCCGGTGTACTGCAGCACGGCCAAGTCCTCTGGCTGCTTGCTGGGGCGGCTCCGTGTGAGCGCGCGGGCCACGCGCATCATGGAACGCCAGTGGACCACCCGCATATCACGCAGGTCTGCCTTGGGAACTTGTCGCTTCACATGCCGAACCACGGCCGTGATCACCCGGCCCTTGGCACCCATGGCATCGCCCACTGCGGTTCGAATCACAAGCTTGACATCCGTCTCGGGAAGGGCAGGCGCAAGACGTTCAAGGAAGTTCTCAAGAACAATGAGGGCGGTTGCACCAGAATCCTTGAGCTGGTGGCTCAACTCCCTTGGCGTGAGCAGCGGGTTGACCTCCACAAGGATCAGCCCGGCCCGAATGACGGCTGCAATGGCCACGGCGTGCTGCGGCAGATTGGGCAGCATGATCGCCACCCGTGCACCGGGTGCCAGGCCCAGCCCCTGCAGATAGGCCGCGAAGGTGGCGGAGTCTTGGTCGAGATCGCGGTAGCGCATGGTGCTTCCCATGCAACGAAGCGCCGGCTGGTCACGGTGCTGCTCAAAGGCCTGCTCGAGGAGATCGATGAGGGTCATGGTGGCGGTGCCCACGGTGTGTGGCTGTTAGAGTATCTCGATGTTATCGAGGCTGCCGGCACTTGCGTTGGATGCCCGCGGCGAGCCGAGGGTGAGCCTGCGGGCCATCCTCACACTGGCCTTTCCCATGTTCGTTCATGCGGGCATGCAGGCCGTGCTCAACCTCACCGACACCTGGTTTGTCGGGCGCATTTCTGTGGATGCGGTGGCTGGTGTGGGCAGCGTCTATTGGCTCATTCTGGGGCTGCTGCTGCTCATGACAGGCATGGGCATGGGCGTCCAGACCATGGCGGCGCAGGCCGTGGGTGCTCGGCGGCCGCGTCAGGCAGCTCGGGCTGTCTGGACGGGCCTCTGGCTCTCCGTCTTCACCACGCTGCCCTTTGGCCTGTTGGTGCTGGCGGGCGCCGCCTGGATTCCACACTTTGGGCTGCCGGCAGGCGTTGAGGCCGCTGCAGTGGACTACTGGGCCCCGCGCTTTGCGGGTGGCCCGCTCTCAGTGGCCCTCACGGCCGTGCTGTCCTTCTTCATGGGCATTGGTCAGCCGCGGATGGCCTTGGCGGTCAATGGGCTGGTGGTCGTGCTCAATGCCATCTTCAATGCCTGGTTCATTTGGGGCCTGGACATGGGGGTTGCCGGCGTCTCCTGGGCCACCACCGCCTCGGTGGCCTGCGGCCTCTGCCTGGCCTTGGTCTTGTTCACAGGCAAGCGTTACGCGCGGCGTTACTGGTCCCGGCATGTCTGGCGCCCAAACGTGGCCCGGGTGCTTCGCCTTGCGGTCTTTGGCTTTCCCATCGGTCTCTCGATTGCCTTTGACGTGCTGGGCCTGGCCGCCTTTCAGGCCATGGTCGCTCGCCTGGGAGGCATTGAGGGTGCCGCCACGCAGATCGTGATGATGCTCACCTCGGTGGCTTACATGCCAGCGGTTGGCCTGGGCAAGGCGGGCACCACCCTGGTGGGTCAATCGATTGGCGCAGGCGAGCCGCAATGGGCGCGCCGAGTTGGCAATCGCGTCATTGGCCTGACCACCCTGTACATGCTGGGGGTGGGCCTGGTGCTGGCCCTGGCCGGGGGTCCATTGGCCTCCCTCTTCATCCCCGCATCGGACCCACAGGCTGCAGAGGTCATTCGCCTGGCCGCATGGCTGGCCATCATTGCCGCCTGCTACCAGGTCTTTGATGGCCTCTACATCGGGTCGGTCTTCTGCCTGCGCGGTGCAGGGGACACCCGGGTGCCAGCAATCCTGCTGCTCCTGCTGTCGTGGGGTGTGTTCGTGCCACTCACCCATTTGTTGGCTTTTTCGCCCGGTCAAGGCTGGGTGGCCGATGCGCCAGGTCTGGGGCTCGGTGCTGCCGGCGGCTGGCTGGCTGCGGTGGTGTACATCTTCCTTCTGGCGATGGTGCTGGGCTGGCGCTGGTTTTCTGGCCGCGGGCTCGGACGGGCCCGGGTGCGCATCTGATGCGGGCGCATCTCGAGACCATCCTGCCGGCCGTCTGGCCCAACCTGCGGCAGGTGGTGTGGGCACGCGAGCGTTGGGACACGCCGGATGGCGACTTTATCGATCTGGACTGGTCGCTTGGCGCTGAACGATGCGCAACAGCAGACGCGCCGCCTGCGCCGCTGCTGCTCATCTTTCATGGCCTCGAGGGGTCCTCTCGAAGTGCCTATGCAGTGGCCCTGGCCGCAGCAGCCCGAGACCTGGGCTGGCCAGCCGTGGTGGCCCATTTCAGGGGCTGCTCCGGAGAACTCAACCGACAGCCCCGGGCCTATCACGCGGGCGACATTCACGAGATTGACTGGATTATTCATCGGCTTGTGGGCGACCATGCGGGGCCGCTCTTGGCGGTGGGTGTGTCGCTCGGCGGCAATGCCCTGATGCGCTGGCTCGGCAGTGGTCTGCCTGTGCCCGAGCGGCTCATGGCCGCAGCCGCGTTGTCAGCACCGCTGCAACTGGCGGCGGCGGGTGCCGCCATCGACACCGGCCTGAACCGATTGATTTATGGACGGCTCTTTTTGCAGACCATGCGTCACAAGGCGTCGGCCAAGCATGCACAGTTTCCCGGGCTCTTCGACCTGCAGCGGGTGATCCGTGCCGAGACACTGCGGGAGTTTGATGATGCCTTCACAGCCCCACTGCATGGGTTTGAGGGTGTCGATCACTACTGGGAAGTGTCCTCGGCCGCGACAGTGCTTGCGCAGGCTGCTCGCCCCGCCTTGTTGATCAATCCGCTCAATGACCCCTTGGTGCCTGCAGCCAGCCTGCCGAATCCAGACTGGTTGCAGCAACAGACAGGCGGTCGTGTTCGTGCATGGCAGCCTCGGCGCGGCGGCCATGTGGGATTCGCGCGTGCCATGGCCCCACTCGTGCTGCGCTGGCTTGGCCAGCACATCGATCGTCGATAATCCAGCATGTCTCTTCTCACCCTGTCGGACGCCCAACTCGCCTTCGGCCATTGGCCACTCCTCAACCGCGCCAATCTCTCCATCGAGGCAGGTGACCGTCTCGGCCTCATTGGGCGAAACGGCACGGGCAAGTCCAGTCTCATGCGCGTGATGGCTGGGCTTGAGGGCCTCGACGATGGCCTCATCCAGCGGCAGCAAGGCCTGCGAGTGGTCTACGTGCCACAAGAGACCATCTTTGACGAGCAGGAGACCGTCTTTGAGGCGGTATCGCAGGGCCTTGCCGAGGTGAAGGCCATGCGCGAGGAGTACGAGCGGGTGAGCATGTCCTCGGAGGGTGAGGCGAGTCACACACGACTGGCCTGGTTACAAGACCAGCTCGAGACTCACCAGGGATGGGCCTGGGAGCAACGGGTGGCAGAGACTCTGGAACGCATGGGCCTTGAAGCCGACCCGATGGTGAACATGCTCTCCGGAGGCCAGCAGAAGCGTGTGGCCTTGGCCCGAGGGCTCGTGGCTCGCCCAGATTTACTGCTGCTCGACGAGCCCACCAATCACTTAGACCTTGATGCCATTGAGTGGCTCGAGACACTCTTGCTCGACCTGGGCCTGACCATGCTTTTTGTTACCCACGATCGATCCTTCCTCGACCGCGTTTGCACGGGCATTGTCGAACTCGACCGGGGGCTGCTTCGAACGTATCCGGGCAACCATGCCGCCTATGAAGTCCAGAAAGAGCAGGAGTTGGCCTCAGAAGCCCTTGCGAGTGCCAGGGCTGACAAGCTCCTGGCCCAGGAGGAGGCCTGGTCCCGCAAGGGCGTGGAGGCTCGGCGCACCAAGAGTGTGGCAAGGCTTGAGCGGCTTTCGGTGCTGCGGGAGCAGCGCCGGGCACGCCGCGAACAGGTGGGGCAGGTGGCCATGGCGGTCTCCCGTGGGGAGCAGAGTGGCAAGCTCGTGGCCGACCTTCAGGACGTCTCCATTTCATTTGACGGTCGGCGCATTGTGAGTGGGTTGACCACCACCGTTCTGCGTGGTGACAAGATTGCCTTCATGGGCCCCAACGGCGCGGGTAAGACCACCTTGCTCAAGCTCTTGCTGGGCCAGCTCAAGCCCGATGCCGGACGCGTGCGGCTGGGCACGCGGCTCTCCGTGGCCTACTTCGACCAGATGCGGGAAGGACTCTCGCTCGAGAGCAGCCTGGCCGACACCATCAGCCCGGGCAGTGAGTGGGTCGAGATTGCCGGGGTGCGCAAGCATGTGAAGGGCTATCTGGGTGACTTCTTGTTTTCTCCGGAGCGAGCCGGGTCGCCGGTGAGCAGCCTGTCGGGCGGCGAGCGAAACCGGCTCTTGCTGGCCCGTCTATTCGCGCGACCGGCCAATCTCTTGGTGCTGGATGAGCCCACCAATGATCTGGACATCGACACACTTGAATTGCTCGAAGGCCTGCTGCTCCAGTACAACGGCACCGTATTCCTGGTCAGCCATGACCGACGCTTTGTAGACAACGTGGCCACGAGCATTCTGGCCGCAGAGGGTGACGGGCTGTGGCGGGAGTACCAGGGTGGGGTGGAGGACTACCTCCTGCAACGCAGCCGCTCAAGTCCTGCACTGGCAGCACCCAAGCCGGGGAAGAGGAAGTCTGAGCCTGCGCTTCGAACATCGCGGTCACAGACTGCGGTGGCCGCGACCAGGTCGGGCCTGAGCTTTAAGGAACGCAAGGAACTGGATCAATTGCCCAGCCAGATTGAGGGGCTGGAGGCAGAGATGGATCGCCTCCAGGCGCTGCTGGCAGATCCCGCACTCTACCGCGGCGCCCCCGAGGAGGTTGCTCGTCTCACCAGCGAACTCCGGGCCAAAGAGGCTTCACACCAGGCCTCCATGCAACGCTGGGAGTCGCTGCTCTCACGAGAATAGGCGCACCATCTCCTGGCGAAGCCGCTGGGCTGAGGAGTCGACGGACTCCACGTCGTCCCACGACAGGGATGCACCCTTGGCCACAGGCCTTGTCACCTTGATGCCGTGGGCCAGCCCCAGAGGGAGGCCCTTCATCTGCATCGAGGTGGCTGCGGGGAGCAGTTTGCCCCAGACCGTGAAACCACCTTCACCATCGAGCAGTTCTCCGGGGCGAAGGTCTCGTTTGGCAGTGGCAACAACGTCGGCTCGCCAGGCGTTGGCCGTTCCTGTGGCTTCACCCCGAAGGGCCACGCTCGCCACCGACTGACCGACCTCGAGGCCGATGAGGTGCCAGCGTTTGTAGAGCGTGAAGTAACGGCCGGAGGGGTCGGTGTGCGCCTTGTACTCCTCGAAGCAATTCTTGATGTAGTCGGTCTCGGCCTCGACCGTGACCCACACCCCCATGCGGATCTCGTAGGGAATCTCACGTCCGTCGGTCTCGAGCGATGAGATGACTTCGACCATGCCCTTCTTCTCGAGCACGCCGCCCTCAGTGCGGGGCCGTGTGACAAAGGGAATGTCAGCAATGCTGGCGGGTGGATACAACAAGCCATTGCTTGGAACATCGAGTCCGCAGGCATTGGCCACCGCAGTCGATTCGATGGCGGGCTTGGAGCCATCCAAGAAACTGTTGAACATCTTGGGGTTCAGCCCCCCACGGGCTGCCTGCTCAGGGGTCAGGCCCCAGTTGTCCCAGACGGTTTCGGGTGTGGATTCACAAAAGTGCGGCAGCCATTTGTGACCGCGGCCAGCTGCCACTACCGGAAAACCACCGGTGCGGGCCCAGTCCACCAGATCACAGATCAGCGCGGGCTGATCGCCAAAGGCCAGGGAATAGATGCGGCCTGCCTCTGCTGCACGCCTGGCGAGAATGGGGCCACAGAATGCGTCGGCCTCGACCGTGACATTGACCACATGCTTGCCCTCTTTGAAGGCGGCCAGGATGTGATCGACTGCGGCGATGGGGTTCCCAGTGCTCTCGACCACGACATCGATCTGGGGGTGCCTGACGAGCTGCTCCCAGTTGTCGGTGAGGTGGGTTTGTCCGCTGGCAATGGCCTCATCAATGGACCGGGCCTGTGTCTGCTCGTTGGACCAGCCGACCCTGGCGAGATTGCGCCGGGCTGCATCGGGAGAGAGATCTGCAATGCAGGCCAGGTGCACACCGGGGGTTCGCGGCACCTGGGAGAGGTACATCGACCCAAACTTGCCCGCACCGATGAGTCCGACACGGATGGGCTGATTGGCGGCCGCACGGGCCAGTAGTTTTTGATGCAGGCTCACTGGGTTTCTTTCATGTGGGACTTCTCAGGCCGCCCATCCATCGGCAGACGGTCTGCAGCCGGGCAACAGGATCATCCTCTAACAATAACGCCTGTTTTTGGCTGGATCCAAAGGGCAGAATCTCGGCCCAGCGATTCGCAACCCAGCCAGCCTCATCGAGCCGATAGGGCGCCAAGATCGGCATTTGTTCGGGCGCGACCCCCTGGCGTTGGAGGTCTGCAATGAGCTGCCCGAGAGAATCGACGGCATGGGTGCAGTCGGTTGGGATGGGCGCTGGCGTGTCGTCTGGCAGCAGGGTCACATCCCCCGACCAGAGACCATATCGGCCCTTCTCGAAGCCGTGCACCTCAACCCGGTGGGTGCCAGCAGCCCGGACGGTGAGCAGTGCGGGCGTGATGGCGTCGACCTCAAGGCATTGCGCCAGGCAGCCCACGGTCTCAAACGAGACGGTCTCTGCGGGTGCATCGACCTCACGACCCTCGAGCAGGCGCACCACGACAAACGGCGACTTCTCACGAAGACACCGTTTGATCATGTCGAGGTAACGGATCTCAAAGATCCGCAATGCCAACAGCCCGTCGGGAAAGAGCCCCGACGAGAGCGGAAAGAGCGGCAGCCGCTGGTTAGGCTGCCCGCTTTCCACCGCCGAACCCACGATTGCCTGCGGGCCTGCGTGCGGCTGGCTTGGCGCCGCCTGGAATCACGCGGTCGTTGGCAGCACGCTTGGCACCAAAAGACTTCCCGGTTGGCCTGCGTGAGGGCGGGCGGGTGTTGCGCATGCTGTCGGGCAGGAGTCGTGTGCCAGTGAGTCGTTCGATCTGAAGCGCCAGGCCGATTTCGCTCTTGTCGCACAAGGAAATGGCGTGGCCACTGCGGCCAGCCCGTGCCGTGCGACCAATTCGGTGCACATAGGCCTCGGGCACATTGGGGAGGTCGTAGTTGAAGACATGGCTCACGCCGTCCACGTCGATGCCGCGCGCAGCGATGTCAGTGGCCACGAGCACCTTGATCTTCCCCTCCCTGAACATGGCCAAGGCGCGGTCGCGCTGACCCTGGGTCTTGTCGCCGTGGATGGCCACGCTGTAATGGCCAGCATGCTTGACCACTTGCTGCACGCGGTCGGCGCCATGCTTGGTACGAACAAAGACGATGGCCTGATCGATCGCGTCATCGGCGAGCAGCTCTACGAGGGTGTCGGGCTTTTTGCCTGGATCGACAATCAGCAAGGACTGTTCGATGCGCTCGATGGGCTTGGCCGTGGGCGCCACGGAGATCTCCTGTGGCTGGTTCAAAAACTGGTCGGCCAGGCCACGAATTTCCCGGGGCATGGTGGCCGAGAGCAACAAGGTTTGGCGCTGCCGAGGCAGCCGGGCAAGCAGGTCGCGAATTTGAGGCATGAAGCCGAGGTCCATCATTTGGTCGGCTTCGTCCAGGACCACGGCCTGCGTTTGGTCCAGGCGAACATGCTTGGATTGAAGGTGGTCGGTGAGGCGTCCGGGGGTGGCCACCAGGATGTCTACGCCGGGCATCAGGGCCCGAATCTGAGGGCCAGCCTTTGCACCGCCCACGACCAGCGCGGTCGAGAGGCGAAGAAACTTGCCATAGGTGCGGATGCTCTCGACGATCTGGCCTGCGAGCTCACGGGTGGGGGCCAGCACCAGGGCCTGGCATGACTTGGGCATGAGGGTGGCACCCGACTGCTTGAGGGCCACCAATCGGTGAAGCAAGGGCAGCACAAAGGCCGCAGTCTTCCCGGTGCCCGTCTGTGCGATGCCAAGGACATCCCTGCCAGACATCATGAGTGGAATGACGGCAGCCTGAATGGGGGTGGGGTTGGTATAGCCCTCGGCCGCAACGGCACGAAGAATGGGCTCGGCAAGGCCGAGATCAGCGAATGATTTCAAGGGTGGCTTTCTGTAAAGGGCCGCCCTAAAACAAGGAAATCAATCAGCGCATGGGGCAGCGAAAAGGAAACAGCATTTCGAGTGTAGCCTGGTTTCCGGGATGAGACAAGGGTTTTTTGCAGCGCC
>CAZPRT010000034.1:8754-12258 GCA_964589205.1 uncultured Bordetella sp. | reverse complement strand
CCATGGCCTCTTTGAGTTCTTGGCGATCCTCACCCTCGATGCGGCGTGACACACCACCACCGCGGGGGTTATTGGGCATGAGCACGAGGTAGCGGCCCGCCAGGGACACGAAGGTGGTGAGGGCCGCGCCTTTGTTGCCGCGTTCTTCCTTCTCGACCTGAACCAGGAGCTCTGTGCCATCGGCGATGGCGTCTTGGATTCGGGCCTTTCCGGCATCGACCCCCGGCTTGAAGTACTCCCGGGCGATTTCCTTGAAAGGCAGAAAGCCGTGGCGGTCTTCGCCGTAGCTCACAAAGCAGGCTTCAAGGCTTGGCTCTACGCGGGTGACAACACCCTTGTAGATGTTGCTCTTGCGTTGCTCGCGGCCCGCCACTTCGATGTCGAGGTCGACGAGCCGTTGGCCATCGACGATCGCCACGCGCAGCTCTTCTGCGTGCGTGGCGTTAAACAGCATGCGTTTCATTCAAACGTCTCCTTCGCGCACTAGGCGCAGCTGGAGCGTGTCTGACGGTGTGGTGGCTCCGGACGAGCAGGGTCAGGCCCAGCGAATGGGCTGTGGATCAAGAAAGAGGGAAGGGTGAGCGTTTTCGAACGAGACTGGGCGATGGGCCGGGCCTCGGAGGGATTCGTCACGGGAACATCCACGCGATTCATTGATTCTGCTGTGTTGTCTTTCGGGCCATGTCACACCCCCAGGGCGCTCCGTGGTCACTTACAATCTGGCACTCAGACACGTCGGATTCCGGAAATCTAAGGCTCAGGCTCAATACGAACCCATGGAGTATACCCCTTCTGGGCAGGTGCAACACTTGCCCATCGAGCCCGGTCAGGACGGTCAGAGAATCGATAACTTCTTGATTGGCCATCTGAAAGGTGTTCCAAAGACCCGCATCTACCGGATGCTGAGGGCTGGCGAGGTGCGGATGGATGGTCGTCGGGTCAAGGCCGACACCCGGCTGGTGGCAGGGCAGATGCTTCGCCTGCCACCGGTCCGGATGGCTTCATTGACAGCGCCGGATGCGGAGGCGACTTGGCAGTTGTCGGCCAAGGCGCAGCGCGCCGTCTCACAAATTCAGGTGCTCTTGGAGACGCCAAGCCTGCTGGCGATCGACAAGCCTGCCGGGCTGGCCGTGCACGGTGGCAGCGGCGTCTCCCTGGGGGTGATCGAGGCGCTTCGAGAAGTTCGACCAGCCGAGTCGCTTGAACTCGTTCATCGGCTCGACCGAGACACCTCTGGACTTCTGCTGTTGGCCAAGTCTCGTCCCGCGCTGCTTGACCTTCATCGGCAGTTGCGAGACGGTCACATGCGCAAGCGCTACCTCGCGGTCGTGGCAGGCACTTGGCCACAAGGCAAGGATGGGCCCACGAGCCTGATCAAGGCCCCGCTGCGCAAGCGTGTCGGCGGCAATGGGGAGCGTATGGTGTCTGTCTCGCCCGATGGGCAGGCGTCCATGACGCGGGTTCGCCGTCTGCTGGACGGTGACCTCCCGGGCTTTGGCCCCGTCACCCTGGTTCAGGCGGAGCCCCTCACCGGAAGAACCCATCAGATTCGTGTCCATCTTCAGCATGCGGGTTTCCCCATCGTGGGCGACCCAAAATATGGGCTCGCCACCGCCAACACGGCCGCAGCGAAGGCCGGACTCAAGCGGCTCTTTTTGCATGCCTGGCGCCTTGCCTTTCACAGTCCAGGCCTTGGCGCAGAATCAAACCGTCAGGAGATCGTGGCCGAGCCCAACCGCACCCTGGTGTCGCAGCTTCGACAAATGGGCCTCGTGGTGCAACCAACGCAGACAAAGGATTCAGAGACATGAACGATCAAGACCAGGGCCGAGAAGAGGGCGCGCAGACAGACCGGACGGCCCAGACCGTGATGGAGCGGCTGCTTTTCGAGACCCTGCGCGAGCAGCGGGCGGCCCGGCGCTGGGCCATGGCCCGCCGCGCCACCACCCTGGTGCTCATCCTCGCTTTGGCGAGTTTCATTGGGAGCCGCTGGGACGACGGCCCGGGCCCGATCGGACGCCATACCGCCCTGGTATCGCTCTCTGGCGTGATTGAGGCCGATGGTGAGGTCGATGCTCTCTTGGTGAATGATGCACTGCGGGCTGCCTTTGAGTCACCGGATGCTGCGGGCGTGCTGCTGCGCATGAATTCTCCGGGTGGCAGCCCTGTTCAGTCTGGGATCATCTACGACGAGATTCGGCGGCTCAAGGTGATCTACCCCGACAAGCAGGTGGTGGCGGTGGTGGAGGATGTCTGCGCATCCGGCGGCTACTACGTGGCGGCCGCGGCGGACGCCATCTATGTCAACCAGGCCAGCCTCGTGGGCTCGATTGGTGTTCGGCTCGATGGCTTTGGGCTGACCGAGGCCATCAAAAAAATGGGCATTGAGCGCAGGCTCTACACCGCGGGTTCGAACAAGGCCATGCTCGACCCATTTCTTCCTCAGGACCCGAAGCATCAGCGGGCCACCCAACAAATGCTCGATGATGTCCACCAGCAGTTCATCTCCGCCGTTCAGGCTGGCCGGAAAGACCGGCTCAAGGCCGACCCAGACATCTTCAGTGGCATGGTCTACACGGGCACCCGAAGCATTGAACTGGGCCTGGCCGACGGCATTGGATCCGTGGCCTCGGTCGCCCGCGATATTTTCAAGGCCGAGGAGATTGTGGACTATAGCTTTGAGCCCTCCGTGGCCGAGCGAGTGGCCAAGCGGTTTGGAGCGGCAGCCGGTGAAACGGTGATGCGCGCTATGCGCGCAGGTGGAGGGGGCTCAAGCCCAATCTGGTGAGGGCGGATTGGCAGCTGATGAGTGGCAGCCCAATGAGGGCTGTGGGGTCATCGCTGTCGATCTGGGCGACGAGCGCCAGACCCAACCCATCCGACTTCGCGGAGCCAGCGCAGTCGAGAGGCTGTTCGATCTCTACGTAGCGGGCGAGGACGGCATCGGTCAGCTCGGATGCCTCGCGCCAGCGCACCCGTGTGGTCACGGTGTCTTCCCAAAGGACTTCTGGGCCCCGAGCGAAGCAGACGGCGGTGAAAAATTCGGTGATCTGGCCGCGTTGATGCTGAAGCTGTGCCAAGGCGGCCTCGGCGGTGCCCGGCTTGCCGAGTCGCTGTGTTGCGCAAATGGCCACCTGGTCTGAGCCTATGACGACCGCATCAGGGAATCGCGCTGACACCGCGAGGGCCTTTTCCCGGGCCAGGCGTCTGGCCATGGTGTCTGCAGGCTCACCGTCTTGCGCGGCCTCTTCAACGCCCGGTGCGGCAACGTCGAACTGCACGCCAAGGCGGGCGAGCAGCGCTGCACGGTATCGACTCGTGGAGGCCAGGATGAGGGACATGACGGCATTATGATGGTCCTCATGAGACCCACGGCCACGCTCGATCCCAACGAACCGTTTCAACTGCATCTATTTCGCGCCCGCTTTCCTGGGGGGGCAGCCTTTGAGGGACGCTTCGGCGAGGCCGATTTGCCCCGTCTATCTGCGTCTGGCCTGCGGCTGG
>CAZPRT010000034.1:7700-8744 GCA_964589205.1 uncultured Bordetella sp. | reverse complement strand
AGATGCGCTGGTCGGCAGGCTTCTCTGATGACACCCTGGTGCTGTCTGTGTCCGCCACGGTCTTGGCCCCCTGCGGCCGCTGCCTTCAGCCGGTTCGTTTCCTGCTCCAGGCGGACAAGCGCTTCCTTTGTTTTCAGACCGCCGCCGAGGCCGATGAGGCGCTCGATGTGGAGGAGGATGCCCTCGAGACCCTCTCCAGCCAGGATGGCGCCAGCCTCGTCTCACTCTGCGAGGACGAGCTGCTCCTGGCCGTGGGCGAGACCCCCTTGCACTCGGACTGCTCCATGCTGCCCACGGCTCAGGATTCCGGTGAGGTTGAGCGGCGTCGACCATTTGCCGGGCTGGAAAAACTCCTGCAAAAGAAGTAGGCCATTCGGGTATACTTGAGGGTTTTGAAGGCTCCCCCGGAGAAACAGAACCATGGCCGTTCAACAGAATAAGAAGTCGCCCTCAAAGCGGGGCATGCATCGCGCGCACGACTTCCTCACCAACCCGCCCCTGGCGGTGGAACCCACCACGGGCGAAGTGCACCGTCGGCATCACATCAGCCCGTCGGGCTATTACCGAGGCAAGAAGGTCGTCAAGACATCGGTTGCTGAAGTCTAAACCCGAGGCGTCGGCTTAGGCCCCGTTCAGGCTTGTCCGTCGAGTCTCCCCCGGCCATTCGCGTGGCCATCGATGCCATGGGAGGGGACCATGGCCTGGTGGTCACCATCCCTGCTGCGGTCGAGTTCCTCGAACGCAATCCCGGCGCCAGCGTGCTGCTGGTCGGCCAGGCGCCTCGCATCGAGGCCGCCCTGGGCCAGCAGCCCGCCTTCCCCCGACTCCAATCTCGCGTTCAGATTCGGCACACCGATGAGGTGGTGGCCATGGATGACCCGCCGGCCGTCGCGCTCAAGGGGAAGCGTCGCTCATCGATGCGCCTCGCCCTCGAGGCGGTCTCCGACGGAGAAGCCCAAGCGGCTGTGAGCGCGGGCAACACGGGTGCACTCATGGCCATCTCGCGCTATGCCGCCGCCACCCGCACCGGCACCGTGCGCATCA
>CAZPRT010000034.1:0-7690 GCA_964589205.1 uncultured Bordetella sp. | reverse complement strand
ATGTGCTCAAGACGCTCGAAGGCATCGCCCGCCCGGCCATTGCTACCTCCCTGCCCAATCGAACGGGCGGCGCCACCCTCATGCTCGACCTCGGCGCCAATGTCGATTGCTCCCCTGAGCATCTGGTCCAGTTCGCCATGATGGGTGCGGCGCTGGTCACCTCCCTGGGGGGCGAGTCACGCCCCTCGATTGGCCTGCTCAATGTGGGCGAGGAGATCATCAAGGGGAACGAGACGGTCAAGCAGGCGGGCGAACTGCTCCGCGCCACCAGCCTCAATTTCGTGGGCAACGTGGAGGGCAACGATATTTTCAAGGGCACAGTGGATGTCATCGTCTGCGATGGCTTCGTGGGCAACGTGGCCCTCAAGACCTCCGAGGGCCTGGCCCAGATGATGGGCGGGTTTCTGAAGAAGGAGTTCACCCAGAGCTGGTTCACGAGGCTGCTGGCCCTGGCTGCACGTCCTGTCCTCAAGCGCTTTGCAAGGCGGGTCGACCACCGGCGCTACAACGGAGCGGCACTGCTGGGCCTGCGTGGCATCGTCTTCAAAAGCCATGGTTCAGCCGATGCCTACGCCTTTCGGCATGCACTCGATCGGGCAGCAGAGGCGGCCAGCCACGGTCTGAATCAGCGAATCGCCCAGGCGCTTCTCGCGGGCTGATCACTCCATGACAATGCAAATGCCTTATTCGCAGATCATCGGCTCGGGGCAGGCCCTGCCGGGTGAGCCGGTCTCAAATGCCCAGCTGGCCGACAGGCTTGCAGCGCGTGGCATTGAGACATCCGACCAGTGGATTCAAGAGCGCACGGGCATTGCCCAGCGTTACATCGCACCAGATGGCGTTTTCTCGAGCGACCTTGCAGCCCAAGCAGCGCGCCAGGCCATGGATGACGCAGGTGTTGCGCCCTCCGAGATCGACCTCCTCATCGTGGCCACCTCCACGCCCGACATGATCTTCCCGTCCACCGCCTGCCTGGTTCAGCAAAAGCTCGGCATCTCGCAGGGGATGGCCTTCGATGTGCAGGCAGTCTGCAGTGGGTTTGTCTATGCCCTGGCCACCGCCGACCTTTACATTCGCATGGGCAAGGCCAGGACAGCCCTGGTCGTCGGCGCAGAGGTCTTTTCGAGAATTCTTGACTGGAACGACCGAGGCACCTGCGTGCTCTTTGGCGATGGTGCAGGGGCCATGCTTCTGCGGGCTGGCGATACACCGGGCATCCTGGCCCACCGCCTGCACGCCAAGGGGCAGCATGCCGATATTCTTCGGACGGCGGGCTCCATTCAGCACGGTGCGGCCATGGGCCATCCCTTCCTCACCATGGATGGTCAGGCGGTCTTCAAGCTGGCCGTCGAGGTTCTGGAGTCTTCGGCTCGGGAGGTCCTGGCCGATGCCAACATGACCGCGGATCAGGTCGACTGGCTCATTCCCCATCAGGCCAATATTCGAATTCTTCAGTTCACCGCGCGCCGAATGGGCCTTCCCTTCGAGCGGGTGATTGCCACCGTGGCCCGGCACGCCAACACGTCGGCCGCATCTGTGCCCTTGGCCTTTGACACTGCGCGGCGAGATGGCCGCCTTTGCAAGGGCCAGACGGTGCTCATGCAGGGTGTGGGTGGCGGCTTTACCTGGGGGGCTGTGCTCGCCCGACTCACACACGATTCAAATTCATCAGCGTAAGGAATTTTGGATGTCCGCCTCGATCGCTTTTCTATTTCCAGGCCAAGGCTCCCAGACCGTGGGCATGCTCGGGGGCTTCTCTGACAATCGCACCGTTGCCTCGGTGATGGATGCCGCCTCGGCCGCCTTGGGCGAAGACCTCGCCGCCATGGTGGCCAATGGCCCCGCAGAGTCGCTCGGCCTGACCGTGAACACCCAGCCCGTGATGCTGGCCTGCGGCGTGGCCTTCTTTGAGGCCTATCGTGCGGCCGGGGGGCGGATGCCCACACACGCGGCCGGCCACAGCCTTGGCGAGTACGCTGCGCTCACGGCTGCAGGCGTGTTCTCCCTGGCCGATGCGGTGCGAACGGTTCGATTTCGTGCCGAGCAGATGCAGGCGGCAGTGCCGGTGGGCACTGGCGGCATGGCCGCCATTCTCGGGCTGTCTGCATCCGAGGTCGATCAGCACTGCCGCACGCATAGGCGTGACGGTGCCATCGTTGAGGCGGTGAACTTCAACGCGCCCGACCAGACCGTGATCGCAGGCCACCTGCCTGCGGTCCAGGCGGCCTGCGATGCCTTGAAGGCAGCGGGGGCGAAGCGGGCCATTTTGCTTCCGGTGTCCGCACCCTTTCACGCCAGCCTTCTCGCCCCTGCGGCCCAGGCTCTGGAGCAGCGGCTCGCGGCGCTGTCGCTTGGCAGCCCAGCATTCACGGTGCTCCATAACGTCGATGTCCAGCCCCATGCAGCCGCCCAAGACATTCGGCAGGCGCTCTCTCTTCAAGCCATGCGGCCGGTCCGTTGGGTGGAGACCATCGAGGCCATGGTGGCCCAGGGTGTTCAGACCATGGTGGAGTGCGGCCCTGGCAAGGTGCTGTCGGGCTTGGTCAAGCGCATTGCCCCCGAGGTGCGGACGCTCAACATTCTGGATCAGGCCAGCCTTGAACAGACACTGGAGGCCACCGCATGACGCGAGTCGCTCTGGTCACCGGCGCGAGCCGGGGAATTGGTCAGGCCATTGCAGAGGGCCTGGCCCAGGCGGGCCACATCGTGGTGGGGACTGCCACCACCGATGACGGTGCGAAGGCCATCTCGGCGCAGGCCCTGGCCAAAGGGCTCACCATTCATGGTGAGCGGCTGCAGGTCAACGAGCCTGGTGCGATTGAGGCCATCGTCGCCAAGGTCTCGGCCGACCATGGCAGCCTCGACATCCTTGTGAACAATGCCGGCATCACGCGAGACAACCTCGCCATGCGCATGAAGGATGAGGAGTGGGACGCGGTCATCGAGACCAACCTCAGCAGTGTCTTTAGGCTCTGCAGAGCGGTGCTTCGGCCCATGATGAAGGCCCGTTGGGGGCGCATCATCAACATCACTTCGGTTGTGGGTGAGATCGGGAACGCCGGTCAGGCCAATTACGCTGCCGCCAAGGCCGGAGTGGCTGGAATGACGAGGGCGCTGGCCCGTGAGGTGGGCAGTCGGGGCATCACTGTCAATGCGGTGGCGCCGGGGTTCATCGACACCGACATGACCCGAGGGTTGTCCCCAGAGCAGGTGGCTGCACTCACCGCCCAGATCCCGCTCCAACGTCTTGGAAATGTCATTGATATTTCGTCTTCTGTCGTCTTTTTGGCCTCAGAGGGCGCTGGCTACATCACCGGCGAGACGCTCAGCGTCAACGGTGGCATGGCGATGTCCTGATACAATCTCGTCGCTGTACACCCTTGGTTCACCACAGGAAAGAAGAACATGGAAGACATCGAGAAGCGCGTCAAAGCAATCGTCTCGGAGCAGCTTGGCGTCAAACTTGAAGACATCAAGACCGAGTCCAAATTCGTCGACGACCTTGGGGCCGATTCCCTCGACACCGTTGAGCTGGTGATGGCGCTGGAAGACGCGTTCGAGTGTGAGATTCCAGACGAAGAGGCCGAGAAGATCACCACCGTTCAGCAGGCCATCGACTACATCAACAACAACCTCAAGAAGTAGGTTCGTCCCCCCGCCGTGTCGTCTCCTCATTCGCAACGGCGCCGGGTGGTGGTTACCGGCCTCGGTTGCGTCTCTCCTGTTGGCAATTCCGTCGCCGAGTCCTGGCAGTCACTCATGTCGGGGCGGACCGGCATTGCCAACATCACGCGCTTTGATGCCTCCGGCCTCTCGGTCCACTTCGCGGGGGAGGTCAAGGGCTTCAACATCGAAGACCATGTGCCAGCCAAAGAGGCTCGCCACATGGATGTCTTCATCCATTACGGCATTGCCGCGGGCCTTCAGGCCCTCGATGACTCCGGCCTAGAGGTCACAGAGGCAAACGCAGAGCGCCTCGGTGTGATGGTGGGCTCGGGCATCGGTGGCCTTCCGATGATTGAAGACACGCACACGGAATACACCAACCGCGGGGCTCGGCGCATCTCGCCATTCTTTGTGCCCGGCTCGATCATCAACATGATCTCGGGCCACATCAGCATTCTTCGGGGGCTCAAGGGCCCCAATTTGGCCGCCGTGACGGCCTGCACCACGGGGTTGCACAGCCTCGGGCTGGCCGCTCGCCTGATTCAATATGGTGACGCCGATGTCATGGTGGCGGGCGGGGCTGAGTCCACCATTTCGCCTCTGGGTGTTGGTGGATTCGCTGCGGCGAGGGCGCTCTCAACCCGCAATGACGACCCGGCCACGGCGTCTCGTCCGTGGGACAAGGGCCGTGACGGTTTCGTGCTGGGGGAGGGTGCTGGGGTCATGGTGCTTGAGGAATACGAGCATGCCAAGGCTCGGGGCGCCAAGATCTATGCAGAGCTCTCTGGTGTGGGCTTCTCGGGCGACGCCTTCCACATGACGGCTCCCAACATGGACGGCCCCCGACGCTGCATGCTGGCAGCCCTTCGAGATGCCGGCGTGAACCCCGATGCCGTGGACTACATCAACGCGCATGGCACGTCGACGCCGCTGGGAGACAAGAACGAGACCGACGCCATCAAGGCCGCCTTTGGCGCCCATGCCGCTCGTCTCGTGGTCAACTCCACCAAATCCATGACAGGCCACCTTTTGGGCGGAGCAGGTGGCGTAGAGGCCGTCTTCACTGTCTTGGCCATTCACCATCAGGCCAGCCCACCCACCATTAACATCTTTGAGCAAGACCCAGAGTGCGACCTCGACTACTGCGCAAACCAGGGCCGCGACATGGCCATTGGCGTGGCGGTGAAGAATAATTTTGGGTTTGGCGGCACCAACGGCACCCTGGTCTTTGCGCGGATCTGATCGTGTCTGAGCGCGACACCGACCAGCTTCTGGTCGAGCGGGTTCAGGCCGGTGACAAGCGGGCCTTTAACTTACTCGTATCCAAGTACCACCGGAAGGTCATTCGCCTGATCGCCCGGCTGGTGAGAGACCCTGCCGAGGTTGAGGACATCGCCCAAGAGGCCTTTATCAAGGCCTACCGCTCCATGTCTCAGTTTCGAGGCGACAGCGCCTTCTACACCTGGCTCTACCGGATTGCGGTGAATACCGCAAAAAATGCGCTGGTCGCATCGAACCGGCGCCCAGTTCCGTTGTCTGACCTCACAAGATCTGATGATGACAGTGATGCAGAGGCCTGGATCCCAGAGGCCGGCATCGACAGTCAGACGCCAGAAGCCATGTTGTCCTCCCGGCAGGTTGCACAAACGGTAGACAAGGCGATGCAGGCCTTGGCGCCGGACCTCCGGACGGCCATCATGCTTCGTGAAATTGAAGGGCTGAGTTATGAGGAAATCGCAGAGGCCATGAACTGTCCAATTGGCACCGTTCGATCCCGCATTTTTCGTGCGCGGGAGGCCATTGCCCTGGAGCTTCGGCCCCTGCTCGACACGCCTGACGACAAACGCTGGTAGGAGAACCCATGCTGCCCATCGACCCCGCCGACCGCGCCAATATTTCCGCCCTCCTCGATGGTGAACTCAACTCACAGGAGGCCAGGCAGGTCATGGAGGCCATCGCCTCCGACCACGGCCGACAGGCCGATTTCCACGCTTACAGCCTGATTGGAGACGCACTGCGTGGCCAACTGGCTGATGCTGCGTCGTCCTCATTCGTTTCCAAGGTCTCGGCCCGTCTCGTAGACGAGCCGACTGTCCTGGCGCCCCGTGCTCGCCGCAGCAAGGTGTCTGTTGGCTGGCGAGGTGCGATTGCTGCCTCCGTGGCCGCCGTCGGGTTTGTATCGGCGGTGGTGCTGGTCGGGGTCGAGCCCATCGGGCCCGCGGGCACCGCCCTGTCCACCCAGGCACAAGCGCCCAATCAGGGTCCGTTCTCGGGGCAGGGCATCGGTGCCTTGCCTGTGGTCACCCCACCCAACGTGGCCGTTTTGAGGGCGTCGTTGGAAGATCCCTACACCCAGTCTCTTCTGGAGTCTCACGGTTCGATGATCACGCGGCTGCGGATGACCCAGGAGGTCCGTCCGTGAAGTCCCAGACTTTGAGGATGGTGCTGCCTTTGGCGGCGCTGACCTTGGCCTCCGTCGGGAGCGTCTGGGCCGCCCGTCCGGTTGGTCACCCCACCGAGCAGCTCACCCGCGTCCATCAGGCGGCCTCCTCTTTGAGCTTTACTGGCACCTATGTTCACAGCCACGGTGAGGGGCTCTTTACGGCGAAGATTTACCAGCAGGTCGATCGTGCGCGTCCCACCGTGAGAATTGTGTCGGTGGATGGAGAGCCTCGTGAGGTCATCCGCTCCTCAGACGCCATCAAGACATTCATTCCAGAGCAGAAGACGGTGCGCGTGTCGCCCATGGTGCCGAGACTGGCCGATTTCCCTGCCTTGCTTCACGGGGCGCCAGAAGAGGTTCTGGTTCACTATCGCCTGAAGGTGTCTCCTGGCAAGCGTGTGGCCGGTCTGCCGACCGACAAGATCGAACTCGAGCCTGTCGATGCCCATCGATATGCCTGGCGTTATTGGGTCGACCGCAAGACAGGCTTGCTGCTGAAGTCTCAGCAGATGCACCCGGATGGCCGCGTGCTGGCCGAGCTCGCCTTCACAGAGCTCAAGGTCGGGAGGAGGGTGACGGTTCGCTCGCGTTACGAAGGCCAGCCCGGCTGGACCCAGAAACTGGAAGATCGAGCCCCAATGGCTGAGCAGGAGTTGCTGGGCCTGCCCACCTACGGTGGATTCAAGCCCGTGTCCGGCCTTCGATCTCCCGATGGTCAGCGCCGCCAGATCTTCTTCTCCGATGGCCTGGCCCGTATCTCGGTTTTCATGGAGGCTGATGTCTCACAGGCACCGCATCTGCCCGCGGAGTCGCCGGGCGGCACCAGCATCGCGGCGGTGCGTCACAATAATTGGCTGATCACTGCGATCGGGGAGGTTCCCCTGCCCACCGCGGTGGCGTTGGCCCAAAAGGTCTCTCCAGATCCCTTACCCTAAGCGGTATCCCACACCGAAAGAGGATTGACCATGCATCCCTCCATGCTGTTGAGCCGATCCACTGGCTGGGCATTGTCCATTGCCGTGGCCGTCTGTATGGCTGCGCTGTCACCTGCCCAGGCGCGACTTCCGGATTTCACCGAACTGGTTGAGAAGGCTGGTCCAGCCGTGGTGAACATTCGAACGGTTGAGAAGGCCAAGCCTGCCATGCGCGGGCCCATGCCCCAGCTCGATGAGAACGACCCCTTCTACGAATTCTTTCGCCGATTCGCACCCCCGGGCCATCCTGGCTTTGGCGGCCCACCGTCTGAGGACGGCGAGCAGCAGCGTCCTCGTGGGGTGGGGTCGGGCTTCATCGTCTCGACCGATGGCTACCTTCTCTCGAACCATCATGTGGTCGAGGGGGCCGACGAGATCATCGTGACCCTGACGGACAAGCGCGAGTTCAAGGCCAAGCTCATCGGCTCCGACCGCAGAACCGACATTGCGCTGCTAAAAATTGATGCCTCCGCATTGCCCACGCTGAAATTTGGCCAGCCTGACAAGCTCAAGGTGGGCGAGTGGGTCCTGGCGATCGGGTCACCCTTTGGTCTGGAGAACACGGTCACGGCGGGCATCGTGAGTGCGAAGGGTCGGGACACCGGCG
>CAZPRT010000033.1:0-12802 GCA_964589205.1 uncultured Bordetella sp. | reverse complement strand
CCAACGTGGTCTATGAGCTCGAGCATTTCGGCATGCCTTTTGATCGCAATGCCGATGGCACGATCTACCAAAGGCCCTTCGGCGGCCACACGGCCAACCTCGGTGAAAAGCCCGTGCAGCGGGCCTGCGCGGCCGCAGACCGCACGGGTCACGCCCTGCTGCACACCTTGTACCAGCGCAATGTGCGCGCCCGAACCCAGTTCTTTGTGGAATGGATGGCGCTCGACATCCTGATGGATGACGAAGGCGCTTGCGTGGGTGTCGTGGCCCTCGAAATGGAAACCGGCGACCTGCTCATTCTGGAGGCCAAGACAACCATCTTCGCCACCGGCGGAGCGGGCCGCATCTGGGCTGCATCCACCAATGCCTTTATCAACACGGGCGATGGCATGGGCATGGCAGCCCGCGCCGGTATTCCACTGGAAGACATGGAGTTCTGGCAGTTCCACCCCACGGGCGTGGCAGGTGCCGGCGTGCTCATCACTGAAGGCGTGCGCGGGGAGGGCGGCATCCTGCTCAACTCCGAGGGCGAACGCTTCATGGAGCGCTATGCACCCACCCTCAAAGATCTGGCCCCACGCGATTTCATTTCGCGCTCCATGGACCAAGAGATCAAAGAGGGCCGGGGTTGCGGGCCCAACAAGGACCATGTGCTCTTGAAGCTCGACCACCTCGGGGCCGACAAGATCCTGAAAAAGCTTCCCTCGATCCGAGAAATCGCGCTGAAGTTTGCCAATGTCGACCCCATCAAAGAGCCCATTCCTGTGGTGCCCACCATCCATTACCAGATGGGCGGCATTCCCACGAACGTCTATGGTCAGGTGGTCATGCCCAAGCATGGCAATCCGAACACGGTCGTGCCCGGGCTCTATGCCATTGGCGAATGCGCCTGCGTGTCGGTGCACGGGGCGAACCGGCTCGGGACGAACTCTCTGCTCGACCTGGTCGTGTTCGGCCGAGCGGCCGGCAATCACATCGTGGGCCAGAACCTTCAGCAGCAGGAGCACCGGGCCTTCTCATCGAAGTGGGCCGACCCAACGCTCGCACGCCTGGCCAAGCTCGAAGGCTCCACAGGCGGGGAGCGGGTGCAGAACGTGGCCCAAGACCTGCGCAACACCATGCAGAACTACTGCGGCGTGTTTCGAACTTCCGACCTGCTCACCCAAGGCGTGCAGAAGGTCATGGAGATCGCAGCGCGGGCCGAGTCGGTCCAGATTGACGACAAGTCGAAGGTCTTCAACACGGCCCGCATCGAGGCCCTGGAGCTGGCCAACCTCATCGAGACCGCAAAGGCCACGATTGTCTCGGCTGAGGCGCGCCAGGAGAGCCGAGGGGCCCATGCCCACCGCGACTTTCCCGAGCGCAACGATGCCGACTGGATGCGCCACACACTCTGGTTCTCGGAGGGCAACCGGCTCGATTACAAGCCGGTCAATCTCAAGCCGCTGACGGTCGAGACCTTCCAGCCCAAGAAACGCACCTATTGAACGCCTTCAAGGACACGAACATGACGAGCCGAACCATGCGGTTTTCGATTTACCGATACGACCCGGACAAGGATGCCAAGCCTTACATGCAAGACCTCACGGTGACCCTCGAGGCCACCGACAAGATGCTGCTCGATGCCCTCATGCGCATCAAATCCGACAATGACGATTCTCTGTCGTTTCGGCGCTCGTGTCGTGAGGGGGTCTGTGGCTCGGATGCCATGAACATCAATGGCAAGAATGGCCTGGCCTGCATCACGAACCTGCGGGAGCTCAAGGAGCCCGTGGTGTTGAAGCCCCTACCTGGCCTGCCCGTGGTGCGCGACCTCATCGTCGACATGACCCAGTTTTTCAAGCAGTACCACTCCATCAAGCCCTTCCTCATCAACGAGAACCCGCCGCCTGAGCGGGAGCGGCTTCAGTCTCCGGAAGAGCGCGAGGAGCTCGACGGCCTCTACGAGTGCATCCTCTGCGCCTGTTGCTCCACGAGCTGCCCGTCATTCTGGTGGAACCCCGACAAGTTCGTGGGCCCTGCGGGCCTGCTGCAGGCCTATCGATTCATTGCCGACAGCCGCGACCAGGCCACCAGCGAGCGCCTGGACAACCTGGAAGACCCCTATCGGCTGTTCCGTTGCCACACCATCATGAACTGCGTCGATGTCTGTCCGAAGGGGCTCAACCCCACCAAGGCCATCGGCAAGATCAAGGAGCTCATGGTCCGACGGGCCGTGTAAGCAAGCCATGCTCGCGGATCCATTCAGCCAGTCGTGCAACAGTGCGCTGGCCCCAGAGGATCAAGTGCGTCGTCTGCGGTGGCGGGCCCGCAGGGGGTTGCTTGAGAACGACATCATCATCGACCGCTTTTTTGCCAAGTGGTCGACCCAGCTCACGGAGGCGGACCACGATGGCCTGGCCCTCCTGCTCGACCTCACCGACAACGACCTCATGGACCTCCTGCTCGCCCGCCGCGAGCCCGAAGACCACCTCAATACGCCCGAGGTGACGGGCGTTCTCATGAAGCTTCGCGAGGTCTAGTCCACACCGCATTCAAAACCAAGAAGGGAGCAGTCGAATGACCACAGAACACAAAGCCACACTCTCGTTTAGCGACGGAACGCCCTCCGTCGACTTCCCTGTGATGAAGGGGAGCATCGGCCCAGACGTCATCGACATACGCAAGCTCTACGCCAGCACGGGCAAGTTCACCTACGACACAGGTTTTCTCTCGACGGCCTCGTGCAACTCCACCATCACCTACATCGACGGCGACGCCGGCCAACTGCTCTACCGCGGCTACCCCATTGAGCAGCTTGCTGTGCACTGCGACTTCCTCGAGGTCTGCTACCTGCTTTATTACGGCGAGCTGCCCACACCCGCTCAGCATGAGGAATTCAAGAGCCTGGTCGCCCACCACACCATGGTGCACGAGCAGATGCAATTCGCCATTCGAGGCTTTCGTCGCGACTCACACCCCATGGCCATCCTCACCGGGCTGGTGGGCGGCATGGCGGCCTTCTACCCCGACAGCCTCGACATCAACTCACCTGAGCAGCAAGACATTTCGTTTGTGCGCCTGATTGCCAAGATGCCCACCATGGTGGCCATGGCCTACAAATACTCGATCGGCCAGCCCTACATCTACCCATGCAACAAGCTCGGCTACGCGGCCAACTTCATGCACATGATGTTTGCCACGCCCTGCGAGGACTACGAGCCCAATCCGGTGCTCGTGCGAGCGATGGACCGCATCTTTACGCTGCATGCAGACCATGAGCAGAATGCGTCCACCTCGACCGTCCGGCTCTGCGGGTCCTCCGGCACCAGCCCCTTTTCGGCCATTGCAGCGGGAGTGGCCTGCCTCTGGGGCCCAGCCCATGGCGGCGCCAACCAGGCCTGCCTGGAAATGCTCGAGCAGATTCAGGCCGAAGGCGGCCTCGCCAAGGTTGGTGAGTTCATGGAGCGCGTGAAGGACAAGAACTCCTCAGCCCGTCTCATGGGCTTTGGCCATCGGGTGTACAAGAACTTCGACCCGAGGGCCAAGCTTATGCAGGAAACCTGCAAAGAGGTGCTCACCGAGCTTGGCCTGGAAAATGATCCCATCTTCAAGCTCGCCATGGCCCTTGAGAAGATCGCCCTGGAAGACCCGTACTTCGTGGAGCGAAAGCTCTATCCGAACGTGGACTTCTACTCCGGCATCGTGCAGCGGGCGCTCGGCATCCCGACATCCATGTTCACCTGCCTCTTCGCCCTGGCCCGCACCATTGGCTGGGTGGCCCAGTGGAAGGAGATGATCACCGACCCCGAATACAAGATTGGGCGGCCGCGTCAGCTCTATACCGGCGAGGTGGCACGCACTGTTCAGCCTGCAAAGAGTCGTGCATAATCGCGCCATCCAAGGCGCGGTGAAGCCGCAAGTTGGAAGGGAAACCCTGCATCGTTTCAGGCCGTCGGCCAAGAAAGGTGAGTCAGCATGATGAAGAGCCAGCAGCTCAATTCCTACCTCTTTGGTGGGAACGCGCCCTACGTTGAGGAACTCTACGAGGCCTACCTCGACAACCCGGGCTCTGTCGCCGACAACTGGCGACGTTACTTCGACCAACTTCAGAATGTGCCGGCTGCCGATGGCTCCCTGGAGGGCCGAGACCATGCTCACGCACCGGTCGTCTCATCCTTTGCCCAGCGGGCCAAGGCCAACCAGTTTCTTCCAAGGGTTGCCGAGCGCGACCTCTCCGTGGCTCGAAAGCAGGTGCATGTTCAGTCCCTGATTGCGGCCTACCGAAATCTTGGCAACCAGTGGGCAGACCTCGACCCCCTCAAGCTGCGCGAGCGGCCCAGCATCCCGGAGCTTGAGCCCGCGTTTTACGACTTCACCGACGCCGACCTCGACACGGTCTTCCGTGCAGACAATCTCTACTTTGGCCAGGAGCAGATGACGCTTCGTGAGATTCTCGAGGCGCTCAAAGAGACCTACTGCGGCAAGGTGGGTGCCGAATTCATGTACGTGATGGACCCAGCCGAGAAGCGCTGGATTCAAGAGCGCTTGGAATCCACCCGCACCAACCCTCCGTTCAACGCCGAGAGCAAGAAGGCCATTTTGCAAGAAGTCACGGCAGCCGAGGGCCTGGAGCGGTTTCTTCACACCAAGTACGTGGGCCAGAAGCGCTTCTCGCTCGAAGGGGGCGAGAGCTTCATTGCCTGCATGGATGAACTCATTCAGCTCGCGGGTGTGGCTGGCGTTGAAGAGGTGGTCATTGGCATGGCCCACCGCGGCCGCCTGAATGTGCTGGTCAACACCCTGGGCAAGATGCCCACCGACCTCTTTGCCGAGTTCGAGGGCAAGCATGCAGACGACCTCCCGGCTGGCGATGTGAAGTACCACCAGGGCTTCTCGAGCGACGTGTCCACACCGGGAGGCCCGGTGCACCTGTCGCTCTCCTTCAACCCCTCCCACCTCGAGATCGTCAACCCGGTGGTCGAGGGCTCAGTGCGCGCCCGTCAAGACCGCCGTGGCGACATCGAGGGCAAGAAGATTCTTCCTGTGCTGGTGCATGGCGATGCGGCCTTTGCAGGCCAGGGCGTGGTCATGGAGACCTTGAACCTGGCCCAGACCCGCGGCTACAGCACGGGCGGCACGGTGCACATTGTGATCAACAACCAGATTGGCTTTACCACCTCCGACCCGCGTGACACCCGTTCCACCCTGTATTGCTCGGATGTGGTGAAGATGATCGAGGCCCCTGTATTCCACGTGAATGGCGACGATCCAGAGGCCGTGCTCTTTGCCACCAAGGTGGCCATGGACTATCGCTCCACCTTCGGCAAGGACGTGGTCATCGACATCGTCTGCTTCCGAAAGCTCGGCCACAACGAGCAAGACACGCCGGCCATGACACAGCCCATGATGTACCGGCGTATTGGTCAGCATCCCGGCACTCGCCAGCTCTATGCAGACCGACTGCTTGCCCAAGGCGTGCTTGCGGAGGGTGAGGCCGATGAGATGGTGGCGAGTTTCCGAGCGGCCATGGAAGAGGGCCGTCAGACCCGCGAGCCGGTTCTCACCAATTACAAGAGCCGCTTCGCAGTCGACTGGGCGGCTTACCTCGATAAAAAATGGACAGACGAGGCCGACACTGCGCTGCCAGAGGCCGAGCTGGCCCGCCTGGCGGAACGCATCACCACGGTGCCCGATGGCTTCACCCTGCATCCGTTGGTGGAGAGGGTGATCAACGACCGCCGTGCCATGGGCAAGGGCGAGATGAACCTCGACTGGGGCATGGGCGAGCACCTGGCCTTTGCGAGCCTTGTGGCCAGTGGCTTTCCAGTTCGTTTGAGTGGCCAAGACTGCGGCCGCGGCACCTTCACCCACCGTCACTCGGTGCTGCACGATCAGAACCGTGAGCGCTCTGACACCGGTATCTATGTGCCACTGGAGAATATCGCTCCTGGCCAGGCCAGCTTCACGGTCATCGACTCGGTGCTCTCGGAGGAAGCCGTGCTGGGCTTTGAGTACGGCTACTCCACCGCATCGCCCGACACCCTGGTCATCTGGGAAGGACAGTTTGGCGACTTCGTGAACGGCGCCCAGGTGGTCATCGACCAGTTCATTTCATCGGGGGAGGTGAAATGGGGCCGCCAGAGCGGCTTGGTTCTCTTTCTGCCCCATGGCCACGAAGGGCAGGGCCCAGAGCACTCCTCGGCCCGCCCGGAGCGATTCTTGCAGCTCTGCGCCGACACCAACATGCAGCTGGTCCAGCCCACCACAGCAGCCCAGATCTTCCACCTGCTGCGCCGGCAGATGATCCGTCCCTTCCGCAAGCCGCTCATCGTCTTCACGCCGAAGTCTCTGCTGCGCAACAAGGATGCGGCCTCTCCGCTGGAGCAGTTCACCAAGGGTGGCTTTCAGACGGTCATCGGTGAATCCGCGCCCGGCATCGATGCGAAGAAGGTCAAGCGCATTCTCATTTGCAGTGGCAAGGTCTACTACGACCTGGTCTCCCAGCGCCGAGAGCGCAGCCGCGAGGATGTGGCCGTGCTGCGACTGGAGCAGGTCTACCCCTTCCCGCACAAGGCCTTCGGTGCCGAGGTCAAGAAGTACCCGAATGCCACCGAGGTGGTCTGGGTGCAGGACGAGCCTCAGAACCAAGGCTTCTGGTTCCAGATTCAGCAGAACTTCCGCGAGCACCTGGCCGAGGGCATGAAGCTGGGCTACGCCGGCCGGCCCGCATCGGCATCACCCGCATCCGGCTACCTGGAGCGGCATCACATGCGCCAGAAGGAACTGCTCGAGGCGGCCTTTGCGCGGCTCAAGAACCCACAGGTCATCTGATCCCAATTTATTCCTCATTCAAACGAGTCGAACATGTCCATCCAAGAAGTGAAGGTCCCTCAGCTGTCCGAATCCGTTGCCGAGGCAACGTTGCTGCAGTGGAAGAAAAAGCCCGGTGAGGCGGTGAAGGCCGATGAGATTCTCATCGAGATCGAAACTGACAAGGTGGTGCTGGAGGTGCCTGCCCCGGCGGCGGGTGTGCTCACCGAGGTGCTCAAGGGCGACGGCGGCACCGTGGTGTCTGGAGAGGTGATCGCGCGGGTCGACACCGATGCCAAGACCGCCACGCAGGTCAGCAGTGCGCCGGTGGCAGCAGCGCCAGCTCCAACGCCAGCGCCCAGTGCTGCAGCGCCAGCATCCAGCAAGGCGGCGGGCGTGGCCATGCCGGCTGCCGCCAAGCTCATGGCTGAAACCGGCGTGAGCCTCTCGAGTGGCTCTGGCAAGGACGGCCGCATCACCAAGGGTGACGTGCTCGCTGCGGCTGCAGCACCCTCGGCCGCCCCCGCCCAGGCTGCAAGCCCAGCGCCGGCCCCTGTGGCCAACACGAGTGTGAGCGCTCTGCCGGCGGTCATTCCGCAGTTTGGCCCGGAGGCCATGCTCAATGAGCGTCCTGAGCAGCGCGTGCCGATGAGCCGCCTGCGTGCCCGAGTGGCGGAGCGACTGGTGCAGTCCCAGTCCACCAATGCCATTCTCACCACCTTCAACGAGGTGAACATGGCGCCCGTCATGGCACTGCGCAAACAGTATGTGGAGCGCTTCGAGAAGGAACACGGTGTGAAGCTCGGCTTCATGTCCTTTTTTGTGAAGGCGGCCGTGGCGGCCCTCAAGAAGTACCCCATCCTGAATGCGTCGGTCGATGGCAACGACATCGTGTACCACGGCTACTTCGACATCGGCATCGCGGTCGGCTCGCCGCGTGGCCTGGTGGTGCCCATCATTCGAAATGCAGACCAGCTCACCTTTGCCGAGATTGAGAAGACCATCGCCGACTTCGGTGCCAAGGCCAAAGACGGCAAGCTCACCATCGAAGAGTTGACGGGTGGTACCTTCTCGATCTCCAATGGTGGCGTCTTCGGTTCCATGCTCTCCACGCCCATCATCAACCCACCGCAGTCGGCCATTCTGGGCATTCATGCCACCAAAGATCGCGCTGTGGTGGAGAACGGCCAGGTTGTGGTGCGGCCCATCAATTACCTGGCCATGTCCTACGACCACCGCATCATCGATGGCCGAGAGGCGGTGCTGGGCCTGGTCACCATGAAGGAGGCGCTCGAAGACCCCTCACGGCTGTTGCTGGAAATTTAAGGAGACGCCATGTCACAGGTCTACGACGTTCTGGTCATCGGGGCCGGGCCAGCCGGATACATTGCGGCCATTCGGGCAGCACAACTTGGCCTGAAGACGGCCTGCGCCGAAAAGTGGATTGGCCCCAACGGGCCAGTGCTTGGCGGCACCTGCCTCAATGTGGGCTGCATCCCCTCGAAGGCGCTGCTCGCCTCGAGCGAGGCCTTTGAACAGGTGGCCCACCATGTCGATGTGCACGGCATCGAGGTGGCCGCGCCCAAGATCAATGTGCCCAAGATGCTCGCCCGCAAGGACGAGATCGTCAGCAAGATGACCAAGGGCATCGAGTTCCTGTTTCGCAAGAACAAAATCACGTGGCTCAAGGGCCACGCCACGATTGTGGACAAAACGGCCGATGGCATTCAGGTGAATGTCGAGGGCGACACCGTTTTGGCCAAGAACCTCATCATCGCCACGGGCTCCAAGGCCCGGCACCTGCCAGGCGTGGCGGTCGACAACATCACCGTCTGCGACAACGAGGGCGCGCTGCAGTTTTCTGAGACGCCAAAACGGCTGGGTGTGATTGGGGCAGGTGTGATTGGCCTGGAGCTGGGCTCGGTCTGGCGCCGTCTGGGCTCCGAGGTCACGGTTCTGGAGGCAGCCCCTCAGTTCCTGGCCGCCTGCGACGAGGCCGTCAGCAAGGAGGCCTTCAAGCTCTTCACCAAGCAGGGCCTCAGCATTCACATGGGTGTTGCCATCGGTGAGATCAGTGCAGGCAAGAAGGGGGTGAAGGTGCCCTACACCGACGCCCAGGGCAAGGCGCAGGCCTTGGAGTGCGATCGACTCATTGTGTCCGTGGGACGCCAGCCCAACACCGAGGGCCTCGGCCTCGAGAAACTTGGCCTGGCTGTTGATGCCCGTGGCTTCATTCCCGTGGACGACCACTGTCAAACCAGCGTGCCTGGGGTCTGGGCAGTGGGCGATGTCGTGCGTGGCCCGATGCTCGCACACAAGGGCGAGGACGAAGGCGTGATGGTGGCCGAGCGCATTGCCGGCCAGAAGACCCACATCGATTACAACTGCATCCCTTGGGTGATCTACACCGCACCCGAGATCGCCTGGGTGGGTCAGACGGAGCAGGCCTTGAAGGCCGCGGGCCGTGCCTACAAGGCAGGCAGCTTTCCCTTCGCGGCCAACGGCAGGGCCCTCGGCATGAACGAAGCCGATGGCTTTGTGAAGGTTCTGGCCGATGCCCAGACCGATGAAGTCCTCGGGGTGCACATCATTTCCGCTGCAGCCTCAGACCTCATCGCGGAGGCGGCCGTGGCCATGGAGTTCAAGGCCTCGGCCGAGGACATCGCCCGGGTCTGCCATCCCCACCCATCGCTGTCCGAGGTTGTTCGCGAGGCTGCCCTTGCAACGGACAAGCGCGCCCTGAACATGTGAGTTTTCATGGAGCTCCTCCAGTGAGGGTCTCCGACTTCTACCTGGCCGAAGTGGCGCGCAGGGGCTACGAGCCGCTGGCCCAGCAGGCGCCAGGCCTTCGGGCACTGGAGCGTTGCTGCGACGAATGGGTGCATTACAAGCAGCGACGGGGCGGCCGGCTCTCCAAGATGCTCATCCACCCGCCGTTGCCCCGAGGCGTTTATCTCTGGGGCGGGGTGGGCGTGGGCAAGAGCTTCCTCATGGACTGCTTTTTTCGGGTGGTGCCACTGGAGCGAAAGCTCCGAATCCATTTCCATGAGTTCATGCGGGCCACCCATCGGGAGATGGCCGAGCTGAAGATGGTCGAGGACCCCCTCGGCGAGGTCGCTGAGCGCATCGCCCGTCGATACCGACTCATTTGCTTTGACGAGTTTCACATCTCAGACATCGCCGACGCCATGATTCTGGAGCGGCTGTTTGGCGCCCTGGTGCGGGCGCGGGTGGCCTTTGTCATGACCTCGAACTACCACCCCGACACCCTGTATCCCGATGGCCTACAGCGGGAGCAGCTGCTGCCAGCCATTGAACTCATCAAGGCCCAGCTCGAGGTGGTGAGCCTCGACGCCGGCCAGGACCTTCGCCGCCTGCAGGAGGCGCCAGCCGACCTCGATGAAAGCCTTTATCGAACGCCCCTGGGCGCAGCGGCCGAGCGCGGCCTGGCGGGCGTGTTTCGGCGCTGGTGTGACGGCCCCATTCAGGAGCGCGACATGCTCACCATTGAAAGCAGGCCAATTCCCACCATTCGCACGGCCGGGGGGGTGGCCTGGTTCAGCTTTGAGACCCTCTGCGGGGGCCCGCGGTCTCAGAATGATTACCTGGCCTTGGCCGATCGATTTCACAGCATTCTGCTCTCAGACGTGCCCAAGATGCCGGTCTCCATGGCGTCAGAGGCCAGGCGCTTCACATGGCTCGTGGATGTGCTCTACGACCACGGGGTTCGCCTGGCCCTGAGCGCCGAGGTGCCCCCCGACGGCCTCTACACCCAGGGCACCCTGGCCCAGGAGTTCAAGCGCACCGCAAGCCGGCTGATCGACATGCAGTCGGCCAACTATTTCAAGTCAGAGCGTCGTCAGAGCGTCGCGCGCCTGGCCTAGGTGCGATAATCCGGCCATGCGTCGTTTCTCCTGCGCCATTCCCTTTTTCCTGGTCTGTCTGGCAGGGCCACTCGCGGCCGCCGATCTGGAGCCCCACGAGAAGGCTGCCATTGAGAAGGCGCGTCAGGCGCTTCTCGTCCTCGAGAGAGACCATCAGGCCCTCATGGCCGATGCACACCTCAAGGAAAAGGCCTGCCTGGCCCGGTTTGTCTCCGCATCCTGCCTGGAAGACCTTCGCCAGGAGGTCACCAAGGCCAGCCGCGACATCGATCTGGCGGCCGAGACCTTGCGAGAGTCGATTCGACAGGTGCAGGCCGATGCCCGCCAGCGTGCCCGCGATGCACGTGTGGCCGCCCAGCCAAAGTCATAGTCCATGCCGTTGTCCGACATTCGAACGCTCCAGATGCAGATGCTTGAACTCGAGGGCGAGCATCGGGAACTCGACCACCTCATCGAAACCCTCGAGCAAGGCCCTGTGCTCGATGAACTGGCCATTCGCCGGCTCAAGAAGCGAAAGCTCGCGCTCAAAGACCGTCTGAACCAGCTCGCGGAGCAGCTGCGGCCCAACGAGCCCGCCTAGACCGGGGGTGTCTGCGCGCGAACTCCTCGGGCCAGAGGGGCCCCTGGCGAGCGGGCTGCCGGGCTATCGGGCCCGAGATGGCCAGATCGAGTTGGCCCAGGCCATCGAGGCTGCACTCTCAGGCGAATCCCCCCTGCTGGCCGAGGCGGGCACCGGCATTGGGAAGACCTTCGCCTACCTCGTTCCCCTGATGGCCTCGGGGCGCCGGGCCATGGTGTCCACGGCCACCCGATCGCTACAAGACCAGCTCTTCAACCGCGACATTCCCCGACTGAGAGAGTTGCTCCGGACGGACCTTCAGGTGGCAAGGCTCAAGGGCCGCTCCAACTATCTGTGCGTGCACCGGCTGGCGCTGGCCCAGTCCGATGCGCGCTTGGCCACGCCCCGGGATGCGCAGGCGCTGCGCACCGTGGAGCAGTTCGCAAAGGTCTCCACCGACGGCGACATTGCGGGCTGTGAGGGGGTTCCAGAGTCCTCGAGCATCTGGCCTCTGGTGACCTCAAACACCGAGAATTGCCTGGGCCAGAGCTGCCCCAGCATTGGGTCCTGCCATGTCATCAAGGCCCGAGAAAAGGCGGCCGCCGCAGACCTGATTGTGGTGAACCATCACCTGCTCTGCGCCGACATGGCGCTCCGGCAGCAGGGCAGCGGCGACCTTCTTCCCGCGGTGGAGGCTGTGGTGATCGACGAGGCCCATGCCCTGCCAGACATCGCCACCCAGTTCTTTGGGGCGGTGGTCTCGTCCCATGGCCTGAGCACCCTGTGCCGAGAGAGCCTGACCGCGGGGCTGATGCACGCCCGCGATGGTGCCGACTGGGCCGGGCTGTGTGGCAGTGTGGAGCTGGCCACCTTGAAACTGCGTGCCGCATTGGAGCTGCCCCAGCAGCAGGCCAGGCGCCGTTGGACAGATCTCACCGGTGCACAGCGGCTCGCCCTCGATGCCGCATTGTCGGGCCTGACCGACGCCTTGGAGGCCCTCCGCGCAGCGCAGTCTGAGAACGCACCGCGCCACGCGGAACTGGAGCGCCTCAACGATCGCAGTGGTCTGGTTCTCGAGCGCATGTCGCAGGTGCTTCCGGACGAGACCGCGCCCTCGGGCTCGCCCGAGGGCGTTCATTGGATCGAGCTCTCCAAGCAAGGCATCAGCCTTCATTGGGCACCGATCGACATTGCCGGCATCCTGGCGCCACTCATGGCCGAGCCCCTTGCGCGTCACTGGATTTTTGTGTCGGCCACGCTGGCCCTGAGGGACTTCTCCTATTTCTCGAGTCGACTCGGCCTGGTGCCGGAGCAGTCGCTGCAACTGCCAAGCCCCTTTCAGTACCACGAGCAGGCCCTGCTCGTGGTGCCGGAGGGCCTGCCGGACCCCAAGGCGGCCGACCTCATGGACCAACTGCTGGCCCATCCAGGACTTGAGGGCCTGATGGCCGCTTCACCCGGCGGCATCTTTGTGCTGTGCACGAGTCTGCGTGCGGTCGAGCAGGCCCGGGTTCGGCTGGAGGCATGGCGCAAGGCCGGTCGGCTGCAGCGAAACGTCCATGTGCAA
>CAZPRT010000032.1:8469-13105 GCA_964589205.1 uncultured Bordetella sp. | reverse complement strand
GAGTGTCGTCACCAGTCGGGCCAATCCCGTGGTGAGCGCGTGGAGCATCGACGACCTGCAGCTCAAGGCATGCGGGTCCTGGGAATCCGCAAGAATCGCGTGGGCCGGGCGTGACTGGCCCGTGGATGCTTGATACCGTGCCTCGATGCCACTGCCCGAGGCCAACATCTCCAGGCAGCCAACCCCACCACACCAGCAACGCGGGCCCGTTGGGTCGACGCTGACATGACCCCACTCGCCGGCGAGCCGGTTGCAGCCGATGTGTAGGTCGCCATCCATGACCAGGCCACCCCCGCAGCCCGTGCCGAGGATCACGCCGAACACCGTCCTAAAGCCCTGCCCTGCGCCCGCACGGGCCTCTGCCAGGGCGAAACAGTTCGCATCGTTCTCCACCCGAACCGGTTGGCCCATGGCCAAGGACACCTGCCCCTGAAGGTCGAAGCCGTTGAGGCACTGGGTATTGGAATTGCGCAACAGGCCGCTGCGAGGTGAGAGGGACCCCGGCGTTCCCAGCCCAATTGAATGCGGCGCCTGAGCATGCGGCAGGCACTGCCGAGCACGGTTCACCAGTGCAGTCATCGCCAGCAGAATGGCCTGTGGCCCCTCTTTTGCAGGAGTGGGCACACGGTCCCGAAACAGAACACCGTCGTCGGGTCCCAACAGAACCACCTCTGTCTTGGTGCCGCCGAGGTCGATTCCGATTCGAAACATGGGCCCCATTGTAAGATCGGCCAATGCCCCTGTCCCATCTCATGCTTGTGCTCGTGATCATGGGCTTCTGGGGGGTCAACTTCGTCGTGCAGTACTGGGCCGTGCACCTCGTGCCACCCACCCTTTTTGCAACCCTTCGGTTTGCAGCCGTGGCCTTCCCACTCATCGTGCTGCTGCCTCGTCCCAAGGTGCCCTGGCGGCTGCTCATCGGCTATGCCGCCACCTCCTTCACCATTCAGTTCACCCTGCTGTTCCTCGCCCTTCGCTGGGGCATGCCACCCGGGCTCGCCTCCTTGGTCATGCAGACTCAAGTCCTCTTCACCGTGCTGCTCGTTGTGCTCGTGGGCGCCGAGCGGCCCCGAGCCCAGCAGTGGGCAGGCATTGTTCTGGGAGCGGCGGGCATGCTCCTCGTGGCCCACGGACTCGAGGATGGCGCCACGCTGATGGCCTTTCTCATGACCCTCTGCGCAGCATTCTTCTGGAGCATCGGAAATTTGTTCACCAAAGAGATGGGCTCCGTGCGGGCCGGAGAGCTTGTGGTCTGGGGGTCTGCCCTTGGGGCCATTGGCCTGCTGCCCATCTCACTCTGGCTCGATGGCACCCAGGCCTGGGGCGAGGCCCTGGGCATGCTCCTGCAGGGGCACCCCACCCTATGGGCATGCCTGCTCTTTAATGCCTACGGGGCCAGCGTGATTGGATACGGTGGCTGGGCCTGGCTGCTGAGCCGGCACCCCGCCACCCATGTGGTGCCTTTCACCCTCTTGGTGCCATTCTTCGGCATGGGGTCGGCCGCCATCCTCTTGGGAGAGGCCCTGCCCGAGGGTGCCTGGCCCGGGGTTGTATTGGTGGTGATGGGCCTGCTGCTCATTCAACTGCCCAAAACTGTTGTTGGGCGAGTGTTCGGTAAAGCTCACTAGTCTCCATCAGTTCGGCATGGCGGCCACTGTCCACGAGCTGGCCCTGGTCCAAGACCAGAATCCGATCGGCCTGCCGCACTGTGGAGAGCCGATGTGCAATCACCAACGCAGTGCGACCCGGCAGCAGCCGCTCCAGGGCCTGCTGGACAGCCCGCTCCGAGACGGTGTCGAGTGCTGAGGTCGCCTCATCGAGCAGCAGCAGGGGCGGGTTGCGCAGCACTGCGCGCGCAATGGCGATGCGTTGGCGCTGCCCACCCGACAGGCGCAGACCTCGCTCCCCCAAGAAGGTCTGGTAGCCCGACGGCAGGGCTTGAATGAATTCATGGGCGTGGGCGGCGCGGGCCGCGGCCACCACCTCCTCATCACTTGCATCGAGCCGGCCGTATCGGATGTTGCCCATCGCATCGTCTGAAAAAATCACCGGGTCTTGCGGCACCCAGCCAATGGCCTGACGAATGGCAGCATCGCCCCAGTCCCCGGCCAGCCGGCCATTGAAGCGAATGCAGCCCTGGCTGGGCTGGTGAAAACCCAGCAGGAGCGAAAAAATGGTGGTCTTCCCCGCGCCTGAGGGGCCGACCAAGGCCCAGGTCTCGCCGGCCGGAATCTCAAAATTCAAGCCGGACACGGCAGCATCTGCTGGCCGAGACGGATATGAAAACGACACAGACTCAAAGGCCACCCCCACCGCATCACCAAGGCCCAGCGAAGACTGCGATGCCTTGGCCTTCACCGCCTCAAGGCCATCATCGCGTTCCATCAAGGAGACCAGCCGCTCGGTTGCACCCACTGCACGCTGAAGGTCGCCCCAGCCCTCGGCCAGTGCGGCAATCGAGCCTGCCGTGAGCACGGCATAGAGAACGAACTGGGCCAACTCGCCAGCCGACATGGTACCGGCCACCACCTCACGCGCACCAAGCCACAGCACAAAAACAATGACCAGAAATGCCAAGACAATCGCCACAAAGGTCAGCGAGGATCGCCCACGAATGCGCCGAAGGGCCGTTTCAAAGGCCGATTCCACAGCCAGTCCATAGCGCTGCCCCTCGTAGGGCTCGCGGCCCAACGACTGCACGGTGGTCATGGCGTTCAGGATCTCGCCCGCCAGGGCACTCGTGTCCGCCACCTTGTCCTGACTCACCTTGGACATCTTCCGAACCCTCCGGCCCAAGGCCAGCACCGGCAGCACCACCGCGAGCAAGAGCAGCACCATGAGCCCTGCCAGCATGGGGCTGGTGACCAGCATCATGGAGACCCCACCCACCAGAAGCACACTGCTGCGCAGGGCCATGGAGACACTGGTGCCCACCAGTGTCTGAACCAACGTCGTGTCGGCCGTGAGCCGAGAGAGCACCTCGCCGGTCTGAAGGGTCTCGAAGTACGTGGGCGGGCGACTCAGCACCGCGTCGTAGACTTTTTTGCGCAGGTCGGCCACCACCCGCTCACCGAGCCAGGACATGAAGTAAAAGCGGCCCGCCGTGGCGGCAGCCAGAAACACCGACAAGGCCATGAGCACGGCAAACGGCTCCGTCAGGCCCTCGAGTCCCGAGTCAATCAGCCCCCGAAAGGCCAGTGGAACCGAGAGCGTGGCGGCCGCCGCCAGACCCAAGAATAGGAATGCAAGGGCCCATCGGCCCCGATAGGCCAAGGCCAAATCGGCGACAGGTCGGAGTTGCGCGAGGGTGGAACGGGGTGTGAATTGGGATGCAGAGGACATGGCGTCGCCCATAATACGGGGGACACCGCTTCAAAGGATGCCCAATGCCCTACACCGCCGAGATCAGTCGCTCCAACCCGACCGCCTTTCTCTTCCTGATCGACCAGTCCGGATCGATGGGTGAGCCTGTGGGGAAAACCAATCTCAGCCGGGCCGAGTTCCTGTGTGACGCCCTGAACCGAGTGATCATGAACCTGATTGCCCGCTCATCGAAGTCCGAGGGCGTTCGGAACTACTTTGAACTGGGCGCCATCGGCTATGGCGGTCAGGGCGTTCACAATGCCCTAAAAGGGTCGTTCTCTCATCAGGTCTTTCACCCCATCTCATCCTTTGAGCGCTCCCCCCTTGCGGTCGAGGACCGCGTGCAAAAGATCCCGGACGGTGCCGGTGGCGTCATCGACCAGCGGGTGAAATTCCCCATTTGGTTCCGGCCCGTGGCCGACGGCGGTACGCCCATGCGCAAGGCCCTGCGAATGGCCGCAGAGGAGCTGGCCAACTGGTGCGACGCCCATCCCGACTCCTACCCGCCCACGGTGCTTCATGTCACGGATGGCGAACCCACCGATGGCGATCCAGAGCCCATGGCCGAGCAGATTCGGCACATTGGCACCGAGGACGGCGACATCCTCTTCTTCAACCTTCACACCAGTGATGGCAAGGCTGGGCCCATCCAATTCGGCAACAACGAGCACGAGATCAAAGATCCCTACGGGAAGAGCCTCTTCCGAATGTCGAGTGCACTGCCGCGGCTCGTGGCCGACGCCGCCCGCGAGAAGGGCTACATCGTAGAGGACGGTGCACGTGGCTTCTTCTTTAATGTGGAACCCGTCGAGATCGTTGAGTTCTTCGACATCGGCACACGGGCCTCCTCCCAGTCCTTGATGCTTCGTTAAGGACGTCTCGGCCAGGCCGTCATGCGGGTCCTTCGGTCCATCAGCCTGCCCAAGGAGGCTGATTACGCAACGTCCAACGATGATGTCTTCTTCGCATCGCCCGGCGGGCTCGCAGTGGCCATGAGTGACGGCGCCAGTGAGTCATACGACTCCCGGGGCTGGGGCCGCATGCTCTGCGAGACGTTCAACGCCCAGTTTGAGGGTGGTGGTGATCAGCCGCTCGAGGACGATGCCGTGCGAACCATGGTCGTCACGGCCAGGCGACGCTTCCTCGCCTCCTTCGAAGACAAACCCTTGTCCTGGTCTCAGCAGGCCTCCTTCGATCGTGGCAATTTTGCAAGTCTGCTCGGACTCTATGAGGGGCCACGCCTGCTCACGCTCTTGGCCATCGGAGACTCCAT
>CAZPRT010000032.1:5351-8369 GCA_964589205.1 uncultured Bordetella sp. | reverse complement strand
GCCATCCAGGCGGGTCGATGGCCCGAGGCCGAACGACAGCTCTGCCAGTCCGAGCTAGACTTCAAGTACTGGGTTTCACAGCAGCGCATGGCCAGGGTCATGCGGCCAGATGACACCACCCTTGCCGTGATCACCACCCGATGAAACTGCCCAACCTCGAGCAATACCTGCGTGCGCTGCAACTGCCCACCAGCCGGATCTTCACCGACCCCGTGCTCAAGGCTGGACGAATTGAGACCAATGCCTTGGGAACGCCTCGGGCGCGTTCGGGAAACTTTGCCCTGGTCTTCCGAATCGATTCCGGCGATCAGAGCCTGGCCATTCGATGCTTCACTCGAACCTCTCGGGAGATCGCCGCACGCTATGCCGCCATCTCCAATCTCACCCAGCGACTCCGCCGGCCGGGTCAGCCCAACGTGTTTCTGCCCTTTGAGTACCAGGCCAACGGCATTCTGGTCGAGGGTCAACACTTCCCCATCGTCAAGATGGGCTGGTCTGGGGGCAGAAGCCTCGGAGACTTCCTCTCGGAACATCACCTCGACAAGGCGAGGCTTCGTCTCCTGCGCGAGTCGCTTGCAAGGCTCGCGGCCTTCTTGGAGAGCAATGGGGTGGCCCACGGCGACATTCAGCCCGGCAATGTCATGGTCAGCGACGATGCTCGTCAGCTTTGGCTGATCGACTACGACGGCATGTATGTGCCCGAGCTGGACGGCTTTGATGCGGCTGAGCTCGGCCATGTGAACTTCCAGCATCCCTTGCGCAACGAGCACCATTTCAACGACCAGCTCGACCGCTTCTCTTTCATCCTGCTCGACACCGCACTGGCCGTGCTCATCGAGGAGCCCACCCTGTGGGAGCGCACCTACAGCGACGAGGAGGGCATTGTCTTTCGGGCAGGAGACCTCGCCCAGCCCCTGCAGTCCCAGAGCTTTGCCCTCACCGTGAAGATGCCGGCCGTCGCGGCCCGAGTTCGGGCTTTGGCAGAAATCTGCATGGGACCCTTTCAGGACATTCCCCGCCTGACTGAATTCCAGGAGCAGTTTGCGGCCAGCGCCACGCACAGCCAGAAGACTGCACCAACGCCTGAGCGGGTCTTCGAGCCCGAGCAGCGCGTGGCCCGCACCACAGCTGATGCAGCGCCGATCAGTCCACCGGTCTATGTGGGTTCCTACGAGGTGGTGCCTGCATCGAGCTTTGTGAAGGTGAGCCAGCAGGTGGGGAAACGCGTGGAGCTCATTGGCAAGGTGGTCGATGTCCGCTCTGGCAAGGCAAGCTTCCAAGGCCGGCCAGCACTGCGGCCCTACATTTATGTGGATTTCAGCGAGCTCTCGACGGGCCGGGTGGTTCGAATCAAGATGCTTCCCGAGTTCCTGGAGGCCCATGCCTCCAAGCAGGCCCAGCTGCCGAACACCCGCTGGCTCGGAAAGTGGGTCACGATTTCAGAAGTCATTCAGCCGGTGCAGTACATCAAGCACCCTGCATTTGCCGGTGGCATTGGAGAGGCCTCGGTCTGTCCAAATCATCCGGGGCAACTGCGGCTGATTTCGGAGGATGAGGCCCGCTTTCGCCTTGCGTCCAATAATCGGGCGGCGAGGGCCAGGCTCAAGACCCGTGCCGTCTCGACCCGTGCCCCCAGCGCGAGCCCCCGTGGCACGCGGGTGGCCGCCAAGAAGAACATGAGCATCCTGGAGCGCCTTAAGAACCTCTGAGGTCTTCGAACAACCGGGGCCCGCCGCAGCGCCATCGCCAACCGGTTGTTGTAAAATTTCGGTCTTCGGTGATGTAGCTCAGTCGGTTAGAGCGTGGCACTCATAACGCCAAGGTCGCTGGTTCGATCCCAGCCATCACCACCACTCCCCAGTTGGCCGCAAAGCGGCCCACATCATCACCAGCCCACCCGGGTCAGCATGTAGGCCGCCAGGCAGAGCAACAGGTAAGCAAACCAGCGCCGAAGGGTTGGCACATCGGTGCGGTGGGCCACGCGCGCACCCCAGGGTGCAGTGAGCACAGAGGCACTGGCGAGCGAGGCCAATGCCGGCAGGTAGATGTAGCCCACCGACCCCGCCGGCAGATTGGCAACCGACTGACCGGCCATGACATAGCCCGCCAGCCCGCCCAGGGCGATGGGGAAGGCCAGGCCCGCGGATGTCGCCACCGCATGGTGCATCGAAACATTGCACCAGGTCAGAAATGGGATGGTCAGAAAGCCACCTCCCGCACCCAGCAGGCTGGAAATGAACCCAATGCCAGCACCCACGAGACCCAAGCCCAGTCGACCAGGCACATCACGGCCCGGTTTGGGCTTTTTGCCCTTGAGCATCTGCCAGGCGGAGTAGCCCACGAACAGGCCGAAGAAGCCCGCCAGAAAAGAGTCCTTCAATGCACCCGCGGCACTGGCCCCCAGAAAGGTGCCCACGAGCGCGCCCCCGCCCATGGCCCAGAGCAGGTCCAGCCGAACCGCCCCGTGACGATGATGGGCACGCACCGAGGACATCGAGGTAAAGAGGTTCACCGCCAGCGAGGTTGCAATGGCGATTTTGATCACCTCGCCAGGCGGAAAATTGCGCGCCTCGAAGAGCATCACCATGAACGGCACCATGGTCATTCCCCCGCCAATGCCGAGCAATCCTGCGAGAAAACCGACCCCCGCACCGACGGCCAACAAACTGATGATCAGAACAGTGTCCATCGCGCTCCTTGCAACCAGATCGGCATCATAAGCCCGGGCCCAAATGGGCTAAAATTCGGGGTCATGCAGATCAGCATCATTCCAAAGTCAGGGCGCCGCTGTTTGCACATCAGCCTGGTGGGCTGGCGGTTTAAATTGGCCATTGCCCTTCTGGTGCTGCTGGCCATTGGCCTCCTGCGCCTTGGGTTTGGGATTGCGACCTCCGACACCAGCAGCAACAGCGCCGTTCTGAGCTGGTGGAACCTTGGCCGTGAAGAGGCCGTGACCCGAGAACTCGGTGCCCTTCGAGCCAAAATCGACCTCCTTGAATCCACCCTGTCGGCCATGGA
>CAZPRT010000032.1:0-5305 GCA_964589205.1 uncultured Bordetella sp. | reverse complement strand
AAAGTCGTCAAAGGATTCCAGCCCAAGGCCGATGGCCCCTGCAGCAGCGCCGGCCCGGGGTCAGCCCGCCAAGGTCCAGCCCGCTGCCGCAGAAGCATCGCAGGCCGATGTGCCCGGTCAGATCGAATCCCTTCAGCAGCGCATGCAGAAGATCAACCTCTCTCTCGAGCGTGTCATGTCGCACCGAGAATCGCTGGCCATCAACCTCATCATGGGCGACGCCGTGCTGCCCATCCACGCACGCCAGACCTCGGGCTTCGGCCGCCGAATGGACCCCTTCGATGGAAACCCTGCCTTCCACCGCGGCATCGACTTCCTCGCGCCGGCAGGCACACCGGTCTTTGCCCTGAGTGCGGGCGTGGTGGAGTGGATTGGCCCGCTGGGTGGCTATGGCAATGCCGTGGTCATTCGACACAACGACCGCATCACCAGCCTCTACGCCCACCTCGAGGGCATTGAGGTCACCACGGGCATGGCCATCCTCACGGGCAATCGCATCGCTCGGGTGGGCTCCACGGGCCGCTCCACAGGAAACCACCTGCATTTCGAGATCGAGATCGATGGCCGGGTCGTCAACCCCCGTCCCATCCTGAACCGAATCCGAGCCCGAACCGTCACGGCCATGGCGCCGCAGTAAAGACCGAGTCCATGCTCGAGCCGAAGAAAAACCCCCTCATCGATGAGCCCCTCATCGCCACGTCGGCCAAGACCTTTGAGCGGGTTCGGCTGATCTACACCGTTCTCATCAGCCTGTCGGTGATTGCACTGGTCGCCTGGCTCTGGCTGCTCAGTTCCTTTGGCGAGAACATCTACGATGAAACGTGGTGGCGTCAGGCCATCTCCAAGTTCGCCAGCCAGCGGGTGGAATCCTCCATCTCCAGTGAGCAGTCCAGCCAGCTCAACGACCGTGTCAAGGAGGTCACCTCCGAGAACGCAGACATTCAGTCCAAGCTTCAGAACCTCGAGCGCCTCATTCAGGCCACCCAGACCGATGTCTGGACACGAAAGTTTGTCGCCTGGCGGGCGCCGGGAAGCGACACCATTCAGTACGAGGTGCTCATCTCCAACCCCTACCCCAAGAAGAGGCCGGAACCTGGCTCGAAAATCAAAATTCAAGTCAGGGGGCTCGACCGACTCGACCCCTTCCTGCCCGAGGCCGGCATTCAGGAATCTGTTCAGCGGTTCAAGCTCTCCCAGCACAACATCAACGCCCCCGAGATTGCCGAGGCCATCAAAGGCCGCCTCGCGTCCACCATCTCCCGTTATGCCGTGCTCATGGTGCTTCCGAACGACGATCCCATGCAGACGGAAGTCGTGATCATCCCCATCACAGAACGCCCCAACTGAGGCACGGAGTCACCCATGTTCTCCCGCTCGAGCCGCACTCCCATCCAGACGGAAACGCTGGCCACCCTCATCGATGCCAGCGTCTCCATCACGGGAGAGGTTCGGTTTGAGAAGAGCGCTCGAATCGACGGCACGGTCACGGGCGATGTCACCGGCTCGAAAACAAAGGGCGGCACCCTCATCATCGGCGCCACCGCTGTCATCAAGGGCAATGTCTGCTGCCACAGCGTGGTGGTGCTTGGCCGCATCGAGGGCGACATCGATTCATCCCAGCTTGAAATTCGCTCCGGCGCCACCCTGCTTGGCGACATCTACTACGACGTGATCGAAATCCACCAAGGGTCGTCCATCAATGGCCGCATGGTGCGCCGAGAGGGTGCCGACCCGAAGGCGGCGGCCACTATTTCTCCGACTGAATCGACGACAGGAAACGCGCCAACGCAGGGCTGAGCGGCGGCTGGGGCTTGCCCACCGGCGCACGGGGTGACCCAGGCGGCGTTTGGTTGTTGGCCCTGGGCGCTGTTGCGGCGCCAACCGATTGGGGCTGGTCGTTGCGCAGGTTGGTGCCTGGCACCGAGGGCTGGGCTGCGGGCCCAGCCCGCTGCGTGAGGTGCTTCGACAGCACGCTGTTGTAACTGCTGAGCGGCTTTTGCACCGGCCTCACCAGGCCACCAAGTGTCTTGCGCTGCTGGTGAATTTCATCGGCCCGGCGAATGCCATCGGCAAACTTCAGGAAGTTGTCCCGCACAGACCCCTCCAAGAAGATCATGAAATTCTTACGGAAGAGGTCTCGGATCAGGGCGTCATCAAACATGGGGGGCGCCAGCATGAAGGGCACATTGAACCGTGCCTGGCCAAATGCATGGTCGAGCACCTGCTCCGATTTGATTCGAGACGGGCAAATGACCAACGTGGGCACCGCATTGAGCTGGCGATTCTTCTGGTCGAAGACCCAGCCGTTTCGCTCCACAAAGCCCGTGGTCGCTGCGAGCTCAATCTCTGAGACGCCAGACGGCACCAGAACCAGGTCGAACCCCAACAGAAATTCGGGGTCGGTGTGGGCTGTCCAGGTGAGGTCTGCGATCACCACATCATGGCTCTCGGTGGCCCGTCGAAGCAGGGTGCGGGCCGTCAAGAGCCAGCGGCGTCCGCCGGCCTCATCGATGGGGTGATGCTGTGTGGTGACCCCGATTTCTTTTGCATCCGACAGCCAGGTGCTTGACGACCCGTGTGGGTCATAATCGAGCAGAATGGTGCTGCGGTTTTGAATGACTTGAAACCAGGCCGCGAGATTGACCGAGATGGTGCTCTTGCCCACACCACCTTTCTGACTCACGACGATGATCTTGGTTGCAGCCATGCGCTCCAAAGCAAAAAGTGTATTTGAAATCAGGGTTTAGAGTAGGTTTTTATACTGAATACTTAAAAAAAGCAAGATGCGAGAAAGCCTCCAATCCCCGACCAGCTTCCGACGAGAAGACTACTCGCCTGCGTCCCATGCGATCACGGCCGTTGAATTGACGTTTCGGCTGCACCTGGATGTCACGAAGGTGCGGGCCGACATCCAGTTCAGGTCCAACAGCGGGAAGCCCGAGGACCTCGTCCTTGCGGGCGACGGGCTCGACTTCCAGGCCGCTTGGCTCGATGGTGAGCCACTGCTGGCCGGCGACATCGACGTGGGCCCCAACCACTTCAAATGCCCCCAACTGAAGGCCGGCACCCTTTCCATTGAAACACTCGTCTATCCGAATCGGAATACCGAGCTCATGGGCCTGTATGCGAGTCAGTCGGGGCTCTACACACAGTGTGAGTCCGAGGGCTTTCGGCGAATCACTTATTTTCTCGATCGGCCGGATGTGCTGAGCATCTACACGGTGGTGCTTGAGGCGCCGGTCGACCTCTTCCCCACCCTGCTGTCCAACGGAAACCTGGTCGAAGAGACCTGCCACAACGGCATTCGGCGTTGCGTCTGGCACGACCCCTTCCCCAAGCCGAGCTACTTGTTCGCGCTGGTCGCTGCAAACCTAGAGTCCATCGACACCACGGTGATGAGCCAGAGCGGTCAGCCGAAACTGCTCCAGGTCTACACCCAGTCGGCAGACCTCCCCCGGGCCAGCTTCGCACTCGAGAGTCTGCGGCGCGCCATGCAGTGGGATGAACGGCGCTTTGGCCTCGAGCTCGACCTCGAGCGCTTCATGATCGTGGCCGTGCCCGACTTCAACTCGGGGGCCATGGAGAACAAAGGCCTGAACCTCTTCAACACCAAGTACGTTCTGGCAGACCCCGACACCGCGACCGACCGAGACTTCGAACTGGTCGAGGCCGTGATCGGGCACGAATACTTCCACAACTGGACTGGCAATCGCATCACCTGCCGCGACTGGTTTCAGCTCACCCTCAAGGAGGGCCTGACCGTCTTCCGAGACCAAGAATTCTCTGCGGACATGCTTGCCGATGGGCTCACACCAGAGCAGGCCCTGAGCAGCCGAGCGGTCAAACGAATCGAGGACGTCCGAACCCTTCGTGCCCATCAGTTCCCAGAGGACGCAGGCCCCATGGCCCATCCCATTCGGCCGGCCCAGTACCAGGAAATCCGAAACTTCTACACGGCAACGGTCTACGAGAAGGGGGCCGAGGTCATTCGCATGCTGCAGACCATGCTCGGACGCGCGGGCTTTGAGAAAGGCATGCGGCTCTACATCGAGCGGCACGACGGGCGGGCGGCCACCTGCGAAGACTTTGTCTCGTCCATCCTGGATGCCAACAACCGGCAGGGCTGGTTCGAGCCCTTCATGCGCTGGTACGACACCCTGGGAACTCCCCGCATCCAGGTCGAGGAGCGCTGGAACCCAGAGACCGCAGAACTGCACCTGCGCATTCGGCAGCGCATCGATGCCCGATCACACCAACAGGCGCCATTGATCATGCCCATCGGCTTTGGGTTGTTGTCGGCCCAGCGGCCGGGCACTGCTGTGGAGGGTGTGCCGTCCGTGCTGATCCTCGACGACCTCGAGAAAGAATTCACCTTTCACATTCCGTCTGAGAAGGGTGGCCAGAGGCCCTGGCTCTCGCTGCTTCGAGATTTCTCTGCGCCCGTCATTCTGGAGAGAGACTTCGATGCAGCAGCCATCGCCCACGCTGTTCAGCACGAGTCCGACCCCTTCAACCGCTGGGACGCCTGTCAGCAGCTCATGATGGCCAGCCTGCTGCCGTCGCCGCTTGTTGAGATCAACACGGTGGCCAACGTGCTGCAGTCCGTGCTCGTGCACCCCAATCTGTCGGACGCCTTCAAGGCCCTGGCCCTGAGCATTCCCAGCGATGCTGTTGTGGCCGAGGCCTGGGCGCAGATGCATGCACCAGTCGACCCAAGCCTGATCCGTGAACGCTCCCTCGCGCTGCAGGCCTGCCTGGCCACGTCGTGGTCATCCCACTGGAGCGCCCTCGACAACCTGCTCGACGACCCCGCCGCGCAATTGCCCTATCAGCCCAATGCCATCGGTGCCGGCCAACGCAGCCTGCGTCACCTGGCCCAGGCCATGGTCAGCGTGAATGCGCCGCCATCGTCGCGATCTGATCGTCTGCTCCAGCGCTTTCATCAGGCGAGCAACATGACCAGTCGCATGGCTGCGCTCACCGCCCTTCTCACCCTGGGCGGCCCGCAGGCTGAGGAGGCCTTGGAGGCCTTCGCCACCCGTTATCAGTCCAATGCCCTGGTGCTCGACAAGTGGTTCACCGTTCAGGTGTCAACGCCGCGCATGGCCGATCCCCAGGCCCATGAGGTCCTTGGCCGCGTGCGGGAACTCCTGCAAAGTGACCGATTCGACCGTGCCAATCCGAATCGGGTGCGGGCACTCTTGGGCGCCTTCTTCATGCAGAGCCTGGCAGGCCTGCACCGGCCTGATGGCCAGGGCTATGACCTCTGGGCCGATGAACTGGCCAAGCTCGACCGCCTCAATGC
>CAZPRT010000031.1:0-13314 GCA_964589205.1 uncultured Bordetella sp. | reverse complement strand
TTTGGTGTGACCCCAGGGCCGAGCAGGCCATGCCCATGGAGGGGCTTGCGCATCTTGATGCGGTGCTGGCCAGTGGCCGAGGCGCCTTGGTGCTCACTCCGCATCTGGGCGCATTCGAGCTGGCACCCCGGGTGATTGGCCGCCATCACCCCATGACGGTGCTCTACCGACCCTCTCGCCAGCCGGCCGTGGAGCGCCTGCTGCAGGCCCTTCGGCCCACACCGGTGGTGAAGACGGCGCCGGCCACGGCGGCCGGTGTTCGACAGCTCATGCGATGCCTGCGGGCCGGTGAAACGGTGGGCATGCTGCCCGACCAGGTGCCCGGCCAGGGTGACGGGGCATGGGCGCCGTTTTTTGGGGAGCCGGCCTACACCATGACCCTGCCCCTGCGGCTCGCCCAGGCCACGGGGGCTGGCATCGTCTGGGCCAGTGCCCTGCGCACGCCGGGGGGCTGGCAGCTCATGCTCGAGCCCTGGTTGCCCGCCGAAGGCCTGCCCCCCGATGCGGACCTGGGCCCTTGGCTGGCCGCCCTCAATGAGAGGGTCGAGGGCCTGATTGCGCGGGCCCCGCAGGACTACCTCTGGGCCTACAACCGCTTCAAGGTGCCGGCAGGTCGGGCTCCCGCCCATGCGTGAGGGCCTGATTCAGGCAGGGCTCTGGGTTGCCGCTTCCATCGCAAGGCTGCCGAGACCACTGCGCCGACGCATGGAGGAAGGCCTAGGCTGGCTGCTCTTCTATGTGGTGGTTCGTCGACGCCGGGTGGCGCTTCGCAACCTGGCCCTCTGCCTTCCAAGCCTCTCGCCTGCAGCCCGTCGGGACATCGCCCGCACGCATTTCGTCTGCTATGCCCGCGCCTTTTTCGATCGCTTTGCCCTGGGGCAGTGCGATGCACCGACGCTCTCCGACTGGGTTGAGGTGATCGATGCCTGGCGGCTCGAGGCACTCAAAGGCCAGCCGGTCATTGTGCTGGCCCCGCATTTTCTGGGGCTCGATGCTGGTGGGGTTCGGCTTCAGTTGCTCACACAAATCGTGTCGATGTACTCGAGCCAGCCCAGCCAACGTCTCAATGACTGGGTGCTATCGGTGCGCAGCCGATTCAATGAGCCCATTCTCGTGCCCCGCAACGACGGCATTGCGCGCCTGGCCCGATTGGTGAGGCGCGGCCTTCCCGCCTACTTCCTGCCGGACATGGACTTCGGCGAACGCGATGCCGTCTTTGCCACCTTCTTCGGCCAGCCTGCGGCCACGGTGACCAGCGTGGTGCGGCTTGCACAGCTCACCGGCGCGGCCGTGCTGCCCCTGGTGACCACCATGACCGACACCGGCTATCGGGCCGTGTTCCACCCACCCTGGACCCATGATCGGGATGAAGACCTGCTGTCGGCCGTGCAGCGCATGAATGACTTCATCGAGGCCCGTGTGCTGGAGACCCCGAGCCAATACCTCTGGACCCACCGCCGCTTCAAGACCCGGCCCGCCGAGGCCCCGTCGGTCTATGGATAATTCGAGCATGGGCAACCCTTCTGGCATTCCGTTCACCAAGATGCATGGCGCCGGCAACGACTTCATCGTCATCGATGCGCGGTCTGGGCTCTCGCCCGATGTGCTGGCCCCCGAGCGCCTGCGAGCCATGGCAGACCGACGCCTGGGCATTGGGGCGGACCAGATCCTGCTGGTAGAGGCCTCACCCGGACCGGAGGCTGATTTCATCTACCGAATTTTCAATGCCGATGGCCACGAGGTGGAGCAGTGCGGAAATGGTGCCCGCTGTTTCGCACGCTATGTGGTTGATCATGGCCTGGCCACGGGCCCTGTGATTCGAGTCAAGACCAAGGCCGGCCTCATCCAGCCGCGGGTGGAGGCCAGCGGTGATGTCACCGTGGACATGGGCGCGCCAAGGTGGGAGGCCACCGACCTGCCCTTCGATGTTCAAGGGCTGCCACAGCGCCTGGACGGGGGCCATCCCTTGTATGGCCTGGAGGATGCATCTGGCCAGTGTCACTGGCTCTCTGCGGTCTCGATGGGCAACCCGCACCTGGTGGAGTGGGTTGCAGATGTGGCCGCCTTTCCCGTGGCCCAAGCGGGGCCCTGGCTGGAGTCGCATCCGCGCCTGCCCCGCCGGGTCAATGCGGGCTATGCCCAGCGGGTGGATGCGGCGGCGATTCGCCTTCGTGTCTATGAGCGTGGGGCGGGTGAAACCTTGTCGTGTGGCACGGGGGCCTGCGCGGCGGTGGTCTCGGGCATGCTGCACGGCCATCTCAAAAAAGGAGGGGTGGTGTCGGTGTCGACCACCGGTGGCCGCCTACAGGTGCAGTGGTCTGGTGAGCCCGGCGCCAGCGTGTTTCTCACGGGCCCTGCGGCCAATGTCTTTGAAGGAGTCTGGTTCTCATGAGTGCAGTCAACGATGCGGCCGTGGCCGCCTTCCTTCAGGCCCATCCCGATTTTTTTGATCGGCACCCCGACCTGCTCGGAGACCTCGCCATTCCCCATGGCCAGTCCAATGGATCGGTCTCGCTCATTGAACGGCAGACCATTGTTCTGCGTGAACGCATCAAGGCGCTGGAGTCGCGCATGACCGCCATGGTTCACAACGCCCAGGACAATCGCCGACTCGAGGACCAGCTCATGCTGTGGATTCGCGACCTCCTGCAGGGTGCTGATGCCGTGGCACGGGCCGATGCCATGGCAGCTGGCCTGGCCAAGCGCTTCACGTTGCCGGCTGCGGCCTTGGCCATTTGGGGGCCAATCACCAAGAAGAAGGCCCCGGCCTGGCAGGTGGCAATAGACAACCCAGCCGTGGCCCTGGCCGATGACCTCATGCGGCCCATCTGCCTGCCGGTGGGTGCGCACCAGGCGCAGCTGGCCCTGGGCGTGCTCTCGTCAGCCCAGCGCGATGCCGTGCAGGGCGGCTCGGTGGCGATCCTGCCCCTGCGGGTGGGTGCCGCCCCATCGAGCTTTGGCCTGCTGGTTTTTGGCGCGCCAGACCCCAGTCGCTTCTCGCCCGACCAGGGCATCGACTTTCTTGAGCGTTTGTCGGAGCTGGCCAGTGCCGCCTTGCAGTCCTTGGCCAGCCCCCGGCCTGCAACGGACTGAGATGGCCACTGGCCCAGAGGACTACCTCGGGCAGTTGGCCTTGCAGCACTACTCTGCCCAGACCATTGATGCCTATCGACGAGACCTCGCGGCCCTGACCGAGGCTCTCGCGGGCCTGCCCTTGGAGGCCTGCACCACGCAGCAGATTCGGCCCGTGCTGGCCAAGATGGCCCAGGCCGGGCTCGCGCCGAGGTCTTTGCGCCGACGGCTCGCAGCCTGGCGAGGCTACTTCGCCTGGCTGGTGAGCCAGCGGGTCCTGACCCAGAATCCGGTGGCGGCATTGAAGGCGCCCAAGGCCGAGCGTTTGCTCCCCAAGGCCCTCTCCGTCGATGCAGCCTGCGCCTATGTCTCAGGCTCGCAGGCCACAGGAGATGGGCCGTTGTCTGGCTGGCAGGCGGCCCGGGCGCGGGCCCTGCTGGAGCTCACCTATGCATCGGGCCTTCGGCTCTCGGAGTTGGTGGGCTTAAACCTGGCCCCCTCGGCAGACCCCATGCACGGCTGGGCCGACCTGCAGGAGCAATTGGTCACCGTGGTGGGCAAGGGCCGCAAGACGCGGGTGGTGCCCATGGGCGCCCCAGCGGTGGCGGCCTTGCAAGACTGGCTCGCGGTGCGGGCAAGCCCCTTTGACGCGCAACGCCAGCAGGCCCTGGCAGCCCCCAATCAGCCCTTGTTCTTGAACCGAAGGGGCGGTCGACTCTCGGGACGTGGCATTGAGCGGGCCTTCACGGCCCAGGCCCAGCAGTCTGGCCTCGGCCAGGCAGTGCACCCGCACATGCTGCGGCATTCATTCGCAAGCCACCTGCTGCAGTCCAGTGGAGACCTTCGGGCCGTGCAGGACATGCTCGGCCATGCACAGATCGCCACCACGCAGGTCTACACCCACCTGGATTTTCAGCGGCTCTCTTCGGTCTACGACGCCGCCCACCCAAGGGCCAAGCGCGTGAAGGCCGACGGCGAGAAGGATGCAAAATAGCCCCATGATTCCTGTCACCATCCTCACCGGCTTTCTGGGTGCCGGCAAAACCACCCTGCTCAAGCGCCTGCTGCAAGAGGAGCACGGCCAGCGAATGGCGGTCATCGAAAACGAGTTCGGTGCAGAGAGCATCGACAACGAGCTCCTCTTTGAAGATCGGCAGGAGCGCATCGTGGAGATGAACAATGGCTGCCTGTGCTGCACGGTCCGCGGGGATCTCGTGGAGATGCTGGGCCGCCTGCACGATCGACGCGAGAAGGGCGAAATTTCCTTTGATCGCGTGGTCATTGAGACCACCGGCCTGGCCGAGCCCGGCCCAGTGGCCCAGACCTTTTTCGTCGATGATGACGTGGCCGAGCGCTACCTGCTCGATGCGGTGATCACGGTGGTCGATGCCCAGCATGGCCCTCAGCAGCTCGATGAGAATGCAGAGGCGCAGGCGCAGGTGGGCTTCGCAGACCGCCTGCTGATCTCCAAGTCAGACCTGGTCACGGCCGAGGCCTTGACGCGCCTGCAGGACCGGCTTCGTCGCATGAACCCGCGTGCACCCCAGGCGCTGGTGCATTTCGGAGAGGCCAAGATCGATCAACTCCTCGACATTGGTGGCTTTCATCTCAACGCGGCCTTGGAGATCGACCCCAACTTCCTCGACACCGAGGCCCACCATCACCACACCGACGACGTGAGCTCGTTTGTGTTCAAGGCCGACCAGCCGTTTCACAACGATCGATTCGAGGGCTTCATGTCGGCCGTCTCACAGGCCTACGGCCCGCAGTTGCTTCGGTACAAGGGCGTGCTCTGGATGAAGGACAACGACCACCAAATGGTCTTTCAGGGGGTCCACATGCTGATGGGTGGTGACAAGGGCCGGCCATGGAAGGCTGGCGAGCCACGGCAGAGCAGGATTGTCTTCATCGGCCGGCGTCTGCCGAGGGATACAATCGAGAAGGGCCTGCGCCAATGTCTGGCGCCAGCCTGAAGAAAATAGAAGGCAGCCGTGATGAAGCAAGCAGCATCCAAGATGATCGAAACAGAAGAACAGCTCCTGGCCCAGCCAGAGAGCGCCTACATGAACCCCGCCCAGCTGGATTTTTTTCGCCGGCGACTCGTGGCCCTGGAGGCCGAGCTGCGCTCGAATGCAGGCGAGACCACCGAGCACCTGCGTGAGACCGTGCTCGTACCAGACCCAGCAGATCGCGCCACCATCGAGGAAGAACACGCACTCGAACTGCGAACCCGCGACCGGGAGCGCAAGCTGATCAAGAAAGTACAGCAGGCCCTGGCCAGCATCGATTCGGGCGAGTACGGCTACTGCGAGGAGACGGGCGAGCCCATCGGCCTGCAGCGGCTGCTCGCGCGCCCCACGGCCACGCTCTCAATCGAGGCCCAGCAGCGGCGCGAGCTGCGGCAAAAGCAGTTCGGCGACTAGCCCCAGAGCGTTCCATGTCTGATGGACTGACCTCCAGCCAGAAGGTCGCCACCCTCGTGGAGGCCCTGCCCTACATTCGGCGCTTCCATGGCAAGACGGTGGTGGTGAAGTACGGCGGCAATGCCATGACGGACGAAGCCCTCAAGCAAGGCTTTGCCCGCGATGTGGTCCTGCTCAAGCTCGTGGGCATCAATCTGGTGGTGGTCCACGGCGGCGGTCCGCAGATCGAAGACCTGCTCGGCCGCGTGGGCAAGAAGGGGGAATTCGTGCAGGGCATGCGGGTCACCGATGCCGAGACCATGGACATCGTGGAGATGGTGCTCGCAGGCAAGGTGAACAAAGAGATCGTGGAGCTGATCAACCATGCCGGGGGCAAGGCCGTGGGCCTCACCGGCCAGGATGGCGGCCTGATTCGCGCGCGCAAGCTGGTTCTGCAGGCGGCTGATCAGACACCGGGGCCTGACATTGGGCAGGTCGGCGAGATTGAGGCGGTAGACCCCCAGGTGATCGCCTCGCTGCTCGAGAGCGGCTTCATCCCAGTGATTGCGCCGATTGGGTCTGGTGCCCACGGTGAGACCTACAACATCAATGCAGACCTCGTGGCGGGCAAGCTCGCTGAAATCCTGAAGGCCGAGAAACTCATTCTCATGACCAACACCCCGGGCGTGCTCGACAAGTCCGGGAATCTGATCACGGGCCTGACCGCCCGTGAGATCGATCACCTTTTCGAGGACGGCACACTCTCGGGTGGCATGCTGCCGAAGATCAGCTCGGCCCTGGATGCAGCCCGCAGTGGGGTGCAGTCGGTTCACATCATCGATGGCCGTGTGCCCAACAGCCTGCTGCTGGAAATCCTCACCAATGAGGGCGTGGGCACGATGATTCGGTCCCACTGACATGCCATTGCGCCATGGCCTGGGCCGAATCCGGCCTGGCCGCAGCCGCGATGCGGGCCACGGCCCGGTCTGGCTTCTCGACCTCGACAACACCCTGCACGATGCGAGTCATCGGCTGATGGCCGAGATCAATCGACGGATGACTGACTACATCATGTCTCGGCTGGGACTCTCCCGTGAGCAGGCCAGCGAGCGCCGGCAACGCTACTGGCGCCGCTATGGAGCGACGCTCCTGGGGCTGGTGGCCCATGACGGGATCGATGCCACCGACTTCCTTCACCAGACCCACCCAGACCACGACCTGCTCGACCACCTGCTGCCCGTTCGGGGCCAGTCGCTGCGCCTGCGACGCCTGCGGGGTCGGCACTGGCTGCTCACCAATGCGCCGCGCCAATACGCCTGGCGGGTGCTGCGCTTCCTGGGCCTTGACCGTCAGTTCGAGCGGATCATTTGTGTGGAGGACATGCGCGCCATCGGCCGGCTTCGGCCCAAGCCGTCGCCATGGCTCTGGCGGCGGCTCGTGCGGATCACAGGGCGCCCTGCGGGGCAGGTGATTCTCGTGGATGACAGCACCGACAACCTGCGTGGCGCGCACCGAGCAGGCCTGCGGACAGCCCGGGTCTGGGCCTCGGCCGCCCAACGGGCCAAGGGCTGGTCGCTGGGCCGCCCCCCGAGTGCGCAGCGACCAGTTTTTGCGCATCATCAAGTAAACTGCCTTTCAGCGTTGGCGCGTCTTGGAGACAGCGTCCGCAGGAGAGCCCATGACTGAAGCTGAAGACTCCGCTGAGACCCCTCGCAAGCGGCCCAAGCCGGGCGAGCGCCGCCTGCAGATCCTACAGGCCATCGCGGCCATGCTGGAAGAGGGTGAGGCCGAACGGGTCACGACCGCAGCCCTGGCGGCGCGGCTGCAAGTCTCAGAGGCCGCCCTCTACCGACACTTTGCGAGCAAGGCGCAGATGTATGAAGGCCTGTTGGAGTTCATCGAACAGACCATCTTCGGCCTCATCAATCAGATCGATGCCTCCTCCGAGACGCCCGTTCAAAAGGCGCGGGCCATCGTGAGCATGCTGCTGGCCTTCGCAGAGAAGAACCCTGGCATGACACGGGTGCTCATCGGTGAGGCCATTGTCTTTGAGCATGCCCGTCTGCAGCAGCGGGTCAACCAGATCATGGATCGCATCGAGGCCTCCTTGCGCCAGACCCTGAAGCTCGAGGCTGTGGAAGGCGGCTCGGCCGACCCCGCCAGTCAGGCCAGCCTGGCCATGGGCTTTGTGATGGGCCGCTGGCTGCGATTTGCCAAGACGGGCTTCAAGCAGCCGCCGGCAGAGCACTCGGCCGAGATTCTTCCCAGGCTTTTCTAGGCCTTGGCCGCCATGGCCTGGCCCGTCAAGGGGTTCGTGGGGGGCCAGGGGGCCGAGGGGCGATTGGGCTGACGGACTAAGGGCTGGGCTGTTGGTGGGATGTCCCGCAGACACTGCAGCCTAAATGCCGTGGCACCGTCACCCGGGAAATCTCGAGCCGCTTGGCATCGATGAGGCGCAGTTCACCTGCCTGGACGGGCAGCCCCATGAGCAGCTGCAGGGCCTCGTGTGCCTGCATAAGGCCCAGCATGCCCGCGGCCGTGGAGAACACCCCGAATGCCCCGCAGGCGGCATCAGCCCCCTCCAGGCCGGGCTCAAAGAGGCAGGCATAGCAGCCCGCCTCTGGCGCCCGCGGATCCACGACCAGCAACTGGCCCGACCACTGAATGACCGAGGCGATCACCAGTGGCTTGCGTGCAGCCACACAGAGGCGGTTGATGAGCTGTCGGGTTTCAAAGCGATCGGTGCAGTCCAGCACGACATCGGCCTGGGCGATCCAGCCCGGCAGGTTCTCTGCATGGCCGTGCTCGGCCTCGGCCAGGACGGTGCAAAACGGTGCTCGGTCTGCAAGGCATGCCTGGCCCGCCAGCACCTTGGGCCGGCCCACATCCTGTGGGCCAAACAGAGTTTGACGTGGCAGGTTGGAGGCATCGACCGTGTCGCCATCGACCCAACGCAACCGGCCCACACCGGCTGCAGCAAGGTACTGGGCTGCGGGGCAGCCAAGCCCCCCGGCGCCGACCACCAGGACCTCCGCATGCCGGAGCCGTTGGAGGGCTGCATCATCGACCTCCGCCAGCAGGAGCTGGCGGCTGAAGATTCGCTCCTCGTCGAGCGGGCCGAACTGGGCCACGATGCCCCGCGCTTACTGGGGCTCTGGCGGCGCTGGGTTGGTCGCCACGGGCTGGCCTTGCAGCAGGGCCACGGCCTGTTTGAGCTGGTGGTCATCAGCCGACCCAAATGCAACCGGCTTGCGATCGGCTGCAGGCTCTTTGCCTTGGGTGCGGCTTTGTGCGCTCGAGCCTTGCTCCGGGCCCTGGCCATTGTTGAGGTGACGGTTCAGGTCGGCCTCACGCAGACGGAAGCGGTCAGAGATGTCGCCCTCGGCCGTCTCCTCCACCCAGTAGTCGGGTCGGATGCCTTTGGCCTGGATGGACCGGCCCTTGGGTGTGTAGTAGCGGGCGGTGGTGAGCTTGATGGCGGTGTTGCTCGTGAGCGGCAGGATGGTCTGGACCGAGCCCTTTCCGAAGGTCTGGGTGCCGATCACCTTGGCGCGGCCGTGGTCTTGGAGGGCCCCCGCCACGATCTCGGAGGCGGATGCCGATCCTGCATTGACCAGCACCGTCATGGGCAGGGATTTGGCCAGCGGAGACAGATCGGCCAAGGGGTCCTTGCCGCCGCGCTGATAGTCCTCGGCCCGGGTTCGGAAGCTGCGCTTGGCATCCGGCTGTCGGCCATCGGTGGTCACCACGACCATGTCGCCCGGCAGGAAGGCTGCTGAGACGCCCACGGCTGCATGCAGCAGGCCGCCTGGGTCGTTGCGCAGGTCGAGCACGATGCCCTTGATGGGCTGCGCGGGATTGGACTTGGCCTGGGCCAGCAGCTTGTTGAGGTGGGACACCATCGTCTCGACGGTGTGCTCCTGGAATTGGGTGATGCGCAGATAGGCATAGCCGGGCGCGACCCAGTTCGACTTCACACTCTGAACGCGGATCACATCACGAACAATCGAGATGACAATGGGCTGATTGACACCTTTGCGCGAAATGGTGAGTTCGATGCTGGTCTTGGGCTTGCCTCGCATCAGCTTGACCGCATCCTGCAGGCTCATGCCCTTGGTGGCCTTGTCGTTGATCTTGATGATGAGGTCGCCGGCCTTCACGCCAGCCCGGTCGGCCGGGGTGTCCTCGATGGGCGAGACGACCTTCACAAAGCCATCTTCCACACCCACCTCGATGCCCAGGCCGCCAAACTCACCCTGGGTGCCAACCTGCAGCTCGCGAAAGGCATCGGCATCGAGATAGGTGGAGTGCGGGTCCAGGCCGGTGAGCATGCCGCTGATGGCCTCGGTGATGAGCTTCTTGTCTTCCACTGACTCGACATAGTTGGACTTGATCGCCCCATAGACCTCTGCAAACTGGCGCAGCTCGTCGACGGGCAGGCTCAGGCGAGACTCGCGTTGGGCCAAGGCCGACAGGCCCACACTCAGCAGCACGCCGCTGATGAGCCCGGTGCCAATCCACCCGGCGATCTTGAGTTTGGAGAGGGTTGCAGTGGTCATGTTCGAGCAGCTTTCAATGAGCGTCCTTGGTGGGCAACCGCCGACATGGCGGCCTCAATCTCTGAAGGATCCGCCAAGTATCGACGAGAAACGAGCGACAGCCCAGCGTTGAATTCCAACACCATGGGCTGGGCCGTGGGAATGTTGAGGTCGATGACCTCGTCATCCGAGAGGTTTTCAAGCAGCTTGATCAGGGCGCGAAGCGAGTTGCCATGGGCTGCGATCAGAATGCGCTGGCCCGACTGCAGGGCCGGCACCACACGCTCTTCCCAGAAGGGCCGCACCCGGGCGACCGTGTCTGCAAGACACTCCGTGGTGGGAATTTCATCGGGCGAGAGGTGACGATAGCGAGGGTCGTGGCCTTCCCAACTGGGGCTTGCGCGATCGGCGGGCTCTGGCCGAATGCTGAAGGAACGACGCCAGATGTGGACCTGGTCCTCGCCATGAAGGCTTGCGGTCTCGGCCTTGTTGAGGCCCGCAAGTGCACCGTAGTGGCGCTCATTGAGCCGCCAGTCCTGTTCAATCGGCACCCAGATGGTGTCGAGTGTGTCGAGGGTGATCCAGCAGGTTCGAATGGCCCGTTTAAGCACCGATGTGAACGCCCGGTCGAAGGCAAAGCCGCGGTCTTTGAGCAGCAGCCCGGCCCGCCGGGCCTCCTCGCGGCCCGCGTCGGTGAGGTCGATGTCGACCCATCCGGTGAATCGGTTCTCAAGGTTCCATTGGCTTTGACCGTGCCGAAGCAGCACGACAGGTGGAGGCGCAGACATGGTTCAAGACGCTTTCTACAAGTTGAACAGGTTGACCGCATTCTATAATCCGGGGTTCACGCCACCCGTGGGGAGAAGCACTCTTGCAGTTTTTTACCGACAACATTTTTTTGGTCTTGGCGGCCTTCGTGAGCGGTGGCCTGCTGGTCTGGCCCATGGTGGTCCGCAACACTGTGGCCAAAGAGATCAACACCCTGGCGGCCACACAACTCCTCAATGGGCGAGACGCCCTGCTGATCGACCTGCGCGAGACCACCGAGCGCACCCGCGGCCTCATCCCGCAGGCCCGGTCCATTCCCAATTCCACCCTCTCGGGCCAGATCGATGCCCTGAAGAAGGATGTTGCATCGGGGGCATCGGCGCCGCGGCCGGTCATCCTGGTCTGCGCCAGTGGCCGGCGGAGTCTCTCAGCGGGCCGAAGCCTTCGCAAGGCCGGCATTGAAGAGGTCTACAGCCTGGAGGGCGGCTTCGATGCCTGGCAGCAGGCAGGCCTGCCTGTCTCCTCAAAGGGGGCAGCAGCATGAGGCCGGTGGTGATGTACACCACGGCCGTGTGCCCCTTCTGCCAGCGGGCCGAAATGCTGCTCAAGGCGCGCGGCGTGGAGCAGATTGAGAAGATCCGTGTCGACCTTGACCCCGCACAGCGCGACCACATGATGGCCAAAACAGGCCGCCGCACCGTGCCCCAGATTTTCATTGGAGACACCCATGTGGGTGGCTTTGATGACCTCTCAGCCCTCGACCGGGCTGGTGAACTCACGGGGCTGCTGGCCTCTTCCAACTGAAAGCGCCCCATGTCTGATGCCCAAGCAGCACCGGCGGCTGAACAAGCCGTTGTCTTCAACCTTCAACGCGTTTACCTGAGAGACTGCTCCCTGGAGATTCCGCAGGCGCCGCAGATTTTCCTCGACACGTCCGAGCCCCGGCTCGAGTTCGAGATCGACACGACCGAGCAGGAACTTGGCGGCGACATGGTTGAGGTCGGGGTGCGTTGCACGATCACCTGCCGCGTGGGCGATGGCGTGGGCTTTCTGGTGGAGGCCACGCAGGCCGCCATCTTTGAAATACAGGGTGTGTCGCCCGAGCAGCGAACCCTGCTCAAAGGCATCTCCTGCCCCAACATCGTGTACCCCTATCTGCGCTCGAACATTGCTGACCTGATCCAACGGTCGAGCTTTCCGCCGGTTCACCTCTCAGAGATCAACTGGGAGGGCTTCTTCCAACAGAAGCTCGCCAAGCTGGCGGCCCAGCAGGCGCCCGCGGGCGCCTCCGAGAGTGGCCTCATCCTTCCGCAGTAGGCGGCCGCGGTCATGTTGAACGGCCCGGTGCTCGTGCTGGGCGCAGGCGCCTGGGGCACGGCCTTGGCGATTCATCTCGCCCGGCGCCCTGGCCAGCCACCGGTGAGCCTTTGGGCTCGAGACCCGGCCCAGTCCAGCGACCTCGCCGCCCACCGCGAGAACAGGCGGTATCTGCCGGGCCAGGCCCTTCCGCCCGAACTGGTGGTGGCGCCGGTGCTGCACGATGCCCTGGCCGCCTGGGCGCAGGCTGCCGCATCCCAGCCCGGCGCGCTCCTCATCCTGGCCACGCCGGTGGCGGGGCTGTCCGACCTCTCCAAACAGGTGGCTGCCCATGTGAAAAGCCCGCCGGCCGGGGCCGGACTGTTGTGGCTCTCCAAGGGTGTGGCCCAGGGCGACCATGGTGCCTTCACCTGGCCATCAGACCTGGTGTCGGCCTCACTGCCAGGCTGGCCCATGGGTGTGCTGAGTGGGCCCAGCTTTGCCCAGGAGGTGGCCCAAGGGCTGCCCGTGGCGCTCACCCTGGCCAGCACCTCCCTGACCTGGGCGCGGGCGGCGGCTCGCGGCCTGCACGGCGCGGGCATGCGGGTCTATGCGACCGATGACCTGGTGGGCGTGCAGCTGGGTGGGGCCATCAAGAATGTGCTGGCCATTGCCGCCGGTGCAGCCGACCAAATGGCGCTGGGCGCCAATGCGCGGGCGGCACTCATCACCCGAGGTCTGGCGGAGGCGGCCCGACTCGGTGAGGCCATGGGGGCCCAGACCAGCACCTTCATGGGGCTGGCCACCCTGGGCGATCTGGTCCTGACCTGCACGGGGGATCTCTCCCGCAATCGCAGGGTGGGCATGGCCCTGGCCATGGGCAAGACCCTTGATGAGACGCTTCAGGGGTTGGGCCACGTGGCCGAGGGTGTTCGAACTGCGCCGGTGATTCAGGCCCTTGGAGAGGCCCTGGGTGTGGAACTCCCGATCGTGGGTGCCGTCTGCGCGGTGCTCGAGGGCCGTTGGACTGCCCAAGAGGCCCTGCTCGATCTGCTCTCGAGGGAGGCCGTGGACGAGTGATCGCCCTCGCGTTTTCGCAGGGTTAGTCGCTGAGCTGGCCGGTCTGCCGAAGGGCTTCATAGACCACCACGGCCACAGCATTCGACAAATTCAAGCTGCGGTTGCCTGGCCGCATGGGCAGCCGAAGCCACTGCGTCGGCTCAAACCATGCCCGCTGG
>CAZPRT010000030.1:0-13321 GCA_964589205.1 uncultured Bordetella sp. | reverse complement strand
GAACCAGTGGGTGGTGCGGGTGGTGAGCACGAAGATGCCCGAGAGGCCGGCCGCCCGGGCCTGCGACTCAATGCTCTTCAAGAGTCGCTCGCCGTCGCCTTTCTCGCGCGTCTCGGAGCGCACCATCAGGCAGGCCAGTTCACCCAGTGGCGTGTCCTCGAAGACATAGAGTGCAGCGCAGCCGAAGATCACGCCGTCGTGCTCGATGACCGTGAACTTGTCGATGTCGCGTTCAATGGTGGCCCGGCCCCGAGGCACCAGGGTGCCGTCGGCCTCCAAGGGCTCGAGCAGCGACACAATGGCCGCCACATCGTCGACCGATGCCGGCCGAAGGGCCTCCAGGGTTTCTTCCACGAGCATCATGCCCACCCCATCGTGGGTAAAGAGCTCGAGCAGCAGGGCGCCGTCCATGGCGTAGGGCACGAGGTGGGCTCGGGCCACGCCACCGCGGCAGGCCCGAAGGGCATGGCCGAGCGTGAAGCTCGCCTCCTCGGAGAGCGAGCCCTGGGCGAGCAGGCGCTCGGCCTCGTCTTCGGAGACTTCGGCCAAGGCACGGTTCTCAAGCTTGGGCAGGCCATCCCCGGAGCACAGGAAAATGAGCTTGTCGGCATCCAGGGCAATGGCCAGGCTGGTGGCCACGTCCTCCAGGCTGAGGTTGAAGGCCTCGCCAGTGGGCGAGAAGCCGAGCGGGGGCACGAGCACGATCGAGCCGCCGAGCAGGGCCTGCCGAATGGAGTCGGTTTCTACCTTGCGCACCAAGCCCGTGTGCTCGAAGTCCACGCCATCGACAATGCCCACGGGCCGGGCTGTGACGAAGTTGCCACTGATGATTCGGATGCGCGAGTTGCCCATGGGCGTGTTGGGCAGGCCGGCCGAAAAGGCGGCCTCGATGTCGAGACGAAGTTCGCCGGCGGCTTCCTTCGCGCACTCCAGGGCTGCACGGTCGGTGATCCGCATGCCGTGGCTGTAGCGGTCCTCAATCTGGCGCAGCCGAAGCTGCTCCTGTACCTGCGGCCGAGAGCCGTAGGCCAGCACAATGCGCATGCCCATGGCCTGCAGCAGGGAGAGGTCGTGAACCAGTGTCTCGAGCTGGTTGTCGATCACCAGCTCGCCAGGGAAGGCCACCACGAAGGTCTTGTTGCGAAAGGCGTGGATGTAGGGCGCGACCGACCGAAGCCAGCCCACGAAGTCGGGCCCGATGTCGGGCTGTGTGATCGGTTCGGTCTGCATCGCGCGATTATAATTTTTCGGTGACTTCCTGCTCAGGCCCAGACGAACAGCGGTTTCGCGATCGGGCCCAACACCTCGGCATCACCTTTGATGAGAGCCTTCCGGTCTCGAAGGCCTGGACCGAGATCGCGCAGGCCATGGTGCAGCATCCGGTGATCATCGTCTGCGGCGAGACCGGTTCGGGCAAGACCACTCAACTGCCCAAGATTGCCCTGGCTGCGGGCCGCGCGGCCAAGGGCCGCTCGATTGCCCACACCCAGCCGCGGCGGCTGGCGGCCACCTCGGTGGCCCGTCGGGTGTCACAAGAACTCGGCTCGGTGCTCGGCGAGCCCAATGCCAAGGTGGGCTACAAGATCCGCTTTGCCGATCGATCGCGGCCCGGCATTCCCATCAAGCTCATGACCGACGGCATGCTGCTGGCCGAGATTCAGTCCGACCCGGGCCTCGAGGCCTACGACACCATCATTCTGGACGAGGCCCACGAGCGCAGCCTCAACATCGATTTCTTATTGGGCCACCTGCACGGCCTGCTCGCGCGCCGCCCCCAGCTGCGGCTGGTCATCACCTCTGCGAGCCTGGAGGCTGAGAAGTTCGCCAAGCACTTTGGTCGGGCAGGCCAGCCCGCCCCCGTCATCGAGGTCTCGGGTCGGCTGCATCCGGTGGAGACCCGCTGGCGGCCGGCGCAGGACGAGCGCACCGACCTCATCGATCGCGTGCTCTCGGGCATCGAGGAGGCCCTGGCCGACCATGCGCGGCTGGCTGCCCAAGATGTGCTGGTCTTTCTGCCCGGCGAGCGAGAGATTCGGGCCGTGGTCGATGCCTGGCGCGATCGCCGGCTCGACCCGCAGGTGGAGCTCTTGCCCCTCTTTGGCAGACTGGCCCAGGCCGACCAAGACCGAGTCTTTCGGCCCGGGGGGCGCCGGCGCGTGGTGCTGGCCACCAACCTGGCCGAGACCTCGCTCACGGTGCCTGGCATTGGTTATGTGGTCGACACCGGCCTGGCCCGTGTGAAGCGCTACCGGTATCGGGGCAAGGTGGAGCAGCTGCTCATCGAGCCCATCAGCCAGGCCCAGGCCCTTCAGCGGGCCGGCCGTGCAGGCCGCCTCACGCCGGGCGTCTGCATCCGGCTCTACGCCGAAGAGGAGTTCAAGCAACGGCCAGCCCATCCCGAGCCCGAGATCCATCGCTCATCGCTTGCCTCGGTCATTCTGCGCATGAAGGCCCTGGGCCTGGATGCCATCGAGGCCTTTCCGTTTGTGGACCCGCCCTCCAAGAAGGCGGTGGCCGATGGCCTCATGCTGCTCAAGGAGCTTGGCGGCCTGGACCGTGACGGCCAGCTCACCGAGGTGGGCCGGCAGCTGGCGGGCCTTCCCCTAGACCCACGCCTGGGCCGCATGCTCGTGGCCGGCCGCGAGCGGCAATGCCTGCAGGAGATGCTGGTGCTGGTCACGGCCCTGTCCATTCAAGACCCGCGGGATCGGCCGCTGGATCAGCAGGCCGCAGCCGACACCGCCCACAGGCAGTTTGCCGACCCGCGCAGCGAGTTCATCTCGTGGCTCAAGCTCTGGGCCTTCTGCGATGAGGCCCTCTCGCACGACCATTCCAATCGGCAGAAGGAGGCGCGGCTTCGGTCGGCCTTCTTGTCGCCCATTCGCGTGCGCGAGTGGCGCGACCTGCATCGGCAGATCACCGACTGGGTCTTGTCGCAGGGCTGGCGGATCAACACGGTGGCGGCCGATTACAACAGCCTGCATCAGGCCATTCTCACGGGGCTGCTCTCGAACATTGGCATGCGCATCGAGACGGCACAGCCACCGCTGTGGCAGGGCGCGCACGATGTGAAGTTTGCCGTGTGGCCAGGCTCGCATCTGTCCAAGAAGCCACCCAAGTGGCTCATGGCGGCCGAGCAGGTCGAGACCAGCCGCCTCTTTGCACGCACCATTGCCGCCATCGAGCCCGAGTGGGTGGAGGCTGCCGCAGGCCCGCTCATTCGGGTGTCTTACTCCGAGCCCCACTGGGAGAAGAAGGCCGGTCGGGTGGTGGGCTATGCACGCGGTGTGCTCTATGGGCTGCCCATTTACGTGCGGCGCCGCCTGGCCTGGGCCCAGCTGGGCGAGGAGCAGGCGCGCGAGGCTCGGCTCATCATGATTCGTGAGGGCCTGGTGCAGGGCGATGCCACGCTTGAGCTGGCCTTCTTCGAGCACAACCGCCGGCTCATCCACGAGGTCGAGCGGCTGGAGCAGCGGGCCCGCCGGCAGGACCTGCTGGTCGACGATGCCTTGATCGAGGCCTTCTACGATCGCTGGATTCCGGCCTCGGTCAACGACTTCGATGGGCTGCGCAAGTGGTGGCGTGAGGCCTCGCGTGAGCAGCCCAAGCTGCTCTTCCTTCGGCGCGAAGACCTCATGCGCCACCAGGCCGATGGCGTCACCTCAGAGGCCTTTCCCACCGTGCTCGAGCAGGGTGGCCTGCGGCTCGCACTCGATTACCGCTTTGAGCCAGGCGCTGCAGACGATGGCATGGCCATCACCATTCCACTGGCGAGCCTGAATCAGGTCGATGCGGTGCAGATCGATTGGCTCGTGCCCGGCATGCGCAAGGAGAAGGTGCTGGCCTTGCTCAAGAGCCTTCCTCAACGGATTCGCCGGCACTGCATTCCGCTGCCCCAGCAGGTGGATGACTTCTGTGCCCGTTGGCAAGACCGTGCAGGCAGCATGCCCCTGCGCAAAGCCCTGGTGCAAGACCTGCGGGAGGACAAGGGCCTCACCGTGGCCTTGGAAGACTTCAAGCTCGAGTCGGTGCCACTGCACCTGCAGCCGCTCTATGTGGTGGTCGATGCCCATGGCCGTCGGCTTGGGCAGGGTCGAGACCTCATGGTGTTGCGAGAGCAACTCGGTGGCCAGGCCCAGGCTGCCTTTGCACCCACGCGCGATGACACCACCCATCGTGACTGGTCCTTCGGTGCCCTCGAGTGGCCCATGACCATTGAGGTGGCGGGCCAGTCGCTGCTGGGCTATCCGGCACTGGAAGACTGCGGAGACCATGTGAAGCTCTGCGTCCTCGACGATCCCAGCAAGGCCAAGCAGCGGCATCAGCTTGGCCTCATGCGGCTGCTGGCCTTGGCCCTGAAGGACCAGGTGCGGGCCTTCCAGAAGGAGCTCGACCGCAACCGTGCGCTGCTCTTGGCCTGGACGGCGGCGGCCCGATCTGAAGACCTGCAGACCGAACTGCTGCGGCTGAGCCTGCGCCGTGCATTCCTTGTTGGCGACTGGCCCGTGGATGCCGCGGGCTTTGAGGCCTGCCTGCAGGCGGGTCGCCCCCGCTTCTTGCTGCTGGCCCAAGAGGCCCAGCGCTGGCTGCTCAGTGTGCTCGATGCCCATCAGCAGATTCAACGCCGGCTGGGCGGCGCCAAGTTCCCGCAGCCGTTGGTGCAAGACCTTCAGCAGCAGCTCTCGGGCCTGCTCGGTCAGAGCTTTGTCTCCACGCTGCCCGATGACCGTGCCCGTCACCTGCCGCGCTATTTGCAGGCGGTGGCCCTGCGGCTCGACAAGCATCGGGCCGACCCCGCGCGAGATGCCCAGCGCCTGGCCGAGTTCGATCAGGTGGCTCGACCGTTTTGGCGGTGGGCGGCCTCGCATCGCGGTGATTGGTCGGAGCCCATCGAGGCCTTTCGCTGGAGCCTGGAGGAGCTGCGGGTCTCGCTCTTTGCCGAGGGCCTCAAGACACCCATGCCGGTGTCGGTGAAACGGCTTCAGAAAACCTGGGGTACGCTCGCGCCACACCTTCACGCCTAAGCCCACACGATCACCACACCACACCACCATGCGACCACCACTGACCATTGGCCTCTACATCAACGGCGACGAGATTCTCTCGGGCAAACGAGAAGACCGCCACTTCCAGAAGGCCAAGGAAATTTTGGGTGCCAGGGGCCTGTCGCTTTCGTGGGTGGTGTACCTGGGCGACGACCGCGCACGCTGCACAAACATGCTGCGGCAAAGCTTTGCCACGCAAGACTTGGTGTTTAGTTTTGGTGGCATTGGGGCCACGCCCGATGACCACACCCGGCAGGCTGCAGCCGAGGCCCTGGGCCGTGAGCTCGCCTTGCACCCCGAGGCCGCAGACCTCATCGCCCAGCGCACCGCCGAGGCCAATCAGCCCCTCACACCCGAGCGGCTTCGCATGGGCGAGTTTCCGGTGGGTGCGCAGATCGTGCCCAACCCGTACAACAAGATTCCGGGCTTTTCGATTGACCGTCACTATTTTCTGCCGGGCTTTCCCGTGATGGCCTGGCCCATGATGGAGTGGGTGCTCGACACCTTCTATGCGGACTCCTTTGGAGAGGCGGCCGAGGTGGACCGCTCCATGGTGGTCTACAAGCTCTACGAGGCGGCTGTGACGCAGTTGCTCGAGGAGCTCACGGCCACGTATCCGGAGCTTCGTGTCTACAGCCTGCCATCGGCCCCATCGCCCACGGACCCCAACGCTCGGCGTCACCTGGAGCTTGGGCTCAAGCAGCCATCGGGTGCGGCCTCGCTTCCCGATGCAGCGGCCCGCTTCGATGCAGCCTATGCACGGCTGCGTGAGGGCGTGCTGCAACTCGGCGGTGAACTCGGCGACGAGCGCGTCGTCACGCGTTAGAACCCCTTCGATCGTCGCCTGCCCCGCCGCGGCCTCCCCTGTCCGATTTTCGGCGGCATGAATGATGCTTGCCTTCGGGGGGTGATGTCGGGCTCTTTCAGATCTGAATACGATAGGGCTCGATTCGGAATTTTTTATTCAAAGTGGGCTGTAAGCAACAGAAATAATTGAACTTTTTGTTGCATTTCTGAGTTTCGCTGGTAGCATGGCGGCGAATTGCTCCTAAAAAGGACTGGATTTGTTTGATCTGAAGGGTTCCATGGGTATTGAACGGGTGTTGCGAGGCGTGTGTGTTGGGGCGGTGAGCCTTGGCCTGATCGCTCCTGCACTGCCTGTGGCTGCTCAGACGAGCAGTTCCTCTGCGGCCCCAAAGCAAACACCCACAAAGCAAACGCCCAAGCAGGCGCAGCCAACCAAAAAGCCTCAGCAGACCAAGGCACAGCAGAGAAAAACCCAGCAGGCCAAGAAGAAGACCCAGCAGGCCAAGAAGAAGTCGCAACAGACCAAGAAGGTCGCCCGCACACCCCGCAACCCCAACGACCGCATGTCTGCTGGCAGCAAGCTTGGTCTGCAGTCGGCCATGACCGAGGCGAGCCTGAAGTCCAGCTCGGTGCTGGTGGTGGACCAAATCTCTGGTGAGGTCTTGTTCGAGAAGAATCCCGACGCGGTCTTGCCGATTGCCTCCATCACGAAGCTCATGACGGCGCTGGTCGTGGCCGAGGCCGACCTGCCCATGTCCGAGATGCTTCGCATCACGCAGGAGGATGCAGACCTTGAAAAGGGTGTGGGCTCGCGCCTGCGCGTGGGCACCCGTCTGACGCGTGGTGAGCTCATGCACCTGGCGCTCATGTCCTCCGAGAACCGCGCCGCCCATGCCTTGGGTCGCACCTACCCCGGGGGCCTGGATGCCTTCGTCGTGGCCATGAACATCAAGGCACGCCAACTGGGCATGTCGGCCACCCAGTTCACGGAGCCCACGGGCCTGAACGCCGGAAACGTCTCCTCCCCGCGCGACCTTGTGCGGCTGGTGGAGGAGGCCTACCTGGTGCCGCTCATTCGCGAATACTCCACCGCCCAGAACCTCATGGTGCGGGTGGGCAGCCGGTCACAACAGTTCCGCAATTCCAACGCGCTGGTACGCACGGAGGCTTGGGAGCTCGGCCTCTCCAAGACTGGCTTCATCCGAGAGGCCGGCCGCTGTCTGGTCATGCAGGCCGATGTGGAGCGTCGCCCAGTGATTCTGGTCATGCTCGATGCACCCGGCACACAGCACCGGCTGCGCGATGCCGAGATGATTCGGCGCTGGCTGATTCAGCAGGCTGAAAAGCCCAGCAAGCTCGTCTCCAACGCCCCCGCGGCCTAATTGGCTCCGGCCATGCCGTGGCCCAGGGCATTCGAAATGGCCATGGCGGTCTCTCGAAGGGCATCCACCCAGCCATCATTTGCGCGGTCTGCAGGCGCTGAGATGGACAGTCCCGCCACCAGGTTGCCCGCGTCGTCTCGAATGGCTGCGGCAATGCAGCGCACCCCCATCTCGAGTTCTTCGTTGTCGCGGGCAAAGCCGTTGGATCGCACGAGGTCGAGTTCTTTCTCCAGTTGCTGCACCTCGGTGATGCTGTTGCGGGTCTGGCCAGCCAGGCCCGTGCGCATGCTGTAAGACCGCACCGCGCGGGCATCTTCCACGGCGAGAAAGAGCTTGCCCGTGGAGGTCAGGTGCAGTGGGGCTCGCCCGCCGATGGCGCGCACCACCTGCATGCCAGAGCGCTCGCTCACGGCACGCTCCACGTACACAATTTCGTCGCCCTGGCGCACGGCCAGGTTGATGGTCTCGCCCGTGAGCTTGTGCAGTTCTCGCATGGGGCCTGCGGCGGCGTCTCGCACATTGAGCCGGGCCTTGACCAGGTTGCCCAGTTCCAGCAGTCGCATGCCCAGCTGGTAATGGCCCGGCTCGGTGCGGTCGACCATGCGCACGATCACCAGGTCGTTGAGGATGCGGTGGGCCGTGGAGGGATGCAGGCCTGTGGCCAGTGCCAGGGCCTTGAGCGAGACCGGCTCGGACTGCTTTGCCAGGACGTCCAGGAGCGCGTTGAGCCGCTCGATGACCTGGATCGAGGGGCTGGCGGGAACAACGGGTGAGGACGTGAGGCTCATAAGGGTCTTGTGGTGGCAGAATGGAAGTTTACAAAGGGATGTCGTTCATGTCTGTAGAAATCACGCCAGTCGTGCCACAGAACCCTCGTGTGGCGCTCTATGTGACATGTCTGGTGGACCTCATGCGGCCCGAGATTGGCTTTGCGGCCATCAAGCTGCTCGAGCATTCGGGCTGTGAGGTGGTGGTGCCCGAGGGCCAGACCTGCTGCGGACAGCCCGCCTACAACGCTGGAGATCGTGCGGCTGCCCACCGGCTGGCCGAGCGCGTGCTCGAGCAGCTCGAGGGCTATGACTACGTGGTGGTGCCGTCGGGCTCCTGTGGCGGCATGATCAAGACGCACTACCTTGAACTCTTCTCAGACGACCCGAGCCTTCGCACCCGCATGAACGAGCTCGCACCCAAGGTCTATGAGCTCACCGACTTCCTCTCCTCCGTCATGAAGCTCGAAGACATTCCCGGCCGGGCCGAGGGCTGTGTCACCTACCACGACAGCTGCAGCGGCCTGCGTGAGCTCGGCGTTCAGGCCCAGCCGCGGGCCCTGCTCTCGAAGATCCCGGGCCTCACCGTCACCGAGATGCGGGACAGCCGAGCCTGCTGCGGCTTTGGCGGCACCTTCTCCTTGAAGTACGGCAATGTGTCTGCGGCCATTGCCGATGAAAAAATTTCGAACATTCAGGCCACCGGTGCCCAGGCCGTGGTGCTCGGAGACCTCGGCTGCATGCTGCACATCGAAGGCCGGCTGCGCCGCATTGGCGATGACAAGACCCAGGTGCTGCATGTGGCGGAAGTGCTCGCAGGCGAGCTTGGCGCAACGCGGCCTTAAGGAGCCCATTCATGCAGATTCAGTCGATGCACTTTCAGGCCCGCGCCACCGAGAAGCTCGCCGACATTCGGCTGCAGCGAAACCTGCGGCGCCTGGCCGACAAGTTCGTGACGGCCCGTGCCCAGGCCATGACCGAGATCGACTTCGAGGCCACCCGCGAGGCCGCGGTGGAGCGGCGCAATCGGGCCATTGGCCGTCTCGACCTCTGGCTTGAACAATTCGAGGCCAATGCCACCAAGGCCGGTGCCACGGTGCTCTTTGCAGAGTCTGCCGCCCAGGCCTCCGAGATGGTCGTGGCCATTGCCAAGCAGCACGAGGTCCAGACTGTTACCAAGTCCAAGTCCATGGTCTCTGAGGAAATGGCCCTCAACAAGGCGCTGGCCCAGGCGGGCATTGAGCCCATCGAGACCGACCTTGGCGAGTACATCCTTCAGATCAACGACAACGAGGCGCCCAGCCACATCATCGCGCCTGTCATTCACAAGGACAAAGAAGAGATCTCCGAGCTCTTCTCGAAGGTGCATGATCGGCCCAAGCTCTCCGACATTCCCGAGCTCACCCGCGAGGCCCGTGAGCAGTTGCGGCCCAAGTTCTTGGGGGCCGACATGGGCGTGACGGGTGGCAATTTTGTGATTGCTGAGACCGGCTCCGTGGCCTTGGTCACCAACGAGGGCAACGAGGGCATGGTCACCATCATGCCGCGCGTGCATGTGGTGGTCACGGGCATTGAGAAGGTGCTGCCCACGCTTGAAGACTTTGCCACCGTGGCCCGGCTGCTCACACGCTCGGCCACGGGCCAGTCCATCTCGAACTACATCTCTTTGCTCACCGGCACCCGCGCCAAGGGCGAGCCCGACGGCCCAGACCACCTTTATTTCGTGCTGGTCGATGGCGGCCGCTCCAGCCTGCTTGGCAGTGAGTTCCAAGACATGCTTCGCTGCATTCGCTGCGGTGCCTGCATGAACCACTGCCCCGTGTATCAGAAGATTGGTGGCCATGCCTACGGCTGGGTCTACCCCGGGCCCATGGGCTCGGTGCTCACGCCGGCCTATCAGGGCTTGGAGAACTCCCTCGATCTTCCTCAGGCGGCCACGCTGTGTGGTGAATGCCATGTGGTCTGCCCGGTGAAGATTCCGCTGCCCGACCTGCTTCGCAAGTTGCGCGAGCGTCAGTACGAGCGGCATCTGCGGCCGTGGGCCGAGCGCATCAGCTTTAGCCTGTGGGCCTATGTGGCGGTGCGCCCGCCGCTCTATCGGCTTGCGGCCTCCATGGCCAGTTTGTTTCTGCGCATCACTGGGGGGCGCCGGCATCGGCTGGGTGGCCTTCCACTGGCCAATGGGTGGACGGCCTATCGAGACCTGCCCACGCCGCGCGGAGCCACCTTCTCGGCCCGTTACCCCGGCTGGGCCACGGCCAGGTCGTTGGCCAAGTTGGCCACCAGTCGCGGTCCTCGGTAGACCAGCCCCGAATACACCTGCACCAGGTCGGCGCCCGCATCGCGCTTGGCCAGGCCATCGAATGGGCTCAGGATGCCGCCCACGCCCACGAGTACCACCTCGGGCAGCAGGGCTTCACGAAAGCGCCTGAGCACCGAGGTGGAGGCGCTTGTGAGCGGTGCGCCCGAGAGGCCACCGGCCTCATCGGCATGGGTCAGGCCTTCGACCGCAGAGCGATCGAGGGTGGTGTTGGTGGCAATCAGGCCTTCAATTTCGTGCGCGTTGACGGCCGATGCAATCTCAAGAATCTGTTCGTCCTCCAGGTCGGGGGCCACCTTCAGAAAGAGTGGCACCCGTCGCTGATGCCGGCCGATGAGCTCGCGCTGCCGGTGCTTGAGTGCCCCGAGCAGCGGGGCGAGGCTCTGGGCGGACTGCAGGCCACGCAGGTTCTTGGTGTTGGGCGATGAAATGTTGACCGTGATGTAGTCGGCCCACGGGTAGAGGGCCTCCAGACACATGAGGTAGTCGTCGGCAGCCTTGTCCATGGGGGTTGTGGCGTTCTTGCCGATGTTCAGGCCCAGCACACCGCGCTTTTCTCGAACCCAGTCGGAGGCCTTCAGGTTTGAAATGAAGGCCTCCAGGCCGTGGTTGTTGAAGCCGAACCGGTTGATGATGGCCTCGGCCTCCCGCAGCCGAAACATTCGGGGCTTGGGGTTGCCCGGCTGTGGCCTTGGGGTGACGGTGCCAGCCTCCATGAAGCCAAAGCCGAATCGGCCAAGGGCATCGAGGTGCGCAGCGTTTTTATCAAGGCCTGCGGCCAGGCCCACACGGTTCGGGAATGAGAGGCCTGCGAGCTGCACGGGATCCCCCGCGGGGATGGGCGCTGAGGCGGGCAGTGCAAACGGCATCCAGCAGTGGGCCCACTGCAGGGCGGCCAGGCTCACATCGTGGGCCCGTTCTGGGTTGAGTGCAAAGAGCAGCGGCCGGGCGACCGGATACAAGGACAGCATGCGAGGCTTCAGCGCGGCAGCGGCTGCCAGTTGCCTGCGACCAAGACCTCCGAAGGCTGGAAGTCTCGCTTGTAGGTCATCTTCTTGCTCTCTTCGATCCAGTAGCCCAGGTAGACATAGGGCCTGCGCAGCCGCACACATTCTCTGATCTGCCACAGGATGCCGTAGGTGCCGAGCGAGGCCTGGGGATGGTCTGGTGAATAGAAGGTGTACACGGCCGAGAGGCCCTCGGGCAGGAGGTCGATGAGCGAGACCATCTTGAGCTCGCCCTCTGGGTCTCGGAAGGTGACGAGCCGCGTGTCGACACGGCTCTGCAGCAGAAACTGGGCGTATTGGTCGCGGCTGTCTTGGTCCATGCCACCGCCTGCATGGCGGCCTGCCTGGTAGGCCAGGTAGAGGTTGTAGTGCTCGTTGGAGAAGGCCAGTGGCTCCTCGCGGGCGGTGAGCCATTCAACATTGCGCTTCCAGGTGCGTCGCTGGCTGCGGGTGGGTGTGAAGGTGGCCGCTGGAATGCGCAGCGGCTGGCAGGCTTTGCAACTGTCGCAGTAGGGCCGGTAGGCAAAGGCGCCACTTCGACGAAAGCCCATCTGCACCAAGTCGCCGTAGACATTGGCCGTGATGAGGTGGTTGGGCGTGGCCACCTGCGAGCGGGCTCGGCGGCCGGCCAGGTAGCTGCAAGGGTAGGGCGCCGTGACATAGAACTGCAGTTGGCTCAGTGGGAGGTCGCGAAGGTCAGCCATTACGCCTCATGCCCACGAAAGACGCCCCAGTCGAGGGGCTCGGTGGCCCAGGGTGGCCCAGGCTCGGAGGTGAGTCTTGCAACACATGATTCGAATTCTGCACGCGGAATGGGGGTTGCGCCAAGTGTGGCCAGGTGGGGGGTTTCCTGCTGGCAGTCGATGAGTGGGCAGTCGTGCCGCTCGAGCCAGCGCACCAGCCCCGCCAGGCAGATCTTCGAGGCATTGGGCCTGCGGCTGAACATGCTCTCGCCATAGACCATCTTGCCCAGTGACACCAGGTAGAGGCCGCCCACCAACTGGTGGCCGTGCCAGAGCTCGATGCTGTGGGCCAGGCCTTGTTTGTGCAGGTCTTGATAGGCCGACTGAATGGCCGTGGTGATCCAGGTGCCGCCGTGTTCATCGCGCGGGGCTGCGCAGCCGCGCATGACCGACTGAAAGGCCGTGTCGGACTTGAGCAGAAAGCCCTCGGCCTGGGCCTGTCGAATGGCCTGCGTGAGCGAGCGGCGTTGCTTGAAGTTCTGGGTGCGCAGAACCATGCGCGGGTTGGGCGACCACCAGAGGATGGGCTCCGAGGGGCCAGACCACGGAAAGATGCCGCGCGCATAGGCCCGCTTGAGCAGGCTGGCCGTGAGCTGGTCGCCCGCGCCGAGCAGGCCGTTGGCACCCATCTCGTCTGTCCAGGCGAGCTCAGACGCAGGAAAGTCGTCGTCGGGGCCGATCCAGGCGAGCCGGTGCTCTGGGGATTCACTCATCGAACAATCGACTCGTTGTGAACTCGGTGCAGGCCTGCCGCCTGATCGGCCAGGAAGAGTTCCAGTGCACGGTGCACTGATCGAAAGGCAAGGTCTTCCCAGGGAATGTCCTTTGGATGAAAGAGCCTGGCGTCGAGGCTCTCGGGGCCTGGGGCCAGCTCGGGCCGCAAGAGCTGCGCCCGAAAGAACAGGTGCACTTGTTCCGCGTGCGGGATGTCGAAGACGGCGAAGAGGCCGCCCACCTCGGCGCTCGCGCCCGACTCTTCGATGGTTTCGCGCAGGGCCCCGGCCTGGGTGGATTCACCCAACTCCATGAAGCCCGCCGGCAGTGTCCAGTAGCCCGAGCGGGGCGCAATGGCGCGGCGGCAGAGCAGCAGTTGCTCGCCCCACGTGGGAATGGTGCCCACGATGATGCGGGGGTTCACGTAGTGAATCTCGCCACAACTCGTGCAGACGTGGCGAAGCCGGTTGTCGCCCTCGGGCACCTGCTGGCTAGTTCGGGATCCACATGCGGAGCAATGGTTCATGTATACGTTC
>CAZPRT010000029.1:0-13409 GCA_964589205.1 uncultured Bordetella sp. | reverse complement strand
CAAGAGGCGCAACATGGGGGAGGACAAGCTGGGCAGGGCCAGGCGTTGCAGGGCGGGCCGCACCGCATAGCCCAGGCCCTCGATTCCATGCGGTTCGACATCCTGGATGGCCACGATCAGCCCCACTCGGCTGCGCGTCCCCACTGGCACGAGCAGCCAGTCGCCGACGTCTAGGTCATGGTCGCCAGCGCCGGTGGCAGCCGATGGTGGCGCAAGATAGCTGAGCGGGCCAAGGCCTGGGGTGTCGACTGCAACATCCAGCAGTCGCGTGGTGGGCTTGCCCGTAAGGGCTGACATGCGCGCTGCGCTCAGGCAGCCTGCTGGCGGCTGGCCTTTGCAACAGCCTCCACGAGGCATGTGACGTGGTCGATGGGCGTGAACTGCGAAATCCCATGACCCAAATTAAAGATGTGGCCTGCACCCGCCGAGAGCTTTCCAAAGCTGTTGACCACCTTGGTGGCTTCGGCCTCAATGTGAGCAGGCGTGCCGAGCAGCACGGCGGGGTCCAGGTTGCCTTGCAAGGCGCATCGGTCTCCGATCAGGCGGCGGGCTTGGCCGAGGTTGGCCGTCCAGTCGAGGCCCACGCCCTGGCAGCCGGTGGCAGCAATGCGCTCCATCCACTGGCCACCCCCCTTGACGAACACAATGACCGGGGTATCGGGATGACGGGCCCGCAGGTCGCGCACAATGGTCTCCAGGGCTTGGAGCGAAAAGGCATCGAAAGATTGATCCGCCAGCAGACCACCCCAGCTGTCGAAGAGCATGATGGCCTGGGCGCCGGCACGCACCTGCATGTCGCAGTAGTCGGTGACGGCGTGGGTGAGGCGCTTGAGCAAGGCCTGCACCAGGTCCGGACGACTGTAGACCCATTTGCGCACCGACAAGAAGTCGTCGCCGCTGCTGCCGCCGGCGAGCATGTAGCAGGCGAGCGTCCAGGGGCTGCCCGAGAAGCCAATCAGGGGCACACGACCATCCAGGGTTTTGCGAATGAGTGAGACTGCATCGCCCACATAGGACAGGGCTTCGGCCATGTCGACATTGGGCATGGCTGCAAGGTCGGCCTCGGATTCAATCTTCTTGTGAAAGCGCGGGCCTTCACCCTCGACGAAATGCAGGCCAAGGCCAAAGGCATCTGGGATGGTGAGGATGTCCGAGAACAGGATGGCTGCATCGAGGCCGTAGCGGTCAATCGGCTGGAGGGTGACCTCGCAGGCCAGCTCGGGGTTCTTGCACAAGGCCAGGAAGTTGCCGGCCTTCTTGCGGGTGGCGTTGTACTCCGGCAGGTAACGTCCAGCCTGGCGCATGAGCCAGACCGGGGTTCGCTCTACCGGCTGCCGGGCAAGCGCCCGTAAAAAGAGGTCGTTGTTCTGGGCCAAATCTGGGGGTGCCGCGGGCCGCTTACTTACGGCTTCTGAACTGCTTCAGGGCGGCGAGCTGGGCAGATGCGATGGCCAGTTCCGCCTGGGCGGCTGCGAAATCGATGTCGGTGTTGCGATTGGCCAGCGCCAGCTCAGCATCCTTGCGCGCCTGCTCCGCCTTGGCCTCATCGAGGTCTTTTCCACGAATGGCCGTGTCGGCCAACACCGTGACCACCCTGGGCTGCACTTCCAGAATGCCGCCGGCCACAAAGATGAATTCCTCTTGGCCGTTGGCCTTGATGCGAACGGTGCCAGGACGAATGCGGGTGATGAATGGGACATGCCCCGGCAGAATGCCCAGCTCGCCCTGCTCTCCGGGAAGCGCCACAAACTCGGCCTCCCCAGAGAAGATCATTTCTTGGGCGCTGACAACGTCGACTTGAATGGTTCCGGCCATGGGGCATGGACTCCGATTGAATTATTGAAGCGTCTTGGCCTTCTCGAAGGCCTCTTCGATGCCGCCCACCATGTAGAAGGCCTGCTCCGGCAGGGCGTCGCACTCGCCATCCACAATCATCTTGAAGCCACGGATCGTCTCGGCCAGCGTGACGTACTTGCCGGGAGAGCCCGTGAAGACCTCGGCCACGTGGAAGGGCTGCGACAAGAAGCGCTGAACCTTACGGGCGCGGGCCACGATGAGCTTGTCCTCGGGGGAGAGCTCGTCCATGCCCAGAATGGCAATGATGTCGCGCAGCTCTTTGTAGCGCTGCAGGGTCTGCTGCACCTTGCGCGTCACCGAGTAATGCTCCTCACCCACCACGTTGGGGTCGATCTGGCGTGAAGTGGAATCGAGCGGGTCTACAGCGGGGTAGATGCCCAGAGAGGCGATGTCTCGCGAGAGCACCACGGTGGCATCGAGGTGGGCAAAGGTGGTGGCAGGCGATGGGTCGGTGAGGTCGTCGGCTGGCACGTAAACGGCCTGAATGGACGTGATCGAACCCACCTTGGTGGACACGATGCGCTCCTGCAGGCGGCCCATCTCCTCGGCCAGGGTGGGCTGGTAGCCCACGGCCGACGGCATCCGGCCCAGCAGCGCCGAGACCTCGGTACCGGCCAGGGTGTAGCGATAGATGTTGTCCACAAAGAAGAGGATGTCGCGGCCTTCGTCGCGGAAGCGCTCGGCCATGGTCAGGCCGGTGAGCGCCACGCGCAGTCGGTTGCCCGGGGGCTCGTTCATCTGACCAAACACCATGGCCACCTTGTCGAGCACGTTGGAATCTTTCATCTCGTGATAGAAGTCGTTTCCTTCGCGGGTGCGCTCGCCCACGCCCGCGAACACCGAGAGGCCCGAGTGCTGCTTGGCGATGTTGTTGATGAGCTCCATCATGTTGACGGTCTTGCCCACACCGGCACCACCGAAGAGGCCCACCTTGCCGCCCTTGGCAAACGGGCAGATGAGGTCGATCACCTTGATGCCGGTCTCGAGCAGTTCAACCGATGGCGAGAGGTCTGCAAATTTCGGGGCGGCCTGGTGGATCTCACGCAGTTCATCGCAGGGGATGGGGCCGGCTTCGTCGATGGGGCGTCCGAGCACATCCATGATTCGGCCCAAGGTGCCCTCACCCACCGGCACAGAAATGCCCTTGCCGGTGTTGTTCACAGGCATCCCGCGACGAATGCCGTCGGAGGAGCCCATGGCAATGGTACGAACCACGCCATCTCCAAGCTGCTGCTGCACTTCGAAGGTGAGCCCTTTTTCGATGAGGTCGTGCTGGGCGGCGTCATCCAGGGTGAGGGCATCGTAAATGTTGGGGATGCTGTCGTGTGGGAACTGGATGTCGACCACCGCACCAATACACTGAACAATCTTGCCTTGTGCCATGCTCATTTGAGGGTCCTCTTCTCTCTAAACGTGTGTTAACTGCATGTGGGTGTTGGGCTTAGACCGCCGCTGCACCGCCCACGATTTCCGACAATTCTTTGGTAATGGCGGCCTGCCGCGCCTTGTTGTAAGACAACTGCAGGCTCTCGATGAGCTGCTTGGCGTTGTCCGAGGCGGCCTTCATGGCCACCATGCGGGCGCTCTGCTCGCAGGCCATGTTCTCCGCCACAGCCTGAAACACCACCGACTCGAGGTACCGGGTGAGCAAATCGGAGAGCACGACTTCCGCATTGGGCTCGTAGAGGTAATCCCAGTCGTGATTGGGGTCGGTCCGCTCCAGACGGTCGTCGGTCAGGGGCAGCAGCTCCATCACGGTGGGGTCTTGCTTCATGGTGTTCACAAACTGATTCGAGGCCAAGAACACCGCATCGAGATCGCCGGCGGCGAAGGCGTCGAGCTGAACCTTGACGGGGCCAATCAGTGCCTCGAGCTGCGGGGCATCGCCCAGACCCACGGCATGGCTGACCACCTTCACTCCCATGCGGCTAAAGAAGCCAAAGCCTTTGTTCCCGAAGGCCGTGACCTGAACAGTGGCCCCGGTGGATTCCCATTCCTTGATGCGATTGACCACCTGCCGAAGCAGGTTGGTGTTCAGGCCGCCGCACAGGCCCTTGTCGGAGGTGACCACGATGAGCCCAATGCGCTTGATCTCTTTGCGATGGGTCATGTAGGGGTGCACGAATTCCGGCGTGGCATGGCTGAGGTTGGCGCAGATGGCGCGAACCTTTTCGACATAAGGGCGGCCGGCGCGCATGCGCTCCTGCGCGCGACGCATCTTCGAGGCTGCGACCATCTCCATGGCCTTGGTGATCTTTCGCGTGTTTTGAACGCTCTTGATCTTGTTGCGAATCTCTTTTGAGCCTGGCATGAGGGGTCCTTAGTAGGCGCCGGTCTTCTTGAAGTCGTCGATGGCCGCACGCAGCTGGGCCTCATGGTCGGCAGAGAGATCCTTGGCAGATTCGATGGCCTCGGCCAGCGCAGCATGCTTGTTGCGCACGTGGTCGCGCAGGGCCCGCTCGAAGGCGCCAGCCTTGGAGACATCAACGTCGTCCATGTAGTTGTTGTTCACTGCAAACAAGGTGAGCGCCATCTCCCAGATCTTGAGGGGCTGGTACTGGGGCTGCTTCATGAGCTCGGTGACGAGGCGGCCACGTTCGAGCTGCTTGCGGGTGGCCTCGTCGAGGTCGGAGGCGAATTGCGCAAAGGCAGCCAGCTCTCGGTACTGGGCCAGGGCCAGACGCACACCAGCGCCCGTGTCCTTGCGCTTCATGAGCTTGGTCTGGGCCGCACCACCCACACGCGACACTGAAATGCCGGCATTGAGCGCAGGCCGAATGCCGGCGTTGAAAAGATCGGTCTCGAGGAAGATCTGACCGTCGGTGATGGAAATCACGTTGGTTGGCACGAATGCGGAGACGTCACCCGCCTGGGTTTCAATGATGGGAAGGGCTGTCAGTGAGCCGGTCTTGCCCTTGACCGCACCGTTGGTGAACTTCTCAACGTATTCCTCGTTGACGCGGGCAGCCCGCTCGAGCAGGCGAGAGTGGAGATAGAAGACATCGCCAGGGAAGGCTTCACGGCCCGGCGGACGACGCAGCAGCAGCGAGACCTGACGGTAGGCCACAGCCTGCTTGGAGAGGTCGTCGTAAATGATGAGGGCGTCTTCGCCACGGTCGCGGAAGTATTCACCCATGGTGCAGCCGGAGTAGGCCGACAAGTACTGCATGGCAGCCGACTCGGAGGCTGAAGAAGCCACCACAATCGTATAGGCCATGGCGCCAGTTTCTTCGAGCTTGCGCACCACGTTGGCAATGGTAGAGGCCTTCTGACCAATCGCCACGTAGACGCAGGTCATGTTCTGACCCTTCTGATTGATGATGGTGTCGACGGCCACGGCGGTCTTGCCGGTCTGGCGGTCGCCAATGATCAGCTCGCGCTGGCCACGGCCCACAGGCACCATGGAGTCCACGGCCTTAAGGCCAGTCTGAACCGGCTGCGAGACCGACTTGCGGTAGATCACACCAGGGGCAACCTTCTCGATGACGTCGGTCATTTTGGCGTTGATGGGGCCCTTGCCGTCGATGGGCTGGCCCAGTGCGTTGACCACGCGTCCGATGAGTTCTGGGCCCACAGGAACATCCAGAATGCGGCCGGTGGCCTTGACCACGTCGCCCTCGGAGACCTCGGTGTACTCACCCAGCACCACTGCACCAACGGAGTCGCGCTCAAGGTTGAGGGCCAGGCCGATGGTGTTGTTGGGAAACTCCAGCATTTCCCCTTGCATCACGTTCGAGAGGCCGTGGATACGGCAGATGCCATCGGTGACCGAGACCACCGTGCCCTGGTTGCGCGTGTCCGCGACCAGATTCAGGCCTTGGATTTTGCCCTTGAGCAGTTCACTAATTTCAGAGGGGTTCAGTTGCATTCAAATGGCTCCTAGTTCATCAGGGCGGATGTCATCTTGGTGAGCTTGCCGCTCACGGACGCATCGATCACTTCGTCGCCAATCGAGATCCTTACCCCACCGATCAGGCCCTTGGCCTCTTCGGTGGTGAGGGTCACGGCCTGGCCGTATTTTTTTTCAAGCAATGTCTTGATCTCGGCCTGCTCGGCCGCGGACAAGGGGAAGGCTGTTTCCACATGGGCCGCCAGGGTGGCGTTGGCGGCATTCTTCAGTGCCTCGAAGCGCGTGGCGATCTCTGGCAGGGTGGAGAGACGATCGTTCTCGGCCAGCAACTTCACAAAGTTTTCCACCGGGCCGGTCAGGCCGCCGCCGGCCGCATCGCAGAAGAGCTTTGCAAGCTTGTCGGGCCCAACAGACGGATTGCCATAGAGGGCCTGAACGGCGTCGTCTGCGGCAATGGCCGCCAGCTTTCCGAGGGCAGCAGACCAGGTCGACATGGCGGCCGCATCGGAGCGGGCCACCGAAAAGGCGGCCTCGGCATAGGGCCGCGCAATGGTTGCGACTTCGGCCATATTAGAGCTCGTTCTTCAAGTGCTTGAGCAGGTCTGCATGTGCCTTGGCGTCGACCTCTCGGCGCAGGATCTGCTCTGCGCCTTTGACCGCCAGGCTGGCCACTTCGTCTCGAAGGCTGTCTCGCGCGGACTGAACCACCGACTCGGCTTCCTTCTCGGCGGCCTCGCGTGCCGCTGCAACGATGCGGGTGGCCTCGGACCTGGCCTGTTCGATGAGGAGGTTGGCCTGCTTTTCAGCCGACGCACGGACCTCACCAGCGACATCCTTGGCCCTGCCCATTTCCTCGGCCGCTCGACGCTCGGCCATGACCATGTCGGCCTTGGCCTTGTCGGCCGCGGCGAGGCCTTCAGCGATTTTCTGAGCCCGCTCATCGAGCGCCTTCATGATCGGGGGCCATACAAATTTCATGGTGAACCAGGCCAGTACAAAAAATACGACCAGCTGGGCGACCAGGGTTGCGTTCAGATTCACAGCGCAGTCCTCACAGAGTCTTGATCAGAGCCCGTCTTATCCAGCAAACGGATTTGCGAAGGCAAACATCATGGCGATGCCCACGCCGATCAGGAAGGCCGCGTCGATCAGACCAGCCAGCAGGAACATCTTGGTCTGCAGCTCATTCATCAGCTCTGGCTGACGGGCCGAGGCCTCGATGAACTTACCTCCCATGAGACCAATTCCAATACAGGCGCCGATGGCACCCAGACCAATGATCAGACCACAAGCCAGCGCGACAAATGCAACGTTCGTCATAACAACTCCTCAGAGGGGAAACAAAAAAGAAACGACATCGGAAAAGGAAACGACAGACTTCATTCGACTCAGTGCCCTTCGTGGGCCTGGCCGATGTACACCAGCGTCAGCATCATGAAGATGAAGGCCTGCAGCGTGATGATCAGGATGTGGAAGATGGCCCAGATGGAGCCAGCAATCACGTGGCCAATGAAGCCAAATGCGGTGGCGGTGCCGCCCAGCAGGGCAATCAGAATAAAGATGAGTTCGCCGGCGTACATGTTTCCAAAGAGTCGCATGCCAAGCGATACGGTTTTTGCCAAAAACTCAATGATGTTCAAGCCCAAGTTGGCGAGCCACAACGCTGGATGGGAACCAAACGGGGCGCAGAAGAGTTCATGCAGAAAGCCGCCCACGCCCTTGATCTTCAAGTTGTAATAGATCATGAGGACGAACACACCGATGGACATGCCGAGCGCGCCGTTCAAGTCGGCGGTGGCAACAATCCGATGGTAATGAATGTACTGATCGAGCCCGGTTGCAATGAATACGAAATGCGGAAGATCGACTGGCAGCAAATCCATGGCGTTGAGGAAAAAGATCCAGACAAATACCGTGAGGGCCAGTGGCGCAATGAAGCGGCGGTCGCCATGGACAATGCTCTTGGACTGGTTCTCCACCATGTCCACGAGAATTTCCACCAGGGCTTGGAAACGTCCAGGAACGCCAGCGGTGGCCTTGCTGGCTGCGCGCCAAAGCAGAAACACCGCAAGGGCCCCAAGGGTTACGGACCAGAAGATGGTGTCGAAATTAATGACGGAGAAATCGACAATGGCCGTCTGTGGCTTGCCCGTATTGGTGAGGTGTCCCAAGTGATGGACAACATATTCCCCAGCAGTCGGCGCTTGCGTAGCAGCCATAGTCTTCCTCGTCGACGTTCGTTACTTCGTTTCAACGGACTCCGGCGCCTGCCGAAGCCTTCGATCAATTCGTTGGGCGTCTTGCTGACAAACCGCCCGATTCAATACCCACGGCGCCACAAAGATCGACAAGGCGGCCACGACAATTCCGAGCAGCAAGCCCGGCCAAACCACGCCTTCGAACCAAGTGGCCACCAAGGCCAGCAGGACGACTGACAGCGTCATTTTGAGAAGCTCGCCAACCATCCACACCACCACAGCCTGGCTTGGTGGGGCCAACTGCAATCGCCAGGCAAACAGGAGGTTGGGAAGCGCAATCGACAGGCCGCCGAGCAACACGCTCCAGCCCGTTAGCACCGAGTGGAGCGCGGCCAATACGGCACACACCGCCACCAAGACCCCCTGAACAACTGGCACCCTGATCATTCGATTCTTGTCTACCAGCCGCTTTGCTTAAGCCTGTGGAGTGTAAGGGGCGCAGGCGTCCATTGTCAAAAACCCTCGGTGTTTGCGGGGACGAGCCGCTGCAAAAGGCCCTCAAATTCCTCGGGGCTGTTGAACTGCACCCGCAGCTCCCCACCAACCCCTTTGGGCTTTAAGGCCACCACCAGCCCGAGTTGGTCAGACAGCACCTCTTCCATGCGACGCCAGTCGGCACTCGCCTCGGCTGCGGCCGCTCGCTTGGCCCCGCCAGGCTTGGTCCCACCGGATGCGCCTGACAGCCGCCGTGCACGCTCCTCGACATCTCGAACAGACAGCCCCTGGGCCACGGCCAACTCTGCCAAAGCGCGCTGCTGCGGAGCAGGCAGGGTCAGCAGCACCCGAGCATGGCCTGCCTCCAGTTGGCCCTCGCGCAGATAGGCCTGCACGGCCTGGGGCAACTGCAAGAGTCGCAGCAGGTTGGTGGTGGCACTGCGCGAGCGTCCCACGGCCTGGGCGGCCTGCTCATGGGTCAGCCCGAACTCTTCGATGAGCCGGGAAATGCCCTGCGCCTCCTCAAGGGCCGAGAGGTCTCGACGCTGAAGGTTCTCGATGAGCGCCATCGCCAGGGCCGTCTGGTCGTCCACGGCCTTGACCACCGCGGGAATCTCCGTGAGCCCGGCGAGCTTGGTAGCTCGGAAACGGCGCTCCCCGGCGATGATCTCGTAGGCGACGGTGTCGGTTCCGGTGCTGATGGGCCGCACGACGATGGGCTGCAACACCCCCTGCCGGCGGATGGAATCGGCAAGCTCCTCCAACCCCGACTCATCCATGACCTGCCGAGGCTGGTAGCGGCCTGCTTGCAGCGCCGTAAGCGGCAGGGACACCAGGCCATCGGTGGCCTCTTGCATGGGCGTGGAGGCCCCCAACAAGACCTCCAGGCCGCGGCCGAGGCCTTTTTTCTTCAAGCTCATTGCGTCACCTCCTGAACTGCTGCGGTACCACGCACCATGCCCATTCGGGCCACGAGCTCCTGGGCAAACGACAAATAGGCCTGAGAGCCCCGTGAGGCTGGGTCGTAATCGAGGCCGGACTGCCCATGGCTGGGAGCCTCGGCCAGGCGGACATTCCGGGGAATCACGGTCTTGAAGACCTTCTCTGCGAAGTGCCGCTCCAGCTGGTCGCTGACCTGCTGGGAGAGGGTCATGCGGGGATCGAACATGACGCGCAGCAGGCCGATGATTCGCAGCTCTCGGTTCAGGCCCGCATGCACCCGCTTGATCGAGTTGACCAGGTCGGAGAGGCCCTCGAGTGCAAAGTACTCACACTGCATGGGGATCACCACGCCGTGGGCGGCGCACAGCCCATTGAGGGTCAGGAGCGAGAGCGATGGAGGGCAGTCGATGACCACGATGTCGTAGTCGGCGGTGATGTCCGCCAGGCCTTTGGCCAGGCGGTGCTCCCGATCATCAAGATCGACCAGCTCCACCTCGGCACCCGCCAGGTCTCGGTTGGCCGGCAAGAGGTCGAAGCCACCGGGGGTGCTCACACGCACCGCGGCCGCCCCGGCCAGCCCCACGAGCATGGGATAGACCGACTGTGTCAGGCTGCTCTTGTCGATGCCGCTGCCCATGGTTGCGTTGCCCTGGGGGTCCAGATCGACCAACAAGGCCCGAAAGCCCAAGCGCGCCATGGCCGCGGCCAGGTTAACGGCCGTGGTGGTTTTGCCCACGCCGCCCTTTTGATTCGCCACCGCAAAAATATGTGTCTTGCGGGGTGTGATGGTGGTCATGCCTGCGCCCTCCGAATCCATATGAGATGTCTGTCCCCAGCCTGCCCCGGCACGCTCACCGGTTCAATCGATGCCAGGGCATACCGGGACGCATGCTCTGGGTGTATGTACACACTATCTGATAATCCTTTTATTTCACAAAGTTTTCCTGCCATGTAAAGCCAGCAAGTGCCTGGACCGGCGTGCCGCCAAGTCAGCCCAAGAAAGTCCTCCAAGGCCGCAAACGCCCGCGATGCAATGATCGCATAGCCCTGGGGAGGGGCCGCCGCAACCAGCCCAGACCCCGACTCCACAGACTCCTGAAACACGCTCACGCGGCCGGACAGGCCCAAGTCTCGGGCAGCCCTGCGCAAAAACGCCGCCTTTCTGGCCACTCGCTCCACCAAATGAAGCTGCAGCCTGGGCGCCACCACGGCCCAGGGCAGGCCGGGAACGCCGTTGCCACTGCCGACATCCAGAATGACCGGATTCGGCTGGTCGCCCAAGTGATCCAGCAGGCTTGGCCAGGCCACCAAGGCATCCAAGATGTGACGTGGCACAGACGCCTCTGCCCCAACGGCGGTGATGTTGTGCACAGCATTCCAGCGAGACATGCCCTCCAGATAGGCTGCGAGTTGGTCGGCCTGCGCTTCTGAGAGTGGCCGAGCCAGTGAGGCGGGCAACTGTTGCCACGCCTGAAGGATCTCACTGGAGACACGACCTCCCATTTAGGCTGCGCGCTCAACCGTCCGCCCCCGTCCCATCCGTTTGAGGTGAATCAGGAGCAGAGAGATCGCCGCAGGCGTGACGCCGGGAAGCCGGCCCGCCTGGCCAACCGTGGCAGGCCTTGCGGCCACCAACGCCTGCCGCACCTCCACGGACAATCCACGAACCGCGGCGTAGTCCAAGTCCTCTGGCAGTGGCGTGTCCTCCTGGGACTGACGACGCCCGATTTCATCCTCCTGCCGTTGGATGTAGCCCTCGTACTTGAATTGAATGTCGACCTGCTGGCAGACTGCGGCGCCCATCGCATGAACCTGGTCGGGTGGCAGCAGGCCCAGCAATGACTCCAACGAAATGCCTGGCCGGCGCAGAAGCGCGGCCAACGAGGCCTCCTGACGGGGCGGCTCTTGGCCAAAGACCGACGTCAGTTGCTCGGCAGACAGCCGACTGGGATGCAGGTGAACCCGCTTGGCCCATTCGCTCGCCTGGTCGATGGCCGTTCGCTTCGTTTCGAAGGCGGCCCAGCGGGCATCGTCAACAAGACCCATGGCGCGCCCGATGGCCGTGAGCCGCAGGTCGGCATTGTCCTCGCGCAGGCTCAGGCGATACTCAGCCCGGCTCGTGAACATCCGATACGGCTCCGTCACCCCGCGCGTGACCAAATCATCCACCAGCACGCCCAGATACGCCTCATGCCGCCCCGGCGTCCATGGGGGAAGGTCCCGTGCCTGCCGAGAGGCATTGAGGCCAGCCAACAAGCCCTGGGCTGCCGCCTCCTCGTAACCGGTTGTGCCGTTGATCTGGCCAGCAAAAAAGAGCCCTGCAATGTCCTTGGTCTCCAGGCTGGGCCGCAGATGACGGGGGTCGAAGTAGTCGTACTCAATGGCATAGCCTGGGCGCACGATGTCCGCAGCCTCCAGGCCTTTCATGGAGCGAACGATGCCCAGCTGGATGTCGAAAGGAAGGCTGGTGGAAATGCCGTTGGGATAGACCTCGTGGGTGGTCAGGCCCTCGGGCTCCAAATAGATCTGATGGCTGCTCTTGTCGGCAAACCGATGAACCTTGTCCTCAATGGAGGGGCAATAACGGGGCCCAACCCCTTCGATCACGCCAGTGAACATGGGCGAGCGATCGAGCCCACTTCGAATCAGGTCGTGGGTGGCCTCCGTGGTGTGCGTCACCCAGCAAGGAATTTGCCTGGGATGCATGCCTGCGTCTCCCATGAAGGAGAAGACCGGAACCGGGTCGGTGTCGCCGGGCTGCTGGGCCAGCACCTGCCAATCAATCGTTCGACCATCCAGGCGTGGTGGCGTCCCCGTCTTCAGTCGGCCCTGTGCCAGCCCGAGCTCTTTCAGGCGGTGTGAGAGGGCCACGGCGGGTGGGTCCCCTGCCCGGCCAGCCGAGTAATGGTCTAGACCAATGTGGATTCGTCCATTGAGGAAGGTGCCAGCCGTCAGCACGACCGTCGGCGCCCGAAAGACGATGCCGGTTTGGGTTCGAACGCCCGAGACGCGATCGCCCGACACCAGAATGTCGTCCACCGCCTGGGCGAACAGCATGAGATTGGGCTGGTTCTCCAGGCGGGTTCGAATCGCCTGGCGATAGAGCACCCGATCGGCTTGGGCCCGAGTGGCCCGAACCGCAGGGCCCTTGGAGGCGTTGAGAATTCGAAACTGGATGCCCGCCTCATCGGTGGCGATGGCCATGGCCCCGCCCAAGGCGTCGATCTCTTTCACCAGGTGGCCCTTGCCGATGCCCCCAATCGACGGATTGCAAGACATCTGGCCGAGCGTCTCCAAGGCGTGGGTCACCAGCAGGGTTGCGGCCCCAGAGCGGGCTGCGGCCAAAGCGGCCTCCGTGCCGGCATGGCCGCCACCCACCACAATCACGTCGAATGGCTTTGGATAGTTCACGTTGTTTCGGGCCTGGACTGGTGAGGCTTTTGCATCAAAGGGAGGCCGATTATAGGCGACCCCCATCCCTTTGGACAGGGTCGACGCTCAGAATTGGGTGGGCGGGGGTTGTTTCACGTGAAACATGGTTTCACGTGAAACAACTCGGTCAACGCAGGCCGGCGACCGTGACGTACTTCGTCTCGAGGTACTCGTCCAGGCCATGACGAGCACCCTCACGTCCGAGACCGGACTGCTTGACGCCGCCAAAGGGCGCCACTTCATTGGAAAAGGCCCCCGCATTCACCGAGACCATCCCGGCCTCCAGCGCATGCGCCACACGGAACACGCGGCCCACATCCCGCGCATAGAAATACGCAGCCAGGCCAAATTCTGTCGCATTGGCCGCCTCGATCACCTCTGCCTCGGATTCGAACGGAAAAATTGGGGCCACGGGACCGAATGTTTCCTCGCGCGCAATGCGCATCTGCGCCGTGGCACCCACCAGCACGGTTGGCTCAAAGAACAGCCCCCCAAGTCGATGCTGAGCGCCACCGCACATCACGCGCGCGCCGTGCGCCAAAGCATCTGCCAAATGCGCCTCCACCTTTTGAACGGCGGCCTCTTCGATCAGGGGACCGATCTGAGCGCCCTCCCCCAACCCGGGGCCCACGCGA
>CAZPRT010000028.1:0-14595 GCA_964589205.1 uncultured Bordetella sp. | reverse complement strand
ACCGCCAGCCGTCGGGGCTTTGCAGCCCCCGTGCTGCGGCACTGAGGAGAGACCATGCGCAATTGTTTGTCCGTCAAGGTGCTGGCCGCCGTGGCCGTGGTCATGGCCATGGCTTCGGCGCGGGCTGAGGTGAAAACTGTTGATGTCGGGGTGACCGCCGCCGAGAAGGCCTCGAATCGCATTCAATCATTTCGATCTGCGCAGGGCGTGGAGGTGCTCTTCGTGCCTGCGCGTGGCATTCCGATGGTCGACCTCGCCATCGAGATCGATGCAGGCAGCCGCTGGGATCCCGTGGGCCTGGAAGGCCTGGCGGGCCTGGCGGCGAGCCTCTCCAGCCGAGGCCTGGCGGCCGTCGCGGACCGGCCTGCGAGGTCGGAAGAGGAGGTGGGCCAGGCCATGGCCGCGCTGGCCATCCAGCGCTCTGAATCGGTCTCACAGGATCGGGTGGGCATCCGATACCGGTTTCTCTCGGATGCCGCCGTTCGCAACGAGGCTGTCGCCTGGGCAGCGCGACAGCTGTCCGACCCAGCCTATGACGCTGCGGTCGTGGCACGCGAGCGAGACCGTTCGGTGGCGGGCCTCCGCGAGTCCCTTACCCGGCCCCAGACCCTGGCCACCCGTGCGCTGTGGTCGTCCATGTACGGAGACCATCCCTACGGGCGGCAGTCCACACAGGCCTCTTTGCAGGCCATCGCAGCCGACCACCTGGCCGCCTTTCATGCACGATTCTGGCGACCTGAGCGCATGTCGGTGGCATTGGTGGGAGACCTCAGCCTGGCCGAAGCAAAGGCCATGGCCGATGCGCTGCTTGCGCCATTGACCCAGCGCGTTCAGGATCCGTCTCACCAGGCCCTGGCCATTCGATCGGATGTGGCCTGGCTCTCGCTCTTGCCGGCCGTGCCTCCGGCCAAGACCAGTGAGATCCGTCAGCCCCATCCCGCCAATCAGAGCCACATCTGGCTGGGCCTGCCCATGATGAGCCGATCCGACCGCCTGGATTTCTTCCCCATGCTGGTGGCCAATCACATCCTCGGTGGCGGTGGCTTCACGGCCCGCCTCACCCACGAGGTGCGTGAGAAGCGGGGGCTCTCCTACAGCGTGTTCTCTGCCGTGCAGCCACTGGCCCAGCCGGGGCCGTTCTTCATCGGGCTTCAGACCCAGCGCGATCGCTCGGCAGAGGCGCTCACGGTGGTGAGATCTGTGCTGGCCGATTTTGTGCAGCAGGGGGCCACCGAGGCGGAGCTGGAGGCGGCCAAGAAGAACCTACTGGGTGGCTTTGCGCTGCGCCTGGATTCCAACCGCAAGCTGCTCGACAACCTCGCCCAGATGGCCTTCTATCGGCTGCCACTCGACTACCTCGACACCTGGTCTGAGCGTGTGGCTGCCGTGAATCAGGAGGACATCGCAGACGTCCTGGCCCGGCGACTGGTCCTCGATGCCATGACCGTGGTGGTGGTTGGTGGTGAGCCGGCGTCTGCAGCCGCGCCATCCCCCGCATCTGTGCCGTCTCCCGCACCTGTGCCATCCCCGTGACGCCCCGACGCAGTTCGGCGCAGCCAGGTTCGGTGCGCATCATTGCGGGCCAGTGGCGGCGCAGCCTGCTGCCCGTGCCCGATCGGCCCGACCTTCGCCCCACACCAGACCGGGTTCGCGAGACCGTCTTCAATTGGCTCGTCACCTGGATGCCCGTGCCCATGGCGGCTGCGCGTGTGCTTGATCCGTTTGCGGGTTCGGGGGCCCTGGGCTTTGAGGCCGCCTCGCGTGGGGCCGCCAGTGTGACCCTGCTCGACCACGACCCGCAGGTGGTCTCTGCCCTGTCGACCACCAAGGCCCGGCTCGACGCCACTGCAGTGACGGTGCTTCGGGCCGATGCAGCCAGCTGGCTCGCCCAGCGGGCCGGTGAGCCGCAGGCGATGCCCTATGAACTCATTTTTCTGGACCCACCGTTCTCGGAGCACCGGCTGCCCAGCATGGTGGTGCTCACCGTGCCGCACCTGGCCGATGGCGGCTGCTTGTACTTGGAGTCAGATGAGCCCATTGCGGGGGCCTTTGAAACCCACCTGCAGGCCCATGGCCTGGAACTGGTGCGCTCCGATCGTGCAGGGCAGGTTTACTTCGGCCTGGCCCGGCTTAGACGTTGAAGCGAAAGTGCATGACGTCGCCATCCTTGACCACGTAGTCTTTGCCCTCGAGCCGCATCTTGCCGGCCTCTTTGGCAGCCTGCTCGCCCTTGCAGGCCACGTAATCATCAAAGCCAATCACCTCGGCCCGAATGAAGCCTCGCTCGAAATCCGTGTGGATCACACCGGCGGCCTGCGGTGCTGTGGCGCCCACGCGCACCGTCCAGGCCCGAACCTCTTTGACGCCGGCGGTGAAGTAGGTCTGTAGCCCAAGGAGACCGAATGCGGCCCGAATCAGGCGGTCGAGGCCGGGCTCCGTCATGCCCATGTCCGCCAGGAACACGGCCTTGTCCTCGTCGGCCATGTCTGCAATCTCGGCCTCGATGGCTGCACAGATGGCCACCACCGGCGCACGCTGCTCGGCCGCATAGGCCTCGAGTGCGGCCAGGTGCGGGTTCTGCGCAAAGCCACCCTCCTTCACATTGGCCACAAACATCGCAGGCTTGGCCGTGATGAAAAAGAAGGGCCGGATCAGGGCGCGCTCGTCGGCATCCAGGTCCAGGCCACGAATGGGCTTGGCCTTGTCGAGTTGTACTTGGCATTTCTCAAGAATGGCCACGAGCTTGGCGGCCTCCTTGTCGCCCGAGCGCGCGAGCTTCTGGGCCTTGACGAGCTGCTTCTCAAGGCCAGCCAGGTCGGCCAGGGCCAGCTCGGTCTCGATGGTCTCGATGTCCGCCAGGGGATCGACGCGCCCATTCACATGAATCACGTTCTCGTCTTCGAAGCAGCGCACCACATTCACAATGGCATCGGTCTCGCGAATGTTGGCCAGAAACTGGTTGCCCAGACCTTCGCCTTTGCTGGCACCGGCCACCAGTCCTGCAATGTCAACAAATTCCACCGTGGCCGGCATGACGCGCTCGGGCGACACGATGGCAGCGAGCTGGTGCAGACGCGGGTCGGGCAGCTCCACAATGCCGGTGTTGGGCTCGATGGTGCAGAAGGGATAGTTCTCTGCAGCGATGCCCGCCTTGGTCAGTGCATTGAAGAGGGTGCTCTTGCCAACATTGGGCAGGCCGACGATGCCGCATTGAAGTGCCATGGGTGTCCTTTCAGGGTTTGGGCTGTGCGGGAGGGTCTGTGTGGAGCAGCCGTTGCGCCGCAGCCGCATCCCCACGCAGGAGCGCAGGCAGCGCCTGCAGTGCACGATCGATGGCCTGGGCGATCGCAGTGGATTCATCTGGCCGTGGCCGCTGAAGGACGAAGTCCGCCACGGCCTGCTCCAGCCCGAGGGTTCGGGGGTGGCCGATGCCCAGCCGCAGCCGCCAGAAATTGGCATCGCCCAGGGCGGTGGAAATGTCTCGAATGCCATTGTGGCCGCCGTGGCCACCGCCTTGTTTGAGCCGAATCTGTCCGGGCGGCAGGTCGAGCTCATCGTGAACCACCAGGAGCTCCTGTGGTTCGATCTGGTAGAAGTGGCGCATGGGCTGCACCGCCGCACCAGAGCGGTTCATGAAGGTGTCTGGCCTGAGGAGCCAGAGGCCGCCAGCGACCAATCCCGGGGCTGCCACCTTCGCAGCATGGCCCTTGAATCGGGACTCGGAGGACCAACTGGCGGGGCCGGCGCCAAGGCCACGTGCGGCCAGGGCATCCACAAACCAGAAACCCGCGTTGTGGCGGGTTTCAGAGTGGCCGGCCCCAGGGTTTCCGAGGCCGGCGATCAGGCGAATGGTCATGGCGCGATGCGGCCGGCGCGCAGACCGCGCTGCTTAGCCTGCAGTTGCGTCAGCCGGCGCAGCGTCCTCCTTGCCGCCAGGCTTGCTGGCCGTGGCAACAACGGGGTTGTCCTGGCCGTGCAGCACCAGGGTGACGCCCGCGGGCAGGGTGATGTCCTTGACGTGAACCGAGTGGCCGACCGCAAGCTTGGAGAGGTCGACCTCGATGAACTCCGGCAGGTCTTTGGGCAGGCAGCTGATCTCGAGCTCGTTGAGCACATGGCTGACGATGGCGGCATCGAGCTTGACGGCGGGGGAGACATCCTGACCCACAAAGTGCAAGGGCACCTTCTTGTGCAGAAGCTGATCGGCCTCGACACGTTGGAAGTCGATGTGCAGCACCTGGGCCTTGAACGGGTGCATTTGGAAGTCGCGCAGGAGCACCTGCTCGCTTTTGCCGTCGAGCTCGAGCTTCAGGATGGACGCATGGAAGGACTCGACCTTCAGCGCGAGAAAAATGGGGTTGTGATCCATTTCAATGGCGATGGGCTCGCCCTTGCCGCCATACACAATGCCCGGCAGCTTGCCATCCCGACGAAGGCGGCGGCTCGCACGCGATCCTTCAGCAGAACGGCGGGTTGCAACCACGGTGGACGTGGAAAATTTCATGATGCACTCCGCTTCTAAATGTGGTGAACAGGCCCCTGGGCCGCGACCAGCCTCAGAGGGAAAGCCCGCTAGTGTAGCAGTGGGCCCGACGGGCCGCCAAGTTCGGGAAGCTAGGCCAGGAAGAGCGAACTGACCGAATCGGACTTTGCGATTCGAATCATGGTCTCGGCCATGAGGCCCGCGCAGGTGATGGCACGGATGCGGCCGCATTGGGCTGCCTCTTGGCTGAGCGGAATGGTGTCGGTGACCACCAGTTCATCGAGCGAGGACTCGGTGATGCGTTTGACCGCGCCGCCGGACAAGACCGGGTGGGTGCAGTAGGCAATGACCTTGAGCGCGCCCTCGGCCTTGAGCGCATCCGCAGCCTTGGTGAGGGTGCCAGCGGTGTCGACCATGTCGTCCATGATCAGGCAGGTTCGGCCGCTGACATCGCCGATGATGTTCATCACCTCGGAGACATTGGCCTTGGGGCGACGCTTGTCGATGATGGCCAGGTCGGTGTCGAGTTCCTTGGCAAAGGCGCGGGCCCGAACCACACCGCCCACATCGGGCGAGACCACCATGGGGCTTGGGTAGTCGTGCTTCCAGACATCGGCCAGGATGATGGGCGCTGCGTAGATGTTGTCCACTGGGATGTCGAAGAAGCCCTGGATCTGGTCGGAATGCAGGTCCATGGTGAGCAGGCGATCCACGCCCACCGACTGCAGCATGTTGGCGATCACTTTGGCGCTGATGGGCACACGGGCCGACCGAACACGACGATCCTGACGGGCGTATCCGAAATAAGGAATGGCCGCGGTGATTCGGCTGGCCGAGGCGCGCCGAAGGGCGTCAGCCATCAGCATCACCTCCATGAGGTGATCGTTTGCAGGTGAGCAGGTGGGCTGAAGAATGAAGACATCTCGGCCACGCACGTGCTCCAGAATTTCAACGGTGGCCTCGCCGTCTGAGAAGCGTCCGATGGCCGAGCGGCCCAGTGGGATGGAGAGGTGACGGGCCACCTCCGCTGCAAGCCGGGGGTTTGCATTGCCTGTGAACAGCATGATGCCGTCGGGTGAGCCGTTTCCAACCGGGAGTCGATCCGCCATGCTCAATGTGGTTCCAATCAAGCGGCCGCCAGAGGCCGGTGGCTGGGGAGGAAGGACTCGAACCCTCGCATGCCGGAATCAAAATCCGGTGCCTTAACCAACTTGGCGACTCCCCAGCGTTTGCAACAAGCCATTATGGTAACTGGTCAGACGCCGGATGCCGAGCCAGGGCCCTGCAGACGCGAACCCGATCCGCCGCAAAGCCTTGTGTCACCAGGGTTTTGGCCAAGGTCTGGGCCTCGTCGGGGTGCTGGCAACTGACGAAGCAGGCGCCTCCGCTGCCGCTCATGCGCACAGCGGCCGAGGGCAGTCCGAGGCCCGTGGCGATGCGCGACAGTTGGTCTCGCCACTGGGCGACCACCGGGAACTGGCGACAGGCCACCGGCTCGAGGTCGTTCTGACCCGCCGTCCAGCGCGCATCCTTGCAGGCCAGCTGAAGGTCGCCTGACGACATGGGCACCGTGTCTCGAACCAGGCTGGGGTCTCGGAAGACCAGGGCCGTGGGCACCACCTGCGGTGGCACGACCACCACAAACCACTGGGCTGCGGGCTGCAGGCTCTGCATCGATTCACCCACCCCGCCCACCAGGGCTGACTGGCCATGCAGGAAGAAGGGCACATCTGCCCCGAGGGTGAGGCCAATCTCCGCGAGGGTTTCGCGCGGAAGGTGAAGGCCCCAGAGGGCATTGAGTGCCATGAGCGTGGTGGCTGCATCGGAGCTGCCTCCCCCAAGGCCCGCCCCGTTGGGGATCGCCTTGCGGATGGAGACCTCCGCGCCGGCGGCCTCAGAGAGCAGCCCACGTGCCTGGCCGCAGGCCTTGAGGGCCCGGGCCGCCCGAATGGCGAGGTCGTCATCCTCGGCCCAGTCCAGTGATTCGGCCCGATGGATCTGCCCCCGATCATGGGTCGTGATGCGAATCTCGTCACACCAGTCGATGAGGCAGAAGACGCTCTGCAGAAGGTGATAGCCATCGGCACGCCGCCCCACCACATGCAGAAAGAGGTTGAGCTTGGCCGGGGCACGCCAGGTCTGCATCAGGGCTGCAGCCGGTCGGGCAGGATGCGAATGGCCAGGGGCCCGCGGCTGCTGGGCAGCGAGGCCTCGATGCGCCGGGATGTCGCCGCCTCGGCGGGAGACAACTGCTGCGCAACGGCATCGAGCAGCGAACCGAGCGTCTGCAGTTGGTCGCCCTGCAGGCCGAGTGCATCCAGGGCCCATTGGCGGGCCCGCTCCGCGGACACGGACTCACCGCGTGGCCCAGCCAGTGACCAGCCCTGCCAGTCCTGTGGCAAACGAGTCTGGCGCAGCAGGCCCTGTGGCTGACCCCAGGGGTCTGTGATCGCAAGCCTGGCCTCGCGCGCGGCGGGGCCCTCGCGGGCGGGCCACCACTCAAATCGGCCCTGGATGGGGCTCTCGAGGCCTGGCCCGAACAGCACGAAGCGGCCCACCGATGCGGGCAGGTCGTCGGCCGATGTCGTGGCCTGTTGTGCGGGGGGCAGGCCTGCGCATGCCTGCAACAGCACCAGCCCCAGACCCAAGGCCACACGCCGCATCACTCGATGCGAACCCCAAGGCGTTCAAGGGTCTGTGCAAGCACCTTGTTGTGAGGGTCACTGGTCAGTCCAATGCGCCAGATGGCCTTGGCCCGGTCGGCCTGGCCAAGCGTCCAGAGCACCTCGCCCAGGTGGGCCGAGATCTCTGCGTCGGGCTGCTGTCGATGGGCGCGCTCCAGCCACGTGAGCGCCTCCTTGGGCTGGCCCATGCGGAAGAGCACCCAGCCCATGCTGTCGAGGATGTGTGGGTCCTCCGGTGCAAGGCTCAGTGCTTTTCGAATCAGCTCGTTGGCCTCGGTGAGGCGCTCGCCACGGTCTGCCAGGCTGTAGCCCAGGGCATTGAGCGCGTGGGCATGTGTGGGCTCGCGGGCAATCAGGCTGCGGAGCAGGCGCTCCATGTCGTCGAGCCGGCCGAGCTGCTCATGCAGCATGGCCCGGGTGTAACTCAGCGACGCCAGCTGGAGGTCCGGAGCGCCAATGGTCTCCAGCAGGGCAAGGGCCTGGGCCCGGTTGGGCGTGCGGCTGAGCAGGCCCGTGAGGCGCTCGTAAAACGGTTCGAGCTGCCCGGCGCGCCGGGCTTGTTCGCGCCGCGCCAGCAGCGACTGGGTCAGGTCGCCTGTGAACCCGAGCATGAGCTCGAGTGTGTCGACCGTGTCCTGGGCCTCGAGCTGTCCGTTGCTCGCCTTGGCCCAGACCCGTGCCGCGCGCAGGGCCTGGGCCGGTGCCCGCGCACCCAGGGCCACCTGGGTGGCACGCTCTGCGATGTTGGCCTGCTGCGTCTCTTCGGCCAGGGAGACATAGGTGGCCGCGGCCAGGGCGAGTTCACCCTCTTGAATGGCCAGTTCGCTCACCAGAATTTGAAAGACCATGCGGGGCTCTTGCGGGCCGGCCGAACTTCCCTTGGCCACTGCGGGCCAAGACATCGACACGGCCATGGCAAGGGCGGCCAGGCGAATGGAATGACGCATCATCATGGTCTCGCAACAGTAACCCAGAATGAAGGGGGCCATGGCCATGCCCGAGCTGCCAGAGGTGGAAGTGATTGCCCGCGGGCTGGTGCCAGTCTTGGTGGGCCAGCGGCTGCATCGCCTGGCGGTCAGTGGCAAACCCCTGCGAAGCTTCGCGGGTCGTGTCACACCGCTCAAGCCCCTGGAGGGCCAACGCCTTGTGGGGTTGTCTCGGCGGGCCAAGACACTCATCTGGACATTCGAGCAGCATTGGCTGGCGATTCACCTCGGGATGTCAGGCGTGCTGCGTTGGCAGCCATCGCCCGTGGAGACTGCGCCGCCAGCACACTGCCACCTGCGATGCTGGTGGGAGCAGGGTGAACTCTGGTTCGTGGACCCGCGCCGATTCGGCGACATCCGGCTGGCCCGCCGTCCGCAGGGCATTGACACGCCCCATGACAGTCCCTTGCCAGCCAGTCTGCTGGGCCAAGCGGGCCAAGGATGGGAGCCCCTGTCGGCCACACTGACGCCGCAGGCCTTCGCAGGCTCGGCCAAGGGCGTGCGGCAGGCCATCAAGGTCTGGCTCATGAAGGGTGACCCCCTCGTGGGCGTGGGCAACATTTATGCGAGTGAGGCCCTCCATCGAGCAGGCATTCACCCAGCCCGGCCCGCAGGTCGGGTCTCTGCGGCCCGACTTCACCGGCTGCTGCAGGCCATCCGGGGGGTGCTTGAAGAGGCCATTGCGGCCGGTGGCAGCACCCTGCGCGACTACCGACATGCCGATGGCGGCACGGGGCAGTATGCCGGTGCACATCGCGTCTACGACCGGGCGGGCGAGCCCTGCCCATCCTGTGGTCAGGCCATCCGGCGCATGGTCCAGGCTCAACGGGCCAGTTTCTACTGCCCTGCTTGTCAGCGATGAGTCGTCGGTCGGGCCCGTGCTTCTCCAGCCAGCTCATGGCCTGGGCTGCGAAGCATGGGCGTGCCGGCCTGCCCTGGCATCCAGCTCCTGGCCAGGCACCTGACCCTTACAGGGTTTGGCTCTCCGAGATCATGCTTCAGCAGACGCAACTGGCCACCATGCGTCCATACTTTGATCGTTTCCTGGCGAGGTTCCCAGACTGCGCGGCACTCGCGGCCGCCCCGTTGGATGACGTGCTCTCGGCCTGGAGCGGGCTGGGCTATTACGCCCGTGCACGCAATCTGCATCGGGCAGCCCAGCAGATCGTCAAGGCCGGTGGCTTTCCAACCCATGCGGCGGCTTGGCAGCAACTGCCCGGGGTGGGCCGCTCCACGGCGGCGGCCATCTGCGCAGTGGTGTTTGGGGAGCGGGTGGCGATTCTCGATGGCAATGTTCGTCGGGTCCTGGCGCGCCAAGTCTGTGCGCCCCAGCCCTGGGCCAGCCAGGCCTTGGCCGATCACCTCTGGCAGGAGGCCGAGGCTCGCCTGCCAGAGGCCACCCGGGACATGCCCGCCTACACCCAGGCCATCATGGACCTCGGCGCACTGGTCTGCCTGCCCCGGCAGCCGCGCTGTGAGGCCTGCCCGGTGTCGGGACACTGTGAGAGTCATCGTCACGGGAGGGTCTCCGACTTCCCGGTGCCGCGTCTGGCCCGCGCCCGGCCGGTGCGCCAGGCCCGCTGGCTGGTGATCTGGCGCAAGGGCTGTGTGGGCCTGGTTCGGCAGCCCGCGGAAGGGCTTTGGGGTGGGCTTTGGGTGCTGCCCGAGTGGCCGCTGGACACGGCGTGGCCTCGAGGCTGTCATGCCCCCGTCTCTCTCAGCCACGACTTCACGCACTTTCGCCTGGAGATTCAATGGGCGGGTTTGTCGCTGTCGGCCAAGGCAAGGCCGCCGTGCGCGGGTCTGCAATGGGTGCCTGTGGCCGAGGCCCTGACACGGGGGCTGCCCACGCCGGTGCGGCGTGTGTTGGAACTCAGTCGAGACCGCGTCGAATCAGGGAGCGGTGCCGAACCATGACCGGCCAGGCGCCTGAGAAGTGCTTGGCCAGGGCCTCGGCACAGTAGACCGACCGGTGTTGCCCGCCCGTGCAGCCAAGTGCCACCGTCAGGTAACTGCGATGCTCGGTCTGATAATGCGGCAGCCAGCGTTCCAGAAAGCCCTGGATGTCGGTGACCATCGTGCCCACGCTGGGCTTGTCCTCCAGGAACCGGATGACCTTCGTGTCCTTGCCCGTCAGGCCACGCAGGGCGTTGTCGTAGAAGGGGTTGGGCAGGCAGCGCACATCGAAGACCAGGTCGGCATCCAGGGGCACGCCCTCCTTGTAGGCGAATGACTGGAACAGGAGGGTCAATGGGGAGGCCTTGAGCGAGAGCAGTTCCCGGACCCAGGCCCGCAGCCCCGAAGGACCGAGGTCGCTGGTGTCGAAGGCCGTGCCAAGGGTTGCATAGTCGGCGAGCAGCTCCCGCTCGGCCTCAATGCACTCTGCAAGTGAGCGGCCATCCGTGAGGCCTTGGTCGGCCGTGAGGCTCAGTGGGTGTCGTCGCCGGGTTTCTGAGTAACGCTGCACGAGGATGTCCGACCGTGCCGTGAGAAAGAGCACGGTGAGATCCACGCCCGATGCACGAATGGCGTCGAGCGTGCCGCCCAGTGCACCCGCATCCACCGCGCCGCGTGCGTCGGCAGCCACGGCGATGCGCTGGTGGCCTTGACCGCGGAGGGTCTGCACCAGTCCCTCCAGCAGTCCGATGGGCAGGTTGTCCACGCAGAAGTAGCCCGTGTCCTCAAGGGCCTTGAGCACAACAGACTTCCCCGAGCCCGAGAGCCCGGTGAGCAGCACGAGCTTGGAGGATGGACTGGTTGTGGTCATGGGGCGGCCTGCCGCATGGCAGCCTGCTGACGCTCCGTGAATTCCTTGAGCGTGTCCACGCCCCGCAGCTGAAGCACCGTGTTGCGAACGGCGGCCTCGACCAGCACCGCCAGGTTGCGGCCCGCTGCAACCGGAATGACCACCTTGCGGATGGGCAGCCCAAGCACCTCTTCATTGAGGGCCTCGAGCGGCAGGCGCTCGTATTCGTCGATGGCAGACCGGCGCACGAGCTGGACGATCAGCCGCAGCCGAAGGCGTCGCCGAACGCTGGTCTCACCAAAAATGGCCTTGATGTCGAGCAGGCCCAGGCCACGAACCTCGAGCAGGTTCTGCAGCAGCGCAGGGCACTTGCCCTCAACGGTGTCGGGGGCGATGCGAGCGAACTCCACCACATCGTCGGCCACCAGGCCATGGCCACGGGTGATGAGCTCCAAGGCCAGCTCGCTCTTGCCCAGACCCGATTCCCCGCAGATGAGCACGCCAATGCTCAGCACATCCATGAAGACCCCGTGCAGGGACGTGCTCGGTGCAAGGGTCTTGCTCAACTGGATGCGGGTGAGGTCGATCAGCCGCGCGGCCTGTAGGCTGCTGCGCATCAGCGGTGTGCCATCGCGATCGCAGGCATCGAATAGCTGGGCCGGCGGCACCTGACCATCAGCAATGACCAGCGCAGGCGGGCGCCCGGAGAGCAGTTCGGCGGTGAGGTAGGAGCGGCGTTGCGGATCGAGCCGGTTGTAGTAGTCGACCTCGGCTGCGCCGAGCACCTGAATGCGATTGGGGTGAATCAGGTTGAGGTGACCGACCAGGTCGGCACTCTCAAACGAGGGGCCGGAGATGTGGCGGTCTGCGCCCACGCTGCCCGTGACCCAGGTCAGCCGCAGGAGTTCTCGGTAGGACTCGAAGAACGCTGCGACGTTGAGCATGGCTGGGGCCTGTCAGCCCCCGGCCGACCGCCAGGCGCACAGGGCCTGGTGAAGTGCCTGCGGATCTTGGCTGCCGAGCAGGGCCTCTCGCAGGCCGGTGTCCGAGAGCATCTCGGCCACCTCGGAGAGGAGTTCCAGGTGTTGCTGGGTGGCCTGCTCTGGCACGAGCAGGAAGATCAGCACCGAGACGGGCTGACCATCGGGCGCATCGAAGGGAATGGGACTGGCCAGCCGAAACACGGCCGCCACGGCATCTTCCAGACCCTTGATGCGGCCATGTGGAATGGCGATGCCGTCGCCAAGCCCGGTGGAGCCGAGGCGTTCACGGGCAAACAAGGAGTCGAAGACCTTGCTGCGCGCGATGCCCTGGTGCTCTTCAAACAGCAGACCAGCCTGTTCAAAGACGCGCTTCTTGCTGGAGGCGTCGACATCCAGTTGGATGTTGTCGACGGCGAGGAGCTTGCAGATCCGGTTCATGAGGCCAAATTATAGGCCGGTTTCACCAGATTTGCTGCGCTGCGGCAATCAGAGTGCGCTGGCCCCCCGCGTCTGGTGGACCCCCTTTTGGTGGAGTTCCTTGTAGCGCACGACCTGGCGGTCGAGTTTGTCGGCCAGCAGGTCGATGGCCGCGTAGAGGTCGCTGTGGGTGGACTCGGCGTGCAAGTCCTTGCCTTGCAAGTGCACAGTCACTTCAGCCTTCTGGTCCAACCGCTCCACCGAGAGCACCACATGGGCCTGAATGCCGTGGTCGAAGTGTCGCCAGGCTTTGGCCAGCTTCTGTTCCACGTAGCTGTGGATGGCGTCGGTGACAGGAAGGTGGTGGCCGGTGATCGTGACTTGCATGGTGCGTCTCCTGTGATTGGATTAAACCCGCTTGCGAAGGCTGGCACTGGGGATTCGAAGCCCCTCTCGATACTTTGCCACTGTTCGACGCGCCACGACCACGCCCTGTTCCGCAAATCGGTCGGCGATGGCCTGGTCCGACAAGGGTTTTTCGGCGGGTTCGGCCTTGATCCAGTCTTGAATTTGGGCGCGCAAGGCCGTGGCCGAGGCCGCGCCGCCGTCATCCGTGCCCACATGGCTGCTGAAAAAGTATTTCAATTCAAAGCAGCCCAAGGGGGTGAGCATGAACTTCTGGGTGGTCACCCGCGAGACCGTGGACTCATGCAGTTCGCAGGCCTCGGCGATGTCCCGCAGCACCATGGGCCGCATGGATTTGGGCCCCTCCTCGAAGAACTTCTGTTGGGCGGCCACAATTGCCTGCGAGACCCGAAGAATGGTGTCGGAGCGCTGCTGAATGTTCTTCATCATCCACCGGGCCTCCTGCAACTTCTGCTGCAGGCCCCCGTCGCCCCCGTTGTCCTTGATGAGCTTGGCGTACTCCGAGTTGATGCTCAGGCGCGGCAGGGCATGCCGTGCGAGCCGAACACTCCATCGGCCGCGGCGGTCGCGTTGGACCAGCACATCGGGAATGAGGTAGGTGGCCTGCTGAGACTGAAAGGTGGCGGCGGGCTTGGGCTCGAGGCCTCGAATGAGGGCCAGCGCCTGTGAGACCGCCTCCTTGCCCTCGCCGCAGGCCTTGGCCAGGCTGGTCACGGGCAGGCTGCCGAGTTCAGCCAGGTGGCCTTGAACCAGGCGCTGGGCCAGGCGGCCGCAGGCCTGTTCATCCGGTGCGTCCTCGTGGTGGGCCAGGAAGTCCTCGATCTGAAGCAGCAGGCACTCTTCCAAGGAGCGGGCGCCCACACCAACCGGGTCGAGCGACTGCAGCAGGCGCAGGCCCACGGCCTGCTCGCCCTCCTCCAGGGGTCCACCCAAGTGTGATTCAAAGACGCTTGCAAAGCCCTCGGCCAGGTCTGCGGGGTCGTCCCGCAGGTAGCCGTCCTCGTCAAGCCCCTCAATGAGAATCTCCAGCCAGGCCCGGTCGCGTTCACTCAGGTGAAGGCCCGCGGCCTGTTCGCGAAGGTGGTCGGCCAGGCTCGTGGGCTTGGCATCTCCGGGCTCGTAGTCGGTGTCCTCACCGCCACCACTGCCGCGCCAGTCGGTCAGGCCGTCGCCCTCCATGGCGGGCCAATCATCTGGGCCGTCGGCCCCGGCCTCGGGGCCATCACCCGACTCGGACGAGGCCACCTCCTGCTGCTCGACCGGGGTCTCGCTGCTGCTTTCGCCATCGGGCCGAAGGTCGTCGATCTCGAGCAGCGGGTTGTCCTGGGTGAAGCGCTCCAACTCCTGGCGCAGCTCCAGGTTCGAGAGCGCCAGCAGGCGAATGGCCTGCTGGAGCTGCGGTGTGAGGCTCAGCTGCTGGCCAAGCTTGGTGGTGAGCGAGATCTTCATGGCTACATGCGGAAATGTTCGCCCAGGTAGACCTCCCGCACGCGGGGGTCGTCCACGATGCTGGCCGGATCGCCATGGGCCAGCACCTGCCCTTCATTGATGATGGTGGCGTGGTCGCAGATGCCGAGCGTCTCTCTCACGTTGTGGTCGGTGATGAGCACGCCGATGCCCCGGTCCTTGAGGTAACGGATGATGCGCTGAATCTCGATCACCGCAATGGGGTCCACGCCCGCGAAGGGCTCGTCCAAGAGAATGAAGCGGGGAGATGTGGCCAGCGCCCGGGCAATCTCCACCCGACGGCGCTCGCCACCCGACAAGGCCTGGCCCATGCTCTGGGCGATGCTGCTGATCTGGAGTTCCTCCAGCAGGGCCTGCAGGCGTGTCCTGATCTCGCTGGAGGCCAAGGGCTGGCCATTCCCAT
>CAZPRT010000027.1:2276-14754 GCA_964589205.1 uncultured Bordetella sp. | reverse complement strand
GGTGGTCAGAGCTCGCGCAGGCCAGCCTGGGGCCTGAGGACATCGACATCATCCTCATGCGCAAGGACCCTCCGTTCGACGTGAACTACCTCGTGGCCACCCAGCTGCTCGAGGTCTTTGAGCGCATGGGCGTGCGCGTGGTGAATCGTCCGCAGGCCCTGCGCGACCACGGAGAAAAGCTCTCAGCCCTGGAGTTCACACGATGGGGACCACCGGGCCTGGTCAGTGCCGACATCGGGCAGCTGCGCGCCTTCGCGCAGGAGCACCCCAAGGTGGTCTACAAGCCACTTGATGCCATGGGTGGGGCCGGAGTTTTCGTCACCGAAGCGGCCGATCCCAACCTGCCGGTCATCCTCGAGACGCTCACCAACCTGGGCGAGCGCGCCATCATGGCCCAGCGACACCTGCCGGAGATTGTGGAAGGCGACAAGCGCATCCTGCTCATCGATGGCGAACCCGTGCCCCATGCCTTGGCCCGCATTCCCCCGGCGGGCGCATCGCGTGGCAACCTGGCTGCGGGTGGTCGGGCCCGTGCCCAGCCGCTCAGCGATCAGGACCGGGCGATTGCCGCAGACCTCGGCCCCACCCTGGCCGCGCGAGGGCTCTTCCTGGTGGGTCTGGATGTCATCGGTGCCCACCTCACCGAGATCAATGTCACCAGCCCCACGGGCTTTCAAGAGATCACCCAGCAAACGGGCTTTGATGTGGCCGAGCATTTCATCACCCGCCTGGAGGGCCTGCTGTGAGCCAGGCCAGCGCTGCGTCCAACAACGCCGGCATGCCCACACAGATCATTTTGGTGTGTCATGCACCGCTGGCCTCCGCCCTGCACGCGGTGGCCTGCCACGGGTTTCATCAGCACCTGGCTGATGTGATCGCCATCGATGTTTTGAGCGAGGAGCGCAAGGAGCATGTCTGCGAGCGCGTCCAGGCCGCCTGGCAAGACGCTGGTGCGCCACAGGCCGTGCTGCTGCTCACCGACCTGCACGGCGCCACGCCATCGAATGGGGCGAGCCTTTGGCTTTCTTCGCGGGCCACCGAGGTGGCCGCACTTGCAGATGTGGCCGGTATGGCGGGTGTGAGCCTGCCCCTGCTGCTCAAGGCCCTGACCTACAAGCACCTGCCCCCCGCGGCCTTGGCTGCGCACCTGTTGGAGAGCCAGGCCGACTGTGGCTGCCGGCTCGAGGCCTTGTGAGATGACCCCATGAGAATCGAGAAGGCCACCATCATCAACGCCCTGGGCCTGCACTTAAGGGCCTCATCCAAACTCTCCCAGACGGCCACGCGCTTTCCCTGTGAAGTCTGGCTGCGCAGGGGCACCAAACGGGTCAATGCCAAGAGCGTGCTCGGCGTGACCATGCTCGCGGCGGGCCCCGGCACCGAGATCGAGATTGAAGTCGATGGCGAGCAAGAGGACGAGGCCTTGGCCACGCTGCAGGAACTCATCGCCAACCGATTCGGCGAGGACCAATAAACCATGGCCTGGTCCGTCTCTGGCATTGGCGTGGGCGACAAGCTCGCCATTGGGCGGGCCTGGGTGCTCGCGCCCGCCTCGCTCGACCTGCCCCGGCGCAGCCTCACCGCTGCACAGGTGGAGCCCGAGGTCCTGCGGTTTCAGGCGGCGGTGGGTGGCATTGCCCAAGAGTTCGAGGACCTTCGCACCGCCTTGAAGGGGGAGCCCGCCGCAGAGGTTCGTGCCTTCCTCGACCTGCAGGCCATCGTGCTGCAAGACCCGGTGCTCATCGATGAAACCATTGCACTGATCCGCGCCGAGCAGTGCAATGCCGAGTGGGCTTTGATTCGTCAGTTCGAGGAGGTGGCCAACCAGTTCGATGCCATCGACGACCCCTACCTGAAAGAGCGCAAGGCCGACGTGCAGCAGCTCGTCGAGCGCATTCTGAAATCCATGCAGGGTGTGGCCGACCTCTCGGCCGCCCTGGCCCAGCAGGGTGGGGCGCCTGAAGAGGCGTTGCCCTGGATTCTCGTGGCCCGCGACATCGCGCCCGCCGACATGCTGCTGCTGCGCCAGCACCAGTTTGCGGGCTTTGCCACCGACTCCGGCAGCCCCACCTCGCACACCGCCATTCTGGCCCGCAGCCTCGGCCTGCCGGCTGTGGTCGGCCTGGGCAGCCTGCACGGGCTGGTGTCTCAAGGCGAGGAGATGGTCTTGGATGCCGCCATGGGCGTGGTCATGGGCAGCCTCGATGCCGACCTGCGCGCCCACTACGCCGACCAGCAGGCGGGCCAGCAGCTCGTGCTCGAGCGGCTCAAGCGGCTTCGGTCAATTGAAGCCAAGACACTCGATGGCCAACGGGTGCTGCTGCAGGCCAACCTGGATTTGCCCGAGGATGCCGGTGCTGCACTAGAGGCCGGCTGCGATGGCGTGGGGCTATTTCGCAGCGAATTTCTTTTCATGAACCGCACGGCGGCCCCCACCGAGGATGAGCAGACCGAGGCCTACTGCAAGGTGGTGAGCCTGATGGCGGGCCGCCCCATCACCATCCGCACCCTTGACTCCGGTGCCGACAAGACCGTGGCGGCCCTGGCGGCAGGGCGAGCCGCGCCAGCCAACCCGGCGCTGGCCCTGCGGGCCATTCGGCTCTGCCTGGCCGAGCCGGACCTCTTCCTCACCCAACTTCGGGCAATCCTGAGGGCCTCGGCCCATGGCCCCGTTCGAATCATGATCCCGCTGGTGAGTGGCCCTGGCGAAATGATTCTGGCCCGCCGCATGATTCAGACCGCCATGCAGCAGCTCGATGCCCGAGGCCTGGCCTATGACAAGCGGGTCTTGGTGGGCGCCATGATCGAAGTGCCTTCGGCGGCCATTGCCATCGACAGCATGCTGGCCCACATCGACTTCGCCTCACTGGGCACCAACGACCTCATTCAATACACCCTGGCCATCGACCGCACCGACAGCGAGGTGGCCCACCTGTATGAGCCGCTTCACCCGGCGGTGCTGCGGCTCATTCGCGATGTCATTCGGGCTTGCGACAAGGCCAGCACGCCCATTTCCCTGTGTGGGGAAATGGCGGGTGAGCCCCAGCTCTGCAAGCTGCTGCTCGGCCTGGGCCTGCGCACCTTCTCCATGCACCCGGTGGAGCTGCTGCGGGTCAAGCAAGAGGTGCTGCGGGCGCGGGCACAAGACCTGGGCAAGCCTGTGGCCCGACTGCTCAAGCTGCCCGATGCCAAGCGCATTCGGGCGGGTCTCGAGGCCCTCTAGGCTCACTGCGGGTCGGCCGTCTTGGCCAGCGTTGGCACGGTCTGAATCCATCCTGCCCGCAGCGCTGCAAGCACGGCCTCTGAGCGGTTGCGAACATTCAAGGCCCGCAGAATGGCCGTGATGTGCACCTTGGCCGTGCCCTCAGACATGTCCAGCGCGCGGCAGATCACCTTGGTCGGGCTTCCCTCCACCAGGTGCTGCAGCACCTCGAACTGTCGCGGCGTGAGTGTGGCCCACGGGGCCAAGGCGGCGGGGTCACGCACCTCCACTCGAATCACCGCCTCACCACCTGGGCGCAAAGAGCGGCGTGCACCCGGGCTCCAGCTCTGTCCGCGGTCGACGGCCGGCAGCCGAATCGGTGCCGAGGCATCCTTGGCGATTTGTTGATGGTGTGCCTGCAACAGGCGGGAAATGGCATCGGACATGCGCTCCTCCAGATGGGGTCGGTTGAAAAGCCGACAGTCTGCGCAGCCACGGGCCCGGGAAATGTAAAAAAGTGTGTCAAATTACGAGGCCATGCATGACAGAACCTCCTCCGTTGGCCCTGTAGACGCGCAGTTCGCACGGTTCGATTCGCCGCTGACCCTGGCCAGCGGGCAGTCCATCTCGGGTTTTGAGCTGGCCTACGAGACCTACGGCACGCTCAATGCCGACCGCTCCAATGCGGTGCTCATCTGCCATGCCTTGAACGCCTCCCACCACGTGGCGGGCAGCCGCCCCCAAGACCCATCTGATCTCGGCTGGTGGGACAACATGGTCGGCCCCGGCAAGCCCGTGGACACCAATCGATTTTTTGTCATTGGGGTGAACAACCTGGGCTCCTGCTTTGGCTCCACAGGCCCAACCAGCCTCAACCCCGCCACGGGACAGCCCTATGGAAGTGACTTCCCCATGGTCACCGTGGAGGACTGGGTCGAGACCCAGGCCCTGCTGGCCGACCGTCTGGGCATTGCGTCCTTCGCAGCAGTGATGGGCGGGAGCCTGGGCGGCATGCAAGCGCTGGAATGGTCCATTCGGTTTCCAAACCGCGTGCGACATGCCGTGGTCATTGCCTCCACAGCCAAGCTCTCGGCCCAGAACATTGCCTTCAATGAGGTGGCGCGGCGCGCCATCTTGCAAGACCCAGAGTTCCACGATGGCCATTACCATGCCCACGGCACGGTGCCCAAGCACGGCCTGTCGGTGGCCCGCATGATCGGGCACATCACCTACCTCTCCGATGACGACATGGCCCAAAAGTTTGGCCGAGCCCTGCGCCACAGCCAAGGCTATCGATTCGATTTCGATGTCGACTTCGAGATCGAGAGCTACCTTCGTCACCAGGGTGAGAAGTTTTCCAAGTACTTCGATGCCAACACCTACCTGCGCATCACCAAGGCACTCGACTACTTCGACCCTGCCGCGCGCGCCGGTGGCAGCCTCTCCAAGGCGCTGGCACCGGCCAAGGCCATGTTCTGCGTGGTCTCGTTCACCACCGACTGGCGCTTCCCACCGGAGCGCTCACGCGAAATCGCCTCCGCCCTGATGCAGAACAACACGCGCCTGGTCTATGCCGAGATCGATGCCCCGCATGGCCACGACGCCTTCCTGATGGCAGACCCGCGCTATCACGACCTCATTCGCGACTACTTCGGGGGCATCGCATGCGACTGACGCCCCTGCGTGGAGACCTCGCCCAGATTGCGCAGTGGGTTCCACAGGGCGCCCGCGTGCTCGACCTCGGCTGTGGCGATGGCGCCCTGCTCGACTGGCTCCAGACCCAACGAGGCTGCCACGGCTATGGGGCTGAGATCGACCACGACCATGTGCGCCAATGCCTGCGCAGAGGCGTGAATGTGATCCAGGCCGACATCGATCAAGGCCTTGCCATGTTTTCAGGCAGCCAGTTCGATGTCGTGGTCCTCTCGCAGGCCCTGCAGGCCACCCATCGCACCGAGCATGTCCTGCAGGAGATGTCTCGGCTGGGCCGCGATGTGATTGTGAGCATTCCCAACTTCGGCCACTGGAGCCACATTCGATCACTCCTCGGGGGGCACATGCCCGTCAATGAGCGGCTGCCCTATGCCTGGTACGACACGCCCAATCTGCACTTTGCGACCATTCGAGACTTCGAAGGCCTGCTCAATCAATTGGGCATGTCCATCCTTGATCGCGCCTACTGTGTCGAGCAGGACCACGGCATTCGTCGCATCACCTGGGCCCCGACCCTTCGGGCCACGCTCGCCCTGTACCGATTCGCAGCCAAGTGAGTTCGCCTCAGGCCGTTGAGCCGCCAGTTCGGCTTGCCTTTGCCATGTGGGCCATGGCGGCGGCCTTCTACCTCTTTGACTTCTTTCAACGGGTCTCTCCGGCAGCGCTCGCACTGGATCTCTCCCGCGAGATTGCGCCCACGGCCGTGGCCCTGGGCAGCTTGTCCTCGGCCTACTTCGTCACCTATGCGCTGCTCCAGCTGCCGGGCGGCATGCTGATTGACCGGTTCGGCACGCGCAAGGTGTTCGTGGTGGCCTGCCTCTTGGGTGGGGTGGGCACCTGGGTCTTCGCAAGCGCCCATGGGCCCGGCGTGGGCGCCCTGGGCCGACTCATCCTTGGCGCCTCAGGGGCCGTGGCCTGGGTGGGCATGCTGAAATTGGCCTCGCAGTGGTTCACGCCCGCACGGTTTGCATCGATCACCGGTGTGTCCTTGGCCATCGGTGCCGTGGGTGCAGTGGCCTCCGGGCTGCCACTGCGCATGGCCTCCGATGCGGCCGGCTGGCGCAGTGTGATCATGGCCACGGGCCTTTTTGCGGTGGTGCTCGGTCTTGTCATCGCCTGGAAGATGCGAGACACACCCGCCCTCTTGGGCTATGCCAACCATCAACACCCGGCACGCCCAACCACCGACGACAGTGCACACAAGATGCCCTGGCGCGACCTGGCCTGGCTCTGCGTGGGTCAGATGGGTGTGACGGGCAGCATGGCGGCACTGGCCTGGCTCTGGGCCGTGCCCTACCTCACCACCCAGTTTGGCCAAAGCCCCGCCCAGGCCACCTTCCTGAGTTCCATGATGATGGTCTTCTTCGCCACCGGTGCCATTGTCTTTGGCACGCTCTCAGACCGGCGCCGCACACGGCAGACCCCCTTGCTCTGGGGAACGGGCCTCACTGGCCTGCTCATGGCTGTGCTGGCCTCCGGGCTGGTCATGGATTCCCTTGCACTCACGGTGATGGTGCTCTGGCTGCTTGGCGGCACGGCCGGCTCCATGGTCTTGTCCTTTGTGCTGGCGAAGGACCTTGTTCACGGCCACCGCACGGCCACCATCGTGGCCCTGGTGAACCTGTGTGTGATGCTCGGCAGCATTGGGCTGCCACCGCTCTTTGGCGCCATCTTGGACCATTTCTGGACGGGGCTTCTGGTCGATGGCGTGCGGCAGTATCCCGCGCACGCCTTTCAGTGGGCCCTGGGCACCTTGGCGGGATGGATCGGCATCACCTGGTTGGCCCAGCGCTTGGTGAGGGAGGACCCTACTTTCGCCAGAAGGCCGGCACCAGAATCACCAGCACGGTGAGCAGCTCCAGTCGGCCCAGCAGCATGGTGAACGACAGCACCCACAGCTGAAAAGATTCCAGGCCGGCAAAGTTGCCGGCTGGGCCCACGCTGCCCAGGCCAGGGCCCAGGTTATTGATGCAGGCCAGCACCGCGCTGATTGCGGTGATGTCGTCCAGGCCCGTGAGCAGCAGCAAGAAGCTCGCCACCATGACCGTGGCCCCATAGAAGAGCATGAAGGCGAGCACCGCAAAGATCACCGAGTGACCAATGGAACCGCCTCCAAGCGAGACAGGCTGTATGGCGCGGGGATGAACAATGCGCAGCAGTTCGCGGCCCGCGAGCTTGACCATCACCACGAGCCGACTCATCTTGATGCCGCCCCCCGTGGAACCCGAGCTCGTGGAGAAGGACGCCAAGAGCATGAGCAGCAAGCCCAGGTGGTAAGGCCACAGGCTGTAATCGGCGGTGGCGTATCCGGTGGTGGTGGCAATCGAGACCACATTGAATGCGGCCACCCGAAAGGTCTCCAAGAAGCTGGGGTAAACGCCTTTGGCCCAGAGCACCAGGGTCACCAGCAGCACACCACCACCCACCACCATGAGGAAATACCGGGCCTCCGGGCAGCGCTTGTAGGGCTCAAGGGTCATGCGCCGGAAGGCCGAGAAGTGCATTGCAAAATTGATGCCCGAGAGCAGCATGAAGACAATGGCCACCGCCTCAATGGTGGCACTGTTGAAGTGGCCCAGGCTGGCATCGTGGCTTGAGAGGCCTCCAATGCTCACGGTGGTGCCCGTGTGAATGAGGGCATCGAACCAACCCATTCCTGCAAGCCAATAAGCAAAGAAGCACAGCAGGGTCAGGAGCACATAAATGCCCCAAAGGGCCTTGGCCGTCTCGGTGATGCGTGGGGTGAGCTTGTTGTCCTTGGTGGGCCCCGAAATCTCGGCCTTGTAGAGCTGCATACCGCCCACGCCCAAGAGCGGCAGGATGGCCACCGCCAGAATCAGAATGCCCATGCCACCGAGCCACTGCAGCATGCTGCGCCAAAACAAAATGGAGCGGGGCATGTTGTCCAGGCCCGTGAGCACCGTCGCCCCTGTGGTGGTCAGGCCGGAGATGGCCTCAAAAAACGCATGGGTGTAGGAGATGGGCAGGTGCAGGTAAAAGGGGAGGGAGGCCACCGAGGCCAGCACCACCCAGGTGGTGGCCACCAGCAGAAAACCATCCCTTGCCCGGAGGTCTCGGCTTTTGACGCGGGTCAGCAGGAAGGTCGTGCTGCCAATCAGCAGCGTGATGACACCCGCCGTTACAAAGTCGAGTGCGGCCGCATCCGGGCCTAGCAGCAAGAAGAGGGCCGGCACAAACAGCAGCAGGCCAAAGAACAAGACCAACAACGAGAGGATGTTGAGGACGACCCGAAAGCTGTTGACGCCAGGCGTGTGCAACGTGACCGCGCCTTCCTTAGAAAAAGCCCGCTGAGACCTGGAACAGCTTCTCAACCTTGGGAATGGTCTTTCGATTGGTCACAAACACAATGAGGTGGTCTTCACCCTGGATCTCAAGGTCGTGATGGGCCATGAGCACCTCTGTGGCCTCGCCCTCGCCCCTCACAATGGCACCAATCTGCGCACCTGCGGGCAGGTTCACCTCCTCGACCCGTCGGCCCACCACCTTGGAGGTCTTGGCATCGCCGTGGGCCACCAGCTCGAGGGCCTCGGCTGCGCCACGCCGCAGACTATGAACAGCCGCCACATCACCACGGCGAATGTATTTGAGCAGCGCGCCCAGGGTGGCATGCGAGGGTGTGAGCGCAATGTCGATCTGGCCACTCTCCATCAGCTCTGCATAGGCCTTGCGGTTGATGAGGGCCAGGACACGACGGGCCCCCAGTCGCTTGGCCAACAGGCAGGACATGATGTTGTTCTCATCATCATTGGTGAGCGCAAGAAACAAGTCCACACTGCCCACATTCTCTTCATCAAGAAGTTCTTCATCGGTGGCATCGCCATGCAGCACCAATGCCTTGCCGTTCAAGTCTTGCGCCAATTGTTCGCAACGCTTGAGATTGCCCTCGATGATCTTGGGCGTGATCTCGTGGCAGATCGCTTCGGCCAGGCGCCGACCAATGTTGCCCCCGCCCACCATCATCACTCGCTTGACCGGTCGATCCATCTCGCGAAGTTCCTGGGTCACCACCCGAATGTGCTCGGAGGCTGCCAAGAAGAAAACCTCGTCATCGGGCTCAATCAGGGTATCCCCATCGGGCAGGATGGCTTTCCCGCCTCGAAAGATGGCCACCACGCGGGAGTCCACCGATGGCAAATGCCGACGAATGTCTCGAATCGGGTGGGACACCAGGGGGCTGCCCGAGTGCGCGCGCACCGCCAGCAGACTCACACGGCCCTGAGCAAACTCCAGCACCTGCAAGGCTTCCGGAATCTCAATGAGCTTGAGCAGGTAATCGGTCACGGTGCCCTCGGGGCTGATGGCCACGTCCACCGCAAAGCCATCGAGGGAGAGGAGGTCGGGGTTGGAGATCCATTGGGCCGAACGAACACGCGCGATGCGACGCGGCACATTGAAGCGACGGTGGGCCAGCTGGCAGGCCACCAGGTTCACCTCGTCGCTGGCCGTCACTGCAATGAGAATGTCGGCGTCATCGATGCCCGCGGCCTCCAGCACCGACAGGCTGGTGGCAGACCCATAGATGGTTTTTAAATCCAGCCGCTCTTGAAGGCTCGAGAGAATCTGGTGGTCGGTGTCCACCACGGTGATGTCGTTGCGCTCGGTCACGAGCATCTCTGCCAGGCCTGCGCCGACCCGGCCCGCACCCAGAATGAGGATTTTCACGACGCGACTTTTCGGAGGCCGTTCTTGCCGGGCTCTAGGCCCAGTTGCCGAATCTTTCGATACAGGTGCGTGCGCTCCAGGCCAGAGCGCTCTGCAAGTCGGGTCATGCTGCCGCCTTCACAATCGAGTTGGTACTGAAGCAACACCCGTTCAAAGGCCTCTCGGGCCTCACGCAGAGGGCCGTCCAGGTCGATGGCCAGCAGTGCCTCGCGGGCAGATTCCATGGGGTCTTGTGAGGCCTCCTGAGTGAAGTCTTCGGGCCGAACCTCGTTGGCCGCCTGACTGGCCGCTTGAATGTGGGCCACGGCCGCCTTCCAGGCCCGCTGAGACTCGGCCTTGGCGAGCGCCGCCGAGACCGCCTTGAGCAGCTTGGCCAGCGCAATGGGCTTTTCGAGAAAATCGAAGGCACCCATGCGGGTGGCCTCCACCGCCGTGTCGATGGTGGCGTGGCCGGACATCATGATGACGGGCTGAGAGAGGAGGCCTTGGGCGGACCACTCCTTGAGCAGGGTGACACCATCGGTGTCGGGCATCCAGATGTCGAGCAAGACAAGATCGAAGGGCGCCTGCGCTCGGGCGGTGCGCGCCTGTTCCGCGTTCTCCGCCAAGGTCACGGTATGCCCCTCGTCTTCCAAGACTTCCAGCAACAGTTCGCGAATGCCGCGCTCGTCATCGACGATGAGTAAATCAGCCATGGGTTTGATTTTCTGCCTGAATGGCCGGGTCTGCAAATTGAAGTTGTGCCCGGGTGCCGATGGGCTCGTCATGCTCATCCCGGCGCGTCTCGAGGCTGATGATGGCCCGGTTCTCTTCGGCGATTTTTTTCACAATGGCCAGGCCCAGCCCACTGCCCTTGGGCTTGGTCGTGACATAGGGCTCAAAGAGCCGGCCGGCGAGTGCCGCGGGGATTCCGGGGCCATTGTCATCCACTCGAATCACCGCCCGAGGCCCTTCGGGCGTGTCCACCCAGCCGGTGTGAATCACCACCTTCGCATCGGGCGCATCCCCCACGGCATCCTGGGCGTTCTGCACCAGGTTGTGAAGCACCTGGCGCATCTGGGCCTGGTCGGCCATGACCGTGGCTGGCGAAGGGTCGGTCTCGCAGACCACTCGGGCATCGGCTGCATAGAGCGGCATGATCTCTCGCAGCAGCTGGCCCAGGTGAAGCGGCGTGGGCCGGGCCATGGGCAGGCGGGCGTAGTCCCGAAATTCATCGACCATGGCCTTGAGGCCTGCCACCTGCGCCACGATGGTGTCGCACGACTTATCGAGCACCTCCTTGTCCTCGGGCGAGAGCTTTTCAAGCAGTCGGCGTTGCAGTCGCTCTGCAGACAGTTGGATGGGCGTCAGCGGATTCTTGATCTCATGGGCCAGCCGACGGGCCATGTCCGACCAAGTCTTGGCGCGCTGTGCAGACATGAGGTCACTGATGTCATCGAAGACCAGCACGAATTGATCCGACTGGGCCGGATCTTGGCTGGGCAGCCGAGAGGTGCTGGTGAGCAGGGTGACCAATTGGCCGTCGGCACGGGTCACATCCATTTGACGCTGGTCTTCAGCCGACTGTGCGAGCGCGGTCATGATGGTGTCGGCCTGAGACTTGAGCAGGGGCAGCGCCGACAAGGGTTCGCCCATGCGTTCAGACAGGCCCGCACCCAGGATGCGAACGGCCCCGGGGTTGAACCGAACGAGCTGCCAGCGGCCATCAAAGACCAGCACACCCGCAGACAAATGCGACAAGACCTGCTCCAGGAAGAAGGCTGCCGCCTCACGATCGCGCTGATTGGCCATGGCGAGATCTCTGGCCTCTTGAAGCTGCCGGGTCATTTCATTGAATGACCGTATGAGGTCACCGAGTTCGTGCTTGGCGGCGTCATCTCGCAGCTTGGGATAGTCGCCCTCGGCCACCGCCTTGGTGGCACGCTCCAGGGCACGAAGGGGGCCCGCAAGCCAGGCACTCAAGAGGGCGGCGGCGAGCAGCGCCGCAAAGATGGCCAACAAGAGCGTGAGCGTCAGGGTCACGCCATAGATGCGGCTGATGCCTTCTTTGCCGAGAGCGAGCTGTCGGTAATCGCTGTAGCCCTTGTTCAGGGCATCGATGTTGCGCGCCAATGGCTCGGGCACAGGCTCGAGCCATTGCACAAATCGGATTTGATCTGCCCCCAGGGTGGCCGGCACCGACATGGCCAGGGCACGGACCTGCAGGCCCCAAGGCGGTCCGTCTGGCCGTGGCTCGATGATCACAAACTGGCGGGCTGCTCGGGCACGGTTGAGTGCCTCGGCCGAGGGCATGTCCGGCACCAGCCGAAACAGGGAGGCGCTGCGAATGGCCAGCACCCGACCCTTCGCATTGAGCACCAGCACTTCAAGCCCATCGCGGCCATCGGTGAGGGTCTCAACCGCCTCACTCAAGGCATCGTCGGGCTGGGCCTCCAAGGCCAAGGCCAGGCGCCTGGCCTGTGTCATGGCCTCCACCTGAATGGCCTCCAGCGTGGCCCGTCCCAATGCAGCCCCAGACTCCAGGCCGCCATCCACACTCTGTGAGAACCAGCTGTCGATGGTCTTGGCCAGAAACTGAGACGAGACCACCGCCACCAGGCCCACCGGCACAATGCCCATCAGCGCAAAGGCCAGTGCGAGCCGAATCATGAGCCTGGAGCCAAAAACCCGCTGCCGATGTCGTCGCCAAGTTCGGGCCAGCACCAAGACCACCAGGGTGGCCATCGCCGCCGACAACACCAGGTTCATGCCCACGAGCCATGCATACCAGTCGTCCAGTCGGCTCTCCTGGCCCGAGGCCATGGCCAGCAGGGCGAGGAAGACCGCTGCCGACAGCACCACCACCAGCAAGCCCAGTCGAAGGGCCAGGCTCATGAACGA
>CAZPRT010000027.1:0-2176 GCA_964589205.1 uncultured Bordetella sp. | reverse complement strand
GCCACCTTCACACGCCCAGATGACAAGACCCAGTCCTCGCTGGCGATGGCCGTCACTTGAAGGGCCTTGGGCAGGGCACTGGGATCGAGCTGCAGCCGCAGCCGACCCTCCAGGCCCTCCGGCCATTGATGCGACTGAAGCACCCGCCACCCGCGCACCGCCAGGCATGCCTTCAAGGCCTCCGTGAGGTCGGAGAAGGCCTGTGGCTTGGCCCCATCCACACTGACTCGAAACTGCCGAGACACCGGGTGAAAGGTGAGGCTGGCCTGGCGGGTGACCCGAAGCCGCTCATCGTCCCACCACCACCAACGGGGTCGCACAAGACTGAACTCCGACAAGAAAGAGAGTGTCACCCCGCGCTCGATGGCCTGAACCAAGACTGGGCTCAGCGAGACGCTGACCTGGCCGCTCAGCACAACGGCGCTCGACTCTTCGTCCAGCTGCGCCTGAACATCGGCCACAGAAAGGTTCGCGCCCGGAGGAGGCCCCGGGGGCTCCGTGGCCCAGGCCGCAGGCAGCACAGCTTGAAGAACCAGCAGCCCGTGCATGACCACGAGGACCACGGGAAGCCTTGGTCGACTAAGCCAGCTTCTCAAAACAAGCATGGAAAAAGCCATCATGGCCCACCACCATGCCGGCCGGCGTCGTCTCGGCACTCGGGAACACATGACCCGGCGACGGACATCGCCGGGCCTGTGGCCATCGCGCCTGAAAGGCCGCTGCCTGGTCCTCGCCCTCGGCGCGAAAAACAGAACATGTGATCAGCCAACATTGGCCCCCTGGTTTGAGCAGTTGCCAAAGCTTATCGAGAATCGTTGCCTGCCGCGCCACCAAGGCCGCAAGCGCCGTTTCCGATTGTCGCCACGGAATCTCTGGATGATGCCGCACCACGCCAGAGGCGGAGCAAGGGGCATCGAGCACCACGCCATCGAATTGCGCCGGCAGCCCAGGAACAGCGCCCGGCTGCGTCCAATCCCAGCGGCGGGTTTCAATGGCGCCCCGAAGGTGGTCGGCCAGGCGGATGCGTTCGGTCTCCAGCCGGGCCATTCGGGCCGCCGACTGGTCCACCGCCCAGACCGTGCGGTGCGACTGCTCGGCCATGAGGAAGGTCTTCCCCCCGGGGGCCGCGCACGCATCCAGCCAGACCTCGCCTGCGCAATTCGATTCGTCTGTTGGGCCGAGGTGCCGGGCGAGCGTCTGCGCGGCTGCATCCTGCACTCGGAACAAGCCCTGCTCGAATCCGGGAATCTGTTGAACGGGTCGCGGCGGATGCACCCAGACACAGGCCGCATCTTCTGGATGGACCTGCAGCTGAAGGCCGGCGGCCCGCATGCGCGCCTGGGTGTCCCGCTGCTGCGCTTCGGTGCCCATGAGCCGCAGGCACAGTGGCGGTCGCGCTTGGCTTGCTCGCAAGATGTCCTGGGCCTGTGGCTGGCCCCAATCGGACACGAGCCGGTCGTGCCACCACGGCGGTACGTTGAACTGCGCCATGGGCTCGGAGAGGTCGGCCTGGGCCGCATCGGGGTCGGCCAACACCCGGCGCAGCAATCCGTTGACAAAGCGGGCTGCCGGCTCGCGGCCCAACTCACGGGCAGCGCGCACAGACTGGTCCACCACGACGGCAGGGTCCCGATACTGGCGCTGCAGACATGAGAAGGCCACGGCCAGCAGGGCCACCAGCCTGCGATCGGGGGGCCGCCTGACCAGGCGGGCCAGACGAACCTGGGTCAGGCCCCAGGCGCGCCAGGCGGCATAGCGAAGGTCTTCAACTGCGGGTGAGAGATGGGGGGCCAACACCCCCAGACGGGCTTGGTCCGATAGGCCCACCACCATGGCCTCGACGGCCTGCAGCATCTGCCGCCATAGGGGCGGTGATCGGTGAGAAGGATTCTCGGCTGCCTCAGGCACGCAGCCCACCCGCCATCTGCTGCAGGCGGGCGATGCGCTCCTCGGTGGCTGGATGCGTGGCAAACAACCCTGCAAGCCCACCACCCGACAGTGGGTTGAGAATCATCATTTGCGCCGTCTCCGGATGGGCCTGGGCCGCGGCAAACGGGATGCCACGGGCCATGTGATCGATCTTGGACAGGGCGCTGGCCAGGGCCATGGGATCGCCCGAGAGCTCGGCACCACCGCGATCGGCCTCGAACTCACGGGCACGTGAGATGGCCATTTG
>CAZPRT010000026.1:0-15133 GCA_964589205.1 uncultured Bordetella sp. | reverse complement strand
CCTCGCCTGGCGGCATCTTCGTGCTTTGCACAAGTTTGCGTGCGGTGGAGCAGGCCCGGGTGCGGCTGGAGGCATGGCGCAAGGCCGGTCGGCTGCAGCGAAACGTCCATGTGCAAGGGGAGGCCGCCCGTGACAGGTTACTTGCGGCCTTTCGTGCCGATGGTCAGGGCATTCTGGTGGGCAGCGCGAGTTTTTGGGAGGGCGTGGATGTGCCAGGCACGGCCTTGTCTCTGGTGATCATCGACAAGCTGCCATTTGCGTCACCCGATGACCCCATTCTGGAGGCACGCATGGCGGCCTGCCGCGCCCGAGGCGGCGACCCCTTTCGGGAGATTCAACTGCCCGAGGCCACGCTGGCCCTCAAGCAGGGGGCAGGCCGACTGATCCGAACGGAGACCGACCGTGGGGTGCTGGTGGTTGGTGATCGACGGCTGGCGGAGTCGGCCTATGGCCGGCAGATGCTCAAAAGCCTGCCCGCCTTTCGGCGCACGAGGAGACTAGAAGAGGCTCGGGAGTTTTTCCCAGACCTTCAGCTTGGACCAGACCCCACCTGATTCAGACGCGCCATCGATACCTCCGCGTTTGCGAGGGTCGTAGGCCTGGGTGAGGTAGGGGCTCTTGGGATAGTTGGCCTCCAGCACCCGGCGGGCATCTTTGCTCAACTGCTCCAAGCCCAGGGCCTGATAGCCATGCACCATCTGGGCAAGGGCTTCCTCCACAGCCGGTGCATCTTGGAATTGTTTGACCACGGTCTGCGCCCGATTCACGGCCGCCAGATGCGCCCCGCGCCGGAGGTAGTAGCGCGCCACATGCACGTCGTTCTGGGCCAACACATTGATGAGAAACCGTGAGCGTGCGGCGGCATCTTCGGCGTACTTGCTGTTGGGGAATCGGGCCACCAGTTCCTTGAAGGTGTCGAAGGCCTCGCGTGCGGCTTTGGGATCGCGCTCGGCCATGTCTTCGCCACTGACCGAGGTGAACAGGGTGGCGCGGTCGTTGAAGTTGATCAGGCCCTTGAGATAGAGGACGTAATCCACCGACTCGTGGTTTGGGTAGAGCCGTAGGAAGCGATCGACCGCAGCGAGGGCCAGGCCAAGTTCGTTGTCCTTCCAATGGGCATAGGCCGTGTCGATCTGGGCCTGCTGGGCGTAACGCCCGAAGGGAAACCTCGACTCGAGCTTCTGGAGCAGCGTGATGGCCTGGGCCCAGTTGCCTGCAGACATTTCGTCCTTGGCCTCGGCATAGAGGCGATCGGCTGTCCAATTGATGGTCTCATCGCGGGCCGCCATGTCCGCGGCACATCCCGTCATGAGCACCGCGAGGAACACGAGTGATAGATTGCGAAGCTTGAGCAGCATGTGATTCATTGGAGAGCGGTCCTGTTGCAGCCAGATGATTATTCAGCGTCGGACGATTCCACCGACCTCGATGGTGAGCCGTCTGATGATATCAGCCCGCTGCGCATGCGGGTCGACGCGAATGCGGCTGGCCAGCGGCTTGACCGATTCCTGTCGGCTTGGCTCAGCATGCATTCTCGAGCGCGCCTGCAGGGCTGGATCGAGGAGGGCGCGGTGCTGGTCAATGGCCAGGTGGTTCGGCCGAGTCGTGTGCTCAAAGCACTGGACTGGATCGAGGTCAACCCGCCTGCGCCCGAGCCTCAGGGAGAGTGGTTGGCCGAGCCGATGCCATTGGCCATTCTTCATGAGGACGACACGGTTCTGGTGGTCAACAAGCCAGCCGGGCTGGTGGTGCACCCGGCCGCGGGGCATGCGGGCGGCACGCTCTTGAATGGGCTGCTGCACCACTGTCGTGCACTCCGTGAGGTGCCGCGGGCCGGCATCGTGCATCGGCTCGACCAGGACACCACAGGCCTGATGGTCGTGGCCAAGACCCTGGAGGCTCAGACCGAGCTGGTTCGGCAGCTGCAGGCGCGCACAGTGCAGCGGCGTTACCTGGCCTTGGCCTGGGGGGTGCTGGGCCAGCAGCGAAGCGTGGTGGGTCAGCTGGGCCGAGACCCGCGTGACCGACAACGCATGGCGGTGCTGCCAGAGCCTCACGGCAAGCCCGCCACAACCCACCTGCACCCCAGGGCTGAGGGCCGGTGGGAGGGCAGGGCCGTGTCCCTCATCGAATGCCGACTCGAGACGGGAAGAACGCACCAAATTCGGGTGCACCTGCAGTCGATCGGGCTGCCCATTCTGGGCGATCAGACCTATCGTCAGGCCGCGCCGAGGCTTGCGCTGCCCGATGGATGGGCGCGACAGGCCCTGCACGCCGCAAGCCTGCGCTTTGACCACCCCGCCACGGGGGCACCCGTGCTGGTCCAGGCCGCCCCACCCCCTGATTTTCAGAGCCTGGTGGCCGCGGTGGGCATCTCCGCGGATCACCTGATGCTGGTCCATGATTGATTCCATCGCCGGATTCCCAGCGGGCGTGCGCGCAGCCCTCAGCCATCGGGGCGAGGGGCCCATGGGCCTGAACCTGGGCAGCCATGTGGGCGACGATCCCACCGCCGTGGCGCGAAACCGCCTCTCCTTTGCGCAGGCCATCGGGGCTCGGCCCGTGTGGCTTCGTCAGGTGCATGGGAGTCGCGTGGTGGCCCTCACGGGCGATGCGCCCGATGACCAATTGGAATGCGATGCCGTCTGGACCCAGCAGCCCGGGCTGGCCTGCACCATCATGACGGCCGACTGCATCCCGGTGCTGGTGAGCCACGAACGGCTTGCCCTGGTGGGGGCCGCCCACGCAGGCTGGCGGGGGTTGGCCGCCGGCGTGATCGAGAACCTTTTGGACGCCATGTGTCAGGCAGCCGATGCGCAGCATTCGGGCCCGCATGCCTTTCGAGTGTGGCTGGGCCCAGCCATTGGGCCCACCGCCTTTGAAGTGGGCCAGGATGTGCTGGCGGCCTTTCCCGAGGACCCCATCCGTTTTGCTGCGGGGCGTCAGGGCCACTTTTGGGCTGACCTTCACGGCCTGGCCCAAGACCGGCTGGGGCGATGGGGGAGGGCCAACGGGGTCTTCCTCGGCTTGGCCACTGACGGGCGATGCACAGCCTCAAACCCGGACCGTTTTTTCTCCTTCCGACGGCAGCCGCAGTGCGGCCGTTTCGCTGCCGCAATCTGGTGCACAGGCATTTGATTTCCGCCGCACTGCCGCGCACAATGGGCGCACATAAGGAAAAGGTGAATCCCAGTCACCCATCAGAGGGAGAGAAGTGCGCATGAACGAGCCCGCCTTCAAGCCGATCAACGATCGGCTGCAAGCCATCCAACAAGACTATTTCCAGCGGCTCTCCGCCCTGATGACCTCTCCGGAGGAGGCTGGCAAGGTCGCCGCCGCCGACCGACGTTTCGCGGGCAATGCCTGGCTCAATAACCCCCCGTTTTCGGCCATGGCCGCGCTCTACTTGCTGAATTCAGAGGCGCTGATGGCCATGACCGATGCCCTCGACATGGAGCCCAAGGCGCAGCAAAAGCTCAAGTTCATGGTGCAGCAGTGGGTGGATGCCACATCGCCCGCCAATTACCTGGCCACCAACCCAGAGGCCCAGCAGAAGATGCTCGACACCAAGGGCGAGAGCCTGCGCTCGGGCATCGAACACCTGCTGCGCGACATGAACAAGGGACGCATCTCCCAGACCGATGAATCCGTCTTCGAACTCGGCAAAAATCTGGCCACCACCCCGGGATCGGTGGTCTTCGAAAACGAGGTCTTCCAGCTCATTCAATACGCCCCCAGCACGGCAAAAGTGGGCAGTCGGCCCCTGTTGCTGGTGCCGCCATCCATCAACAAGTTCTACATCATGGACCTCCAGCCCGAGAGTTCTTTGGTGAAGTTTGCAGTGGATCAAGGCAATACGGTGTTTCTCATTTCCTGGCGCAATCCCGGCCCTGAGCAGGGCCAGCTGCGCTGGGATGACTATGTCGAGAGCGGCATTCTGAAAGCCATTGAGGTCTCCAACGAGATCGCTGGCAGCGACGACCTCAATGTGCTGGGCTTCTGTGTGGGCGGCACCATGACGGTCACCGCGCTGGCGGTGCTGGCGGCACGGGGGCAGAGCCCGGTTCACTCCCTCACCCTCATGACCACGCTGGTGGATTTCGACAACACCGGCGTGCTGGACATCTTCATCAATGAAGACCATGTCTGTATGCGCGAGGCCTCGATTGGGCAGGGTGGCATTCTCCCGGGCCAGGAGCTGGCCACGACCTTCTCGTTCCTGCGGCCCAACGACCTGGTCTGGAACTACGTGGTGAAGAACTATCTGAAAGGCGAGAGCCCACCGCCCTTCGACATCCTCTATTGGAATTCGGACAGCACCAACCTGCCTGGGCCTTTCTTCACCTGGTACCTACGAAATACGTACCTCGAGAACAACCTCATCAAGCCCAACAAGGTCTCCATCGCCGGCGAGAAGATCGACATTCGCAAGGTGAAGCTGCCCGTCTATGCCATGGGCGCCCGCGAGGACCACATCGTGCCCTGGGAGGCCGCCTGGTCGAGTGCCACGCAGTTCGGCCCCAAGACTCGTTTTGTGCTGGGCGCCAGTGGTCACGTGGCGGGCAGCATCAATCCGGCTTCGAAGAACAAGCGGTCTCACTGGGTGGCGGAAGGCCTTGGAAAGTCGGCCGACGACTGGTTCTCGAAGGCCAAGGAAATTCCAGGCAGCTGGTGGAATGACTGGGCCGCCTGGCTCTCCAAGCACCAGGGTCCGGCGGTGGCCCCGCCCAAGAAGGCGGGCAAGGCACCCCGTTACAAGGTCATTGAGCCGGCCCCGGGCCGTTACGTGGGAGTTCGACACGGCAAATAAACCCGCTCGCAGGCCCCTATAAAAAACAACAAGGAGAGAACACATGAGCCAAAAAATCGCATACGTCACGGGGGGCATGGGGGGCATCGGCACATCGATCTGCCGCCGGCTGCACGCTGCAGGCTTCAAAGTCATTGCAGGCTGCGGCCCCAGCCGCGATCACGCCAAATGGCTGGCCGAACAAAAGGAGGATGGCTTCACCTTCTACGCCTCAGTGGGCAATGTGGGCGACTGGCAGTCCACCGTCGATGCCTTCGACAAGGTCAAGGCCGAGCACGGCAACCCCGATGTCCTCGTCAACAACGCTGGCATCACCCGCGATGGCCTCTTCGTCAAGATGTCTCGGGAGCAGTGGGATGCCGTGATTGAGACCAACCTCACCAGCCTCTTCAACGTCACCAAACAGGTGGTGGAGGGCATGGTGGGCAAGGGCTGGGGCCGCATCATCAACATCTCGTCGGTCAATGGCCAGAAGGGGCAGTTTGGCCAGACCAACTACTCCACGGCCAAGGCTGGCATTCATGGTTTCACCATGGCACTGGCCCAGGAGCTCGCGGCCAAGGGTGTCACCGTCAACACGGTCTCACCGGGCTACATTGGCACCGACATGGTGCGCGCCATCAAGCCCGAGGTGCTCGAGAAAATCGTGGGCACGATTCCGGTCAAGCGGCTGGGCGAGCCGGGGGAGATCGGCTCGATCGTGTCTTGGATTGCATCGGATGACAGTGGCTTTGCCACGGGCGCAGACTTCTCACTCAATGGTGGTCTGCACATGAGCTGAGGCTCGAAGGAGGGCGGAGATGGCCAAGCAAGATCAGCAACGACTCATCAAGAAGTACCCCAACCGGCGGCTCTACGACACCCGAACCAGCACCTACATCACGCTGGCCGATGTCAAGGAACTGGTGCTGTCTCACGAGGACTTCTCCGTGATCGACGCCAAGAGCAACGAGGACCTCACCCGCAGCATCCTGCTACAAATCATTCTCGAGGAGGAGTCGGCTGGGGCGCCCATCTTCTCGGCCCAGGTCTTGGCCAATGTCATTCGCTTCTATGGCAATGCCATGCAGGGCATGATGGGCAGCTACCTCGAGAAGAACATTCAGGCCTTCACCGACATCCAGACCAAGCTCAAGGAGCAGTCTGGCGCCTTTGTGGGAGGCAAGGGCGCTGCGGGGCAGGAGGCCTGGACACAGTTCATGGCAGGCCAGGCCCCGATGATGCAGAACCTCATGACCAACTACATTGAGCAGAGCAAAAAGGTCTTCATGCAGATGGAAGAGCAGATGCAGAACAATGCCAAGAGCATGATGTCGGGCTTCTCGTTTCCACCCAAAGACAAGGACACCAAGTAGCGCATGTCGGAGCCCACGGTTGGATTTGTCTCACTGGGGTGCCCGAAGGCACTGGTTGATTCCGAGCGCATCCTGACCCAATTGCGGGCAGAGGGCTACGGCATCTCGTCAGGCTACGATCAGGCCGACCTGGTGGTGGTGAACACCTGTGGGTTCATCGATGAGGCAGTTCAGGAGAGCCTGGATGCGATCGGCGAAGCGCTGGCTGAAAACGGCAAGGTCATCGTGACGGGCTGCCTGGGCAACAAGCCAGGTGCGGGCGGAAAAGACCTCATCCGAAGTGTGCATCCCAAGGTTTTGGCGGTCACAGGGCCGCATGCCACGGCCGAGGTCATGGCCGCAATCCATGCGCACCTGCCCAAGCCCCACGACCCGTTCATCGATCTCGTGCCGGAGCAGGGCATTCGGCTCACCCCGGCCCACTATGCGTACCTGAAGATCTCTGAAGGCTGTAATCATCGGTGCAGCTTCTGCATCATTCCATCGATGCGCGGGGACTTGGTTTCCAGGCCGATTGGCGAGGTGATGCGAGAGGCCGAGGCCCTCGTGAAGTCTGGCGTGAAGGAGATTCTGGTCATCTCCCAGGACACGTCGGCCTATGGAGTGGACCTCCGGCATCGCACAGACTTCGTGGATGGCCGGCCCGTGCGCACGCACATGACCGAACTGGTGAAGGAGCTCGGCCGGCTCGGCGTCTGGGTGCGCCTGCATTATGTCTACCCATACCCGCATGTGGATGACATCCTGCCGCTCATGGCCGAGGGCCTGGTGCTGCCCTACCTGGACATCCCGTTTCAGCACGGCCACCCAGACACCTTAAAGCGCATGAAGCGCCCGGCCTCGGCAGAGAAGGTGCTGGAACGCGTCGCAGCCTGGCGCCGTGTCTGCCCCGACCTCACCATTCGAAGCACCTTCATTGCTGGCTTTCCCGGTGAAACCGAGGCGGAGTTCCAGGGCCTGCTCGACTTCCTCACCGAGGCCCAGCTCGATCGGGTGGGCTGCTTTGCATACAGCCCCGTGGAGGGCGCCACGGCCAATGCGCTGGCCGACCCCGTGCCCGATGAACTTCGCAAAGCGCGACAGGAGCAGGTCATGGCCCACCAGGCCGACATTTCCGCCGCCCGCCTTGCACGCTGGGTGGGTCGGCGGGTGGTGGCCCTCATCGACGACGTGGATGAGGAGGAGGGCTGCCTGATCGGTCGAACCGCCGCGGACGCCCCGGAGATCGACGGCGTCATTCGCATTCACCGCGCCCCCGACAGCCGCCACCCGGTGTCGGTGGAGATCGGCTCATTTGTGGAGGTCGAGGTCACCGACAGTGACGACTACGACCTCGATGGTTTTTATCGGCATTCAATCAAGGAGACAGCAAATGCGTGATGTCGTGGTCCTCAGTGCAGTGCGTTCCGCCATCGGCGGATTTGGTGGCAGCCTCTCAAGCCTCGAGCCCTCAGAGCTCGGTGGCATGGTCATGAAGGAGGCGATTGCTCGGTCCGGCGCCGATCCTGCGCTCATGAACTATGTGGTGGTGGGCAACTGCGTGCCCACCGAGTCGCGCTCACCCTATGTGTCCCGCGTGGCTTCCATTCAGGCCGGCCTGCCCATGAGCTCTGTGGCACTCACCATCAACCGGCTCTGCGGCTCGGCCCTGCAGGCCGTGGTCTCGAGCAGCCAGAACATCCTGCTGGGCGACAGCGATTACGGCATTGGGGGAGGGGTAGAGGTGATGAGCCGCGGTGGCTACCTGAGCCAGGCCATGCGCAACGGGGCCCGCATGGGTGACACCAAGCTCATTGACATGATGGTGGCGGTGCTCACAGACCCCTTTGGCGTGGGCCACATGGGCATCACGGCCGAGAACCTGGCCACCAAGCACAACCTCTCGCGCGAGGACCAAGACGCCTTTGCCTTGGAATCCCAGAACCGGGCCGCCAAGGCCATCGCAGAGGGCCGCTTCAAGGACCAGATCGTGCCGATCACCATCTCGACCCGCAAGGGCGATGTGACCTTCGACACCGACGAGCATCCCCGGGCCACCACCATGGAGGCATTGGCCAAGATGAAGCCTGCCTTCAAGAAGGATGGCTCCGTGACCGCCGGAAATGCCTCTGGCATCAACGATGCGGCCTCATTCCTGGTGCTGGCCGAGGCCGGTGTGGCCGCCAAGAATGGCCAAAAACCATTGGCCCGCGTGGCGGGCTATGCAGTGGCTGGGGTGCCCAACGAGGTGATGGGTGAGGGCCCAATTCCTGCCACCAAGATTGCCCTGGAGCGCGCCGGACTCAAGCTCGACCAGATCGACGTCATCGAGTCCAACGAGGCCTTCGCGGCCCAGGCCCTGTCGGTGACCAAGGTGCTGGGCTTCGACCCGGCCAAGGTGAATGTCAACGGGGGTGCCATTGCACTGGGCCATCCCGTGGGTGCCACCGGCGCCATCATCGCCACCAAGTGCATCCACGAACTCCACCGCACCGGCAAACGCTACGGCCTGGCCACCATGTGCATCGGTGGCGGTCAGGGCATTGCCGTGGTGTTTGAGCGGCTGTAATACCAGCCGGTAGGCCCCCCCTGGGAGCGGTCTCGGCCCAGGGTGGGGGTGCAAAGCTCTGCGCTACGCACAGGCCCGTGCTGGAGTTTACATAATAAACATTATGCGACAGAAGCAAACCGCTCGAAGTTGACCATCGTGGCCTTGGCCACGGTCTCGAGCGGCATTCCCTTCAGGTCTGCAATGCGCTGGGCCACATGAACCACCCAGGCCGGCTCATTGGTCTTGCCCCGATGTGGCACCGGCGCTAGGAACGGTGAATCGGTCTCAATCATCAGCCGATCCATGGGTGTTTTCTCAGCAACTTCATGAACTTGCGTCGCGTTCTTAAACGTCACAATGCCGCTGAGGGAAATGAGAAAGTTGAGCTCCATGGCCCGCTGGGCCACCTCCCAAGACTCCGTGAAACAATGCATGACCCCGCCCACCTCGTGGGCGTTCTCTTCTCGGAGGATGCGCAGCGTGTCCTCGGGGGCCTCTCGCGTGTGAATGATGAGCGGCTTGCCCAAGGTTCGGGCGGCCCGAATGTGAATGCGAAAGCGCTCGCGCTGCCAGTCTAGGTTGCCCTTCAAGCGAAAGTAATCCAGCCCCGTCTCGCCAATGGCTGCAATCTTGGGATCTGCACCTCGGCGGACCAGCTCCTCCACCGTGGCCTCCTGGCCCACCGCCTCGTAGTCCGGATGCACACCCACCGAGGCGACCAGATGCTCGTGGGGCCGAACCATGTCCACCACCTGATCGGCCTCTTCCAGCGTGGTGCAAACGTTCAGCGCCCTTCTCACGCCCGCCTGAGCCATGCGCTGAAGGACCTCGTCCGTCCGCCCGGCCAGCCCCTCATAGTTCAGGTGGCAGTGCGAGTCGGCAAAGGCCAGCTCAGCCCGGGCTGGCGTCGGCGGTTCGGGGCGCGATGGCGCAGCAGAATTCATCAAAAACAGTCTCCATGAAAAGCCTGGGGTTCAGGGGATGACGCGCCTGGCGCGACCGCTGCATCAGCAAAGCCTGCCCGTCTGAGAGGCTCGCCAGGCTCTGCTGGGCAGAGGCCTTTGCATGCGCGGTCAGCGCAGGCTGTGATGCAGGAAAGTGTTGCACAGGAAGGCCCAGCCGGACCCGAATGACATCACTGAGCCAGAGCTGCAGGAGCCCAATCACTGCGGGGGCATCACCGGCCGTGGCGGCACGCTCAGCCCAGGCCATGGGCGCAAGGCGTGGCTCCGAGAGCAGGCCCACCAGCCACGCGAGTTGCTCGGCCTGCGCAGCCCGGTGCGCAGCCACGACGGCTGGCGGCGCAGGCAGGTTCAGACGGCGGCAACGCGACAAAATGGTGGCTGGAACACCCTGCAGCCGCTCCCCATAGAGAAGGTAGTGCAGGCCCTCGGTGGGCTCCTCCAGGCTTTTGAGCAAGGCATTGGCAGCAGCATGGTTGAGTCGCTCGACCGGGCCAATGACCGCAACCCGGTGGCCGCCCCGGTGGGCACTGGTCTGCACGAAGGTGGCCAGGCCACGGATTTGGTCGATGCGAATCTCATCGCTCGCAGCCGGCTGCTGGGCATCTGAATCGGAGCCGCCCTCCTCCTCGGACTGCTGCTCCGAGGCCGGACGAATCCAACGAAAATCGGGATGCTGGCCCTCCTCCACCCATCTACAACTCGGGCATGTCCCGCAGGGCGACGCGTCTGGCTGCGGCTGATGACAGAGCAGGCCGGCCGCAACCGTCACTGAAAAATCGGCCACCCCCAAGCCAGGCGGGGCCACCAACAGGGCGGCACCGAAGTCGCGATCTCGCAGCGACTGGGCCACCTTCCACCAGGCCTCAAACAAAATATTATCTTTTATATTCAATGATTAAAAATCTTTTCTTCAAGTATTTTCTGTATGTCCGGGATCGGAAGTGTTCCATCCACCCAGAGGGCTTTTGCGCCCCGGCGTGCAGCGGCTCGGCGATAGCCCTCGCGCACACGCTCAAAAAACGCGGTGCCCTCGGCGTCAAACCGATCCGGGGCGGCTGCCTCACGGCGATGATCCGCTTGCTGTGGCTCAACCGGCACTGTCCCTTGCCTCGCGGCACGTTCTGCCCGCCGGGCCTCCGCCACTTGGGCTGGACAATCGAAATAAATGACCCAATCGGGGCCCTGCCAGTCGCCCTCGACCAGGCGCATCAGCGCAAGAATCTCCTCTTCCGGGAGCCCCCGGCCCGCACCCTGATAAGCCAAGCTTGAATCCACGTAGCGGTCAGATATGACCCAGGCGCCCCGCGCCAAGGCGGGCCATACCGTCTGCGTGAGATGGTCTCGTCGGGCTGCAAAGACCAGCAACAGCTCGGCGATCGGATCCATGGCCGTTTGAAGAATCTCTGTGCGCAGGCGCTCAGCCAGGGGGCTCCCACCGGGCTCACGGGTCATGACCACCTCCGAGGCCTGGCGCTGGGCGCAGGCCTTCAGGAAATCCAGATGGGTGCTCTTGCCCGACCCATCGATGCCCTCCAAGACAATCATCATGGCGCATCCTCCGGTGGAGGCGGTGGCCCAAGCTGGCGCTGGAAGTGATTCACGGCATGGTTGTGGCGGGCCAGAGTTTCGCTGAAGTACGAGTGGCCGTTGCCCTTGGCCACAAAGTAAAGCGCCTTGATGGGGTCCGGGCTCATTGCGGCCACCAGGGCCGCCCGGCCCGGGTTGGCAATGGGGGTGGGTGGCAGGCCACGAACGTAGTAGGTGTTGAACTCAGACTTCAACCGCAGGTCGTTGCGGCGCAAATTCCCATCGAAGGCGGGCCCAAGCGCATAGATCACGGTCGGGTCTGACTGGAGTGGCATGTTGATGCGAAGGCGGTTGTGGAAGACGGCCGAGACCCGGTTGCGATCGGCCTCGACCTGGGTTTCCTTCTCAATCATGGAGGCCACAATGAGTGCCTCGTAGGGAGAGGCCACGGCCACCCGGACATTTCGGGCCTCCCAGGCCTCGGCCAATACCCGTTGCTGAAGCCGAATGCTGCGGGCAAGAATGGACACATCGGTGCTGCCGCGCTCAAACAGGTAGGTGTCGGGGAAGATCCAGCCCTCTGGGCTGGCCAGCGGCAGCCCCGCTGCCTGGGCGAGCATGGGCGCTGCAGCCGCCGGGTCGGGCGGCAGGGTCACCCGCACGCCCGGGTGCGACTGCACCTGGCGCAGTGCCTGGGCAAAGGTCCATCCCTCAATGATCGTCACCGATTCTTGCAGCGCCTGGCCTCGGGACACCCGTTGCAACACCACCCAGAGTGAATCGCCGGGTTTGAGCAGATACACGCCCGCACGAAGCTTGGTGTGGAGGTTCAGGACCCTGGCCGTTCGCGCAAAGGCCGTTGGGGTGATGTCCAGGCCCGCATCGGCCAGCAGAAAACCAATGGCAGGGGCGGTGCTGCCAGCAGGAATCACCAGCTCGATGCCACCGGTGCGGGAGGGCCCGGGCGGCACCAATGGCCGGGACAACCAAAACCAGGCCGCCGCCGCAGCCAATGCCAGGCAGAACAACCCCAGGAAAAATAGGGCAAGGGTCCATCGCAGGGCGCTCGAGACTCTCATCCCCGCTATATTAAAGGGGCATGAACCTTCAACGCCTCAGCCCCTCCATGGCCTTCCAAGTGCTGGAATTCAAGGGGCCAGACGCGGCCAGTTTTCTGCTGAGCCAGCTCACGAATCAGTTGCCGGAGGCTGGCCAGCATCAGTTGCAGGGCTACTGCTCGGCCAAGGGACGGCTGCTGGCCATCCTTCGGCTCTGGTCGCCGGGCCCGGAGCGATTTCTGGCCCTGCTGCCCCAGGCCCTGGCCGAACAAACCGCCAAACGACTGCGCATGTTTGTGCTCCGGGCCAAGGTGGTCATCAGCCTGCTGCCGCACCAGGTGCACGGCGCATGGCTTCAGGCAGGGCAGCCCGCACCAGGGGAGGTGTTGAGCCTGGACGAGGACGGCTTTGCCCTAGGCGTCTCGGCCGGCCCATCCGGCGCCGCGCGCGTCTGGATCATCACGCAAGCCTCGACGCCCCCTGCAACCCCGGAGCCCGCCGCCAGCCAGGACGACTGGCTGGCCGAGGACATGGCCTGCGGCCACCCCTGGATCTGGCCCGAGACCGTCGAGCAGTTCGTTCCACAAATGGTGAACCTCGAACTCGTGGGGGGGGTCAGCTTCACCAAAGGCTGTTACCCCGGACAAGAAGTGGTGGCCCGAAGCCACTACCTGGGCAAGCTCAAGACACGGATGTTCTTGGTGCGCTGGCAGGGCGCGCCGGCCAGCCCCGGCCAGACGGTCTGCGATGGCGCTGGTGAGGTGCAGGGCGATGTGGTGATGTCTGCCCAGCAAGGCGAGCACAGCCTCGCCCTCATCAGCGCGCAATTGGATGCCTGGAAGGCTGGAGGCCTGATGCTCTGCGGCTCCCGCACACCGCTTGAGCCTGGCAGCCTGCCCTACGAGGTGCCGCTCTCACCACCCGCGCCAAGCCGCCCGCTAATCTGATCGAATCTCAGACTGCGGCCTGGACACCCGGGCCTGGTCGCGCATGCGTCGGAAGGTCCCCATCGATTGGGCCAGTAGTCGGCCGGCGCCGTCGCGCACCTCGCCGCGACAAAATGCCATGCCCGTGGAATGGTGGTCGCAGTACCCGAACGCCGAGAGCACGCCCTTGGCTGGACGCAGGAAACTGGTCTTCATCTCAATGGTGACCACGCCATGGCCATCGGGGTCTTTGGCCCGAGCGGCTGCGGCCATCGCTGCATCCAAGAGCGTCATGAGAAGGCCGCCGTGGGCCACGCCCAGGCCATTGAGGTGCCGGTCCTCCAACACCAGGCGAATCTCGCTGTGGTCTGCATCGGCATGCACCATCTCCACACCGAGCTGGGCCACAAACGGGGTAAAGCGATAAGGGATTGAGGTCTTCATGGGCTCAAACCATACCAAGACTTAAGATGCCGCATGTCCTTCATGCCGCAGCTGCCCCCCCTTGCGCCCCACCGACCCAGCCGCAGCGCTCCCGTGGTGAGCGCGGCCGAGCTCGGTGTCGCAGTCGCCCCTGGCTTTGCGGCGCTGCCTGTGATGGATGACCCACTCTGGTTCGCCTGCGACCCCACACCGCTGGCGGATGCTCGGCTCGTGAGCGTGTCGCCTGCGGCCTGTGCAGAGGTTGGCCTGAGCCCAGACCGGCTGATGGCCTCGTCTGCCTGGCGCGCCCTGCTCTGCGCAGAGGCCACGCTGGCCGAGCAGGCCAGTTACGCCACCGTCTACGCAGGCCATCAGTTCGGCGTGTTCGTGCCCCGACTCGGTGATGGTCGCGCCCTGTGCCTGGGCCAGATCAACGGCCGTGAGTTTCAGCTCAAAGGCGCAGGCAGCACGCCGTATGCCCGGCATGCCGATGGCCGCGCTGTGCTGAGGTCCTCGGTGCGGGAATACCTGTGCTCAGAAGCCATGGCGGCACTGGGCATCCCCACCACCCGTGCGCTGTCCTTGGCCGTCTCCACCACGCCGGTCTTTCGCGAGCAGCCAGAGCCTGCCGCCGTGGTGTGTAGAACGGCGCCGAGCTTCATTCGGTTTGGGCATTTCGAGTACTTTGCCAGCCGCGGCCAGACCGAGACCCTTCGACTGCTGCTCGATCACCTCACGGCACTCGACCCGGCGCTCATGAGCGGTGCGAAGCCCGGTGAGCCCGCGCAGCAGGTCGAGGCCTTGGTGCTGAACCTGGCCCAACGCACCGCCCAACTCATGGCCGACTGGACGGCTGTGGGCTTCATGCATGGGGTGATGAACACCGACAATTTCTCTGTCCTGGGTCTCACCATCGACTACGGCCCGTTCGGGTTCATGGAGGCCTTCGAGCCGCAGCACATCTGCAACCACAGCGATGACCGTGGCCGCTACGCGTATGACCAGCAGCCCACCATTGGGCTGTGGAACTTACAACGACTGTTGCTTGCCTTGTGGCCTGCGGTGTCCAGCCCCCCGCCCGACCGAGCCGCCTTCGATGCCCTGCATGAGCGCATGGTGAGCGTGTATCGGGCCACCTTTGATGGGGCCTTTCAATCGCACTTCAAGGCCAAGCTCGGCCTGGATGCCCAGGGGCTTGCCCCGAAGGATGTCGAGCGGCTGCTGGGCACCCTCTTCGAGTTCATGGCACAGCATCGCGCCGACTTCACCCGATTCTTTCGGGGCACATCCCACATCGAGCCCGGTCAGGGCCTTGCACACGCGGGCTGGAAGCCCATGCTCAACAGCCTTGGCCTGCCCGGGCAGGATCAAGCCTGGTTGGAGCAGTACGCAGCCCTGCTTGCCAGGCCCGAGGCCCTGGCCGGTCATGGTGTGCTCCACTGGCAGCACGCGCGTCGGGCCAAGAACCCGGCCTACGTGCTGCGCAATTGGATGGCCGAGGAGATCATTCGTGCACTGGAGGACCATGGCGATGCCGCC
>CAZPRT010000025.1:8314-15438 GCA_964589205.1 uncultured Bordetella sp. | reverse complement strand
GCCAGGGCTATGACCTCTGGGCCGATGAACTGGCCAAGCTCGACCGCCTCAATGCGCAACTCACCTCTCGGCTGGCCCGCTCACTCGACCGCTGGCGTGTGTTTGAACCCAAACGCCGTGCCCAGATGCAGGCCGCCATCGAGCGGCTCTACGCCACGCCGGGCCTGTCCCCAGACACCGCAGAGGTCTGCCAGCGCTTCCTAGAGTCGGAGTAAATCGGCTGCCTGCTGGGCCGCCACGCGGCCCTCATCGGTCTGAATCACCCAGACCTCAGCACTGGAGTCCTCCGCGTGTATCGAGCCTGAGCCTACGAGTGCTGAGTGTCGATGCGCATCCATGTTCACACCCAAATGCGCCAGTCGAGCGCACACATGCTCGCGCAAGGTTGCATCGTGCTCTCCAATGCCGCCCGTGAAGACCAAGGCATCCAGGCCACCCATCACCGCCGTGAGACCACCTATTTCTCGCACCACGCGATGCTCAAAGAGCTCGATCGCCTCTCGGGCATGGGGGTTTTCAGATGCGCGCAGGCTGCGCATGTCAGAGGACACACCCGAGACCCCCAGCAGGCCGGATTCCCGATAGAGCATCTGCTCCAGGCGGTCGACATCCCAGCCCTCTCTCAGGAGGGCCAGGAGAACACCCGCATCCAATGCGCCTGATCGGGTGCCCATCATCAGGCCGTCGAGTGCCGAGAAGCCCATGGTGGTGGCCACACTGCGGCCGTCCACCATGGCACAGAGGCTCGCCCCATTTCCCAGATGGGCCATGACCACCCGGCCATTGGCCCTCGTGGACCGCGCCCTCAGTTCCGTGCGCAGGAAATCGTAGGACAGCCCATGAAAGCCAAACCGTCGGATGCCCCGATCGTGGAGAGCCCTCGGAATGGCGAAGCGGCACTCCTCGGGCCAGAGGCTCGCATGAAAGGCCGTGTCGAAGCAGGCCACCTGGGGCGTGTCGGGGAAGGCGGCCATGCAGGCCCTTGCACCCCGAATGTTGTGCGGCTGGTGCAGCGGTGCCAGGTCTGAAAAGGTTTCCAGGGTGGAGAGGACAGACGCATCGAGCAGCACAGGGGCATCAAAGACCCCGCCGCCGTGCACCACCCGGTGGGCCATGGCTTGAATGGGCCTGCCACCAAGCCGCTGATGCAGGTCTTGCGTGAGTCGTCCAAGCGCGGCATCGAGCGCATCCAAGCCATCGACCAGCCCCTTGGCATGGGCCATGCCCACGCGGCCTGCCTCAAGGTCATAGGCCGCGTACTTGAGGGTGGACGAGCCGATGTTGACGGCAAGGATCACGGGCGTTGCATTCGGTAGGCGTGGGCGACGATCTGGGTCAAGAGGGCCGAGGCCATCCGGGTCTGGGCTGTGTCGGCCCGGCTCGTGAGTGCGATGGGCACACGGGCGCCCAGCACAATGCCGCTGCCCGATGCGCCCGCCAAATACTCCAACTGCTTGGCCAGCATGTTGCCCGACTCCAAGTCAGGCACCAGAAGAATGTCGCTGTCGCCAGCCACCGACGACGAGATGCCTTTGATGCGCACAGCCTCTGGCGAAATGGCATTGTCAAAGGCCAGCGGCCCATCCATGAGGGCGCCAGTGATCTGCCCACGGTCGAGCATCTTGCAGAGCGCAGCCGCATCAATCGTGGAGCGAATGTCTGGATTGATGGTCTCCACCGTCGAGAGAATGGCCACCTTGGGGCAGGGATTCCCGAGCATGCGGGCCAGTTCAATGGCGTTCTGCGCAATGTCCGCCTTTTGCATGAGCGTGGGCTCGATGTTGAGCGCAGCATCGGTGATGAACAGCGGCTTGGCATAGAGGGGAACATCAAACCGAAAGACATGGCTCATGCGCCGTTTGGTGCGCAGGCTGGGCTTGTCCAACACTGCACGAATGAGCTCATCGGTGTGGAGACTTCCCTTCATCAGCGCCTCTACCTCGCCAAAGTCCGCCATGGCGGCTGCACGATCGGCTGCCGCATGGCTATGCAGGGCCGACTCCACGGCAAAGCCCGAAAGGTCGATTCCCAACTCCTCGGCCAGACTCCGAAGCCTGCGTTCCGGCGCCACAAAGACTGGATGAATCATGCCGGCCTCGGCGGCCAGAATGGCGCCGCGAAGGGACCCCTCATCGCAGGGGTGAACCACCGCACACCGCACTGGCTCCATGCCCCTGGCCAGGCGCCGAAGGTCATCGAGCCGATCGGCCGGCTCGAGCAGCTGAAACCGCGGAGCATTGGCCAATGGACCCACATGCTTGGTCGTGGGGGCCAGCACCGAGGCTTCGCCGTCCAGCACGGTCTTGCCATGCTGGTTCACCACCCGGCAGGCCAACTGCACCGTGCCCTTCTCGTCATGCTTGGCCAGCACCTCCACAGTGGCCGTGACCGTGTCACCCACGAACACCGGCTTCATGAAGCGGAAGGTCTGGCCCAGGTAGATGGTGCCCGGCCCTGGGAAGCGCGTGCCCAGAATGGTGGAAATGATCGAGCCCGTCCACATGCCGTGGCCAACGACCTGCTTCATCACGGACTGGCTCGCAAACGCGGGGTCGAGGTGTGCGGGGTTGGTGTCTCCAGACACGGCCGCAAAGGCACGAATGTCGTCTGCAGTGAGGGTTCGTGACAGCGACACCTGCTGGCCCACCTGTATCTCGGCGTAGGTGGTGTTCTCGATCTGTTCTTTGGTCATGTTGTTCTCAGGCCATCATGTTGTAACCAGCATCGACATAGATGGTCTGGCCGGTCATGCCCGATGAGGCTGGGCTGCAAAGGAAGGTTGTGAGTGCTGAAATTTCTTCGAGGCTCACCAGGCGGCCGAGCGGGCTCCTCTTCGCCGCCTCGGCCATGAGCTTGTCGAAATCCTGCAGACCCGAGGCAGCCCTCGTGGGAACGGGCCCCGGAGAGATGGCATGCACACGGATCCCCTGGCCGCCCAGCTCGAAGGCCATGTATCGCACCATCGACTCGAGTGCCGCCTTGACCGGGCCCATCAGCCCGTAATTGGGAACCACCTCGTCTGCACCGTGATAGGTCATGGTGATCAGACTGCCACCATTCGGCATGTGCGGCGCCACGAGCCGGCCCAGTTCGGCAAAGGAGTGGCAGGAGATGCTCATGGCCTTCTCAAAGCCTTCGCGAGAAGTGTCGGTGACACGGCCATGCAGGTCCTCCAGCGGCGCCCAGGCGATGGAGTGCACCACAAAATCCAGGCCACCCAACTGGCCAACCGCCTGGGCCACGGTGGCCTCAAGGCTGCCATCCTCGGCCACATTGCAGGTCAGCAGGGGCACCCCAAGGGGCTCTGTCACAGGGCTGGCAAACGACCTGGCCTTTTCATTGAGACAGGTGGCCAGCAGCCGAGCACCTTGCGCATGCAGGCCACGGACGGCCGCTGCCGCAATGCTGTGCTCATTGGCCACACCCACCACCAGCCCTCTGAGGCCGGTGAGGTCACAGAAATTAGACATATCGACTCCCTGAAAAATCTGGTTCTGCAGCGCCAGACCGACGCTGCAGACCGAAGATTACAGGCTGAAGATTACAGGCGCAGGGCTAGAGCCGAGATCTGACGAGCGATCGCCAGAAACGCGCCCCCAGCGGAATGAGCCGATCGTTGAAGTCGTAGCTGGGGTTGTGCAGGGCGCACGGGCCAAGGCCGTGGCCTGTGAGGCGGTGATCCCCAGAGAGCTCACCATTGCCCAAGAAGATATAACTGCCTGGGCGCTCCAGCAGCATGTAGGCGAAATCCTCCGCACCCATGGTGGGCTCCACCGGGAAGATCACCTGCTCCGAGCCCACCAGGTCTCGTGCCACCGCGGCCACACGGGTGGTGGTCTCGGGGTGGTTGATGGTGGGTGGATACTGGCGGTCAAAGGTGAGTTGTGCCTGAGCGCCGAAGGCGGCCGGAAGCTGGCCACAAATTCTCGCAAGGCCCTCCTCCACCACATCGAGCGCCGCAATGCTGAAGGTTCTCACCGTGCCACGCAGCAGGCACTGGTCTGGGATGACATTCACGGCCTCGCCCGCCTGCACCTGGGTGATGGACACCACCACAGGCTCCACAGGCTTGGAAGTGCGTGTGACCACCGACTGGAATGCCTGGATCAGATGGCTGGCTACCAGCACCGGGTCGACCCCCAGGTGGGGCATGGCCGCATGGGCCCCCTTGCCTTTGACAAGCACCTCGATCTGATTCGAGGAGGCCATCATCGGCCCCGCATTCAGTCCAAAGGTGCCCTCCGGAAGGCCCGGCCAGTTGTGAATGGCATAGACCTCATCGCAGTCGAACCGATCAAACAGGCCGTCATCGATCATGGCCTTCGCACCGCCACCACCCTCTTCTGCTGGCTGAAAGATCAAATGCACCGTGCCCACGAAATCGTCTCGTGCATCACAGATGAGCCTGGCGCCTGCGAGCAGCATGGCCGTGTGGCCATCGTGGCCGCAGGCATGCATCTTTCCAGGGTGTCGACTCGCATGCTCAAAGACATTCTTCTCGGACATGGGAAGGGCGTCCATGTCCGCACGAAGGCCAATGGCGCGGCAGTCGCCGGCGGGGCCCTTGCCCCGACCACGCACCACGCCCACCACACCAGTGCCCCCGATGCCCACATGCACCTCGTCCACAGCCATCTCCCGAAGGGCGTTGGCCACGACCTCTGCCGTGCGGTGCTCCTCAAACTTGAGTTCGGGGTGCGCGTGAATATCTCTTCGGATGCGCACGAAACCATCGAAGAGAGAGTCGGACTCGGATTGGCGCCACATGGCCCAATTATCTACCAGCGGGCAGGACACACCGAAACAATGTCCCCTCACTCGAGGATGAGACGAGACGAAGTTCTCCTGCGCAGGCCACGGCGGCCCGCTCGGCCAACGAGAGGCCCAGGCCCGTGCCTTGAATCGCGCCCACATTCTGCCCCCGAGAGAATGGTCGAAACAGTGCCGGCTGCAGTTCCGCGGGAATGCCAATGCCGTGGTCTTGCACCTCAACAACCACACGAGCCCCATCGGGCTCAGTCTGCCAGCGAACCTCAATGGGCTTCCCTGCCCCATATTTCAGGGCATTGCTCAATAAATTGCGGAAGATGAGTTCGATCCAAATGGGATCGGCCCAGACCTGCGTGCTCGCATCGCCCCGGAGCAGCACCTGATCCCTGCCGCATCCCTCCGCCGTGCAGACCCAGGCCAGCAGGTCATCGAGCATCTCTGAGAGCGCCACATTCCGCGGACTCGTTTTGTGTTCACCCGACTCCAGTTGGTTGAACTGAAGGGCTTCGGACAAGATCTGCTGGATGCGATCCACAGCCCCGTGCAGGTTCGAGAAGTACTGGTCCACCCGGTCGGCCATGGCCAGGGTGGCCGGCCGTGTAGAAGCCTGCAAGAGGTCTGCGCCGGTGGTGAGAACACTCAACGGTGTTCTGAGTTCGTGGCTCAGGATTCGAATGATTCGGCTCCTGAAATCGGCCACCTCCTGCTGCTGCATCGCCAGCCGGCGCGCACCCTCCTCCGTGGCCTCAAGCCGGGCGTCGTAGACGGTGGCGAGTAGTCCCGCCACATTGACCAGCATCAGCATGAGAAAAATCACCACAGCCAGCCAGGCGTTCTCCGCCAGGCTTGCATAGAGACCCGGCTCTGCGATCTCCAGGGTGGCCGTGAGGCAGACACTCTGGTCTGCAAAATGAGTGCCTGACATGGCCAGGTAGTGCATGCCGGAAGCACCCAGCCCCAGGGCCAGTCCCACTGCCAGCAGGCGAGCGAAACCGATTTTTCGCCCGGTCCGCGCAGACCACTTCAGAATTCGAAAGGCCAAGAGGCTCAGGCCATAGGCCACCAGGAAGGCTGCCAGAACGCTGCCAGGGCTGTAACTTGGCCTTGGTGAGATGGTGAGGGCCAGCATGCCCAGGTAATGCATGGCCACGATGCCTGCGGCGGTGAGCAGCGGGGCGGCGAACCCCAGCCAACGGGGCCCTTGCTGCCGCAGGCTGGCCACCAGCAGGCCTGCACTTGCCGCCATGGCCGGTAAGAATGAGAATGCCGTCATGCCAACATCGAAGGACAGCCCAATCGGCACCTGCAGGGCGAGCATGCCAATGAAGTGCATCGACCAGATCCCCGTGGCCAAGGACAATGCCGCACCCCCAGCCCAGAGCATTCGCAGCCGGCCCGTGGCGCTTGCGGCCCGCAGGGTCATGGCCACCGCCGTCATCCCAGAGGTCGTGACGGCCAGCACCGAGAGGAACACCAGCCCAAACTGGTGGCTAAACACCATCATTTAAATTTCCCCAACGCCATGCGAATTCTCATTGTTGAAGACGACGCCAACCTTCGCCCCCTGGAGCGAGACCTGCTGGAGTCGATGGGCCACGAGGTGGACGAGGCCACCAACGCCGACGATGCCCTGGCCATGCTCCAAGGCGACCCTGACATTGAACTCGTCCTGCTCGACCTTGGGCTGCCGCCCGCACCCCAAGACATCACCGAGGGCATTCGCTTCCTGAGTGAGGCGATGCGCTGGAACCACACCATCAAGGTGATTGTCGTGTCGGGCCAGAGCCACCCCGACGCCCTCATGCGCTGCGTCGAGTGCGGTGCATTCGATATCCTGGCCAAGCCTTTCCGGCGCCAGGCTGTCGAGACCGCCCTCGCCCGCGCCCTGCTCTACAGCACCGCGAGCAAGCAACTGCGTGATCATGGCAAGAAGTACCCCGTGACCGTGGTGGCCGATGCCACCTCCGAGGAAGGCCTCAAGCTCGCGCGCGAGGAGGTGATGGTCAAGATCATCCGATCGGTCCTGGTTGAAACCAATTTCAATGTGTCTGAAACTGCTCGCCGGCTCAACATCACCCGAGAGCACCTGTACTACTTCATGAAAAAGTACGGCATTGAGCGCCCCCCTGACCAGCACTGATTTCGAGGCCGTCAGGGTTCCTGACATCAGACGTGCAGCAGTCTCGCGACCAAACCCGCTGACCCTCAGAGTCTCATCCGAAGCCATGCCAGCCCGGCATGGCCCCACAAGGAGAGACCATGACCCTTCGTTCCAATATTCAATCCGCACTGGCCCTCACGCTGGTGGCTGCATCCATCTCCACCGCACAGGCCGACACCGCCAGCAGTAGTTT
>CAZPRT010000025.1:0-8214 GCA_964589205.1 uncultured Bordetella sp. | reverse complement strand
CACACCGTCTACGGCCGCATCCCATCGGGCCAGTCGGTGCCCAACATGGGCAGCTACGCTGACACCATCGTGGCCACCGTGAGCTACTGATGATCACCGGCCGCCAGAATCAGACCGCCTGGGGCTGGCGGTCTGGATTGCTGCTCTCGCTCCACTTGCTGCTGCCTTCGGTCGCCCATGCGGCCCTGGCTGTCACGCCACCCCAACTCCATCCCGATGAGACCGGCATCGTGGTCACCGAGGTGCAATCGAGCCTGGCGGGTCCGTCGAAATGGTCTGTCCGCATGGTGCGCTGGCCGGCCGATGGCTCGGAGCCCACCCCCGTCGAGGCGCGCATTTCACCCCGCTTCTTTACCCTGACCCCTGGGGGCCGACAGATGATTCGTGCACAGGTGCGCGATCGCAGCCTCTACCACCGTCTGCTGGTCGAGCAAATTCCAGAGGGTGACGCCACCAGCCAAGGGCTCGCCTTTCGGTTTCGCTTCAGCCTGCCCGTCTATCGCCAGGCCCAAGAGCCACAGCCACTCGCGCCGACCATCCCACTGGTGGCAGGCTGTCACGCCTTTGAGAACCCCGCGTCATTGGCGGTTCGGCTCATCCTCTCCCCGGATGTCCAGGGTCCGCAGACCCTGCTGCCGGGCGAGCGGGCCGAACTCTGCCGCCGCGCCCAGACTGCCTCACATCCCTGATGAGCAGACCATCTTCCGCCAGCCCTGTGGGCTGGTGGTGGGCTGTCACGCTCGCAGTCTGCTTCGTGCTGATAAGCCCTGCAGGCTGGAGGTCCGCCCACGCCACACCACCTCAAACCACCAACGAACCCCAGTTGTTGGCCGTCGAGATCAATGGGGTTCAGGTCAGTCGGGGCGCATGGGTGGTCGCCGCACAGGACCAGACCTGCTGGGCTCAGGCCGGCCTGCTGTCATCCATGGTCGACCCCGCACATGTCGAACAACACAGCCTGCAGGGCGAAGCCTTCGAACGGGTGTCAGCCGATGCGGTGACCTGCGAGGTGCAGTCGGCAGGCGCCCTGGCGCAATGGCGGGTCCCAGCGCAGCTTCTCCGGCAGCAGCCCCTTCGTCTTGGACCCGCCCCTGGCTCACCCCTGTCCTACGAGACCATTCCGAGCCTTGCCATCGACCTCCTCAGCGCATCAGGGCGTTGGGACGCGGGAGTCACCGCAAGCCACGGGCTCACACAGTTTCAGTGGCAAGGGGCAGGGCCCTCGGCCCAGTGGTCTCTGGAGCAGCTCACACCCAGTGGCGCACAGGTCTCGCTCGGCCACCTGTCACTGACCGAAGGGCTGCTCGGCACGCCCACCGTGCGTCAGTCTGTGCGCATCACCAACCAGGCACGTTTCCTTCGTCGGCATGCCACCGCCCATGCGGAGCTGCTGCTCAGTCATCCCAGTCGGATCCGCATGCTCGATGCCAACGGGCAGCAGGTCTATGCAACAAGACTGCTGCGGCCGGGACGACTTCTGGTGGAGGGCTTCGGCGTGGGCCAGCAGCCCGGCATCATGACCATTGAGGTCACGGGCCTGGACGGCCAACGATCTCAGCTGCTGGTGCCCTGGGTGGGCAGCCCCTTGCTGCTTGCGCCATCGGAGCAGGTCTGGGAACTTCAAGCCCACGCGACGGGAATAGCGGGACATGTTCAGCGCGGTCTCAGTGTTCACGAGACACTGCGGCTCGGAGGTGCCCTTCAGGGTGATGACCCGTCCGCACACGCCACCGTGTCGAGTCGTCGTTGGGCGGGATGGCTCGTGTCCTCCGGCGTCGGCGCCCGGTGTGCAGCTCAGTGCAACGGCGAGGCCATGACCCAGGTGCAATGGCAGCCAACACGCCAGTGGTCGCTCAGTTCCGACTGGCGACACCTTCACCAGAGCAAGGGCTTCGGCGGCACACTTACCCACCACATGGGGGCCTGGGGAAGCCTGCAGTGGCAGTGGAGCCGGGCCGCCGAGCGGCTTCAAAGCCTCTCATGGACACGGCGCCTGCCCGGACTGTCTCAGTTTCAGGTGCAGCTTCGAGACGCACCCTTGGGCCTCGGCGGCCGGGCCCTGTTGCTGTCCATGGTGATTCCCTTTGATGACCGTCGCTCGGTTCAGGTGCTCACCGAGAGAAACGAGGCCGATGGCCTCCAGCACCAGGTCGCATTTCGGCAGCGTGCCATCGGCTTACAAGGCGAATCGATCGGTCTTGTGCGCCGCTCTGGGCGACTGCCAAGCCAGGAGCTTCTGCTCCGAAGCGAGCGCTCGGCATACGACCTGCAGGTCTCCGCGCGGCAATCTGCAGACCAGCCCGTCGTGATGGCGTATCAGGCATCGAGCCGACTGTGGGTCACTGGCCAAGGCATTCACCTCGGCCGCGTCGGTGAGCAGAACCTCCTGCTCCACGACATTGGCACGCCAGGCATACCCGTTCGACAGCGTGGCCGAGGTCATCGGCTCAGCAACGCACGGGGGGTGGCCAGTTTCCCCAATGTGCCCGCACACAGCCGCGCCGAATTTGAAGTGGACCATCGTCGTCTTCCACTGGGCGTGGTGGCCTCGGGCCAGGCCAGTCACCTGATGACAATGTCGCGTCGCGCCTATCGGCTTCAAAGCCAGGTGGCCGTTGAGACTCCGCCGAGCCTGAGGCTCCCGGGCACGCCCCACCGAGACAATCCCATTCGGCAGGTGACCGATGCCAACGGCCGCCCCGTGGCCTTCACAGCCGATGGCCACCTGGACTGGACCGACCAGACCAGGGGGCCACTGCAAATTCAGTTCAAAGACGGCAGCCTTTCGTGCCGCCGCCAGCCTGGCCAGGAGACCCTGGACTGCACACCAGACGCTAAATCGCCGCGCCCATCATCTGATTGGGAAGCCACAGTGCCAAGTCAGGAACAAAGGCCAGGATGACCATGGACAGCATCATGAGCAATACAAAGGGCAGAGATCCCATGAGGATGTCTTTGATGGAGACACTCGGCACCACACCCTTCAGAACATAGAGGTTCAAGCCCACAGGCGGCGTGATGAGGCCAATCTCCATGTTGATGGTGAGCATCACGGCAAACCAGATCAGGTCAAAGTTGTTGGCCTCCAGCACTGGCGTGAGGATCGGCATGACCATGAGAATGATGGCCACCGGGGGCAGGAACATCCCCGCAATCAACAAGAAGAAATTGATGGCCAGCATCAAGACCCAACGGTTGAGGCCGAGGTCCACCAGCCACTGGGCAGCCGTCTGGGTCACATACAAGAGCGACATCATGTACGAGAAGGCTGCTGCGGCCGCAATGATGAGCAGGATCATCGTCGACTCGCGCACTGTTTCTCGGAAGATGCGCCACTGAGACTCTTTCGTGCGGGCCTTGTAGATCAACACCACCAGCGCCATGGCCAGGGCCGCCGAGATGGCAGCCACCTCGGAGGGCGTGGCGATGCCGCCATACATGGCATAGCCGATCATGATCACAATCATGATGAAGGGGGACACCCGGCCCAGCCCCTCGAACTTTTCCTTCATGGAGTAACGACGGGCGGCAAGCGCACGGGCCGCGGCCGTTCCGGTGGGGCCGGTGATGAGGCTCGCCACCCAGGCGTAGATTGCGAACATCAGCACCAGCATGATGCCGGGAATGACACCCGCCAAAAACAGTCGGCCAATCGACGTCTCCGTGGCAATGCCATAGAGAATCATGGTGATCGACGGTGGAATGAGAATCCCCAGGGTTCCGCCCGCGCAGACCGAGCCGGTGGCCAGACGAACAGGAATGCCGCGCTGAATCATCTCCGGAACGCCGGCCTTTCCAATTGCAGCCGCAGTGGCGGGGCTGGAGCCACTGATGGCACTGAAGAGACCGCAGGCCAGAATGTTGGCGATCACCAAGCCTCCCGGCACGCGATCGAGCCAGCGGTGGAGGGACTCATAAATGTCTCGCCCGGCGTTGGTGCTGCCAATGGCCGCGCCCAACAAAATAAAGAGGGGGATCGTGAGCAGGGCAAACGAGGCGAGTTCGTCCATCATCACCAGCGGAATGTTGGCCAGACTGTCCACGCCATTGAAAGCCACCAGGAAGCCAGCGGCCACCAGGCTCAATCCCCAGGCGATCGGGAGGCCAGAGAACAAAACCACCAGGGTCACCAGAAGGATCAGACCCCCAATCTGCAGTTCATTCATGCGGGCTGCTCCTGCAAGTCGGGTTTCATGAAGAGCACGATCTCCGCCACATACTGGGCCGAGGTCATGAAAAAACCAAGGGGCATGGTTGCGTAGAGCGGCCACTTGTAGGGTGCCCAAACACTCTCCGTGCGCTCGCCCTTCAGAAAAGAATCCAACGCGAACTCCAGGCCTAGAAATCCAAGAAACAGTGTGGCGGCCAGACCCACCACCAGGGTGATGGCTGTGAGTGTCCGGGCAGTGGCGGGGGGCAGATAAACGGAGAGGAGATCCACCCCCACATGCCCCTTGGTCTTCAGGGTGTAGGGACTCGCCAGGAAGAGCGAGCAGACCATCAGGAAGACGCCCAACTCCAACTCCCAAGAGGTGGAGTATCCCAGGGTTCGATAGAGCACCATCCAACAAATCACCACGGTGGCCATTGCAAGGCAGATGGCCGCAGCCAGGGCCATGGCATCACAGACCCGGCTCATCACTCGCACATATTGTTTCATGCTCACCCACCCGCACAGGGCAAAAAAAAACCGGGTGCCTCAACAGATGGGCACCCGGCAGTTCAGGTCATTACTTCTTGGCTGCTGCCTTGAGCAATTCGTCCATCAGGCCCTTGGCCGTGGGCGAGATCTTGGCGTACTCAGGATAGGCTGTTTTCTTGGCCAGGGCGACCCAAGCATCGAATTCCTGCTTGGACATCTCACGGGCCGAGCCACCCGCCTTCACGTAAGCATCCGCCATCTTCGTGGTGGCTTCACGCTGAATGGTGAGGAAGAAGGCATCTGACTTCTCAGCCGCCTCTTCGAAGATCTTCTTCTGCTTGGGCGTGAGCTTGTCCCAGGCCTGCTTGGACATCACCAAGGGCTGAAGCAGCATCCAAAGGGCACTGTCGCCGCCCACGGTGGCGTGCTTGGTCTGCTCGTAGAGTCGCATGGACACGAAGGTCTCAGCGGAAGTCAGCGCCCCAGAGAGCACGCCCGACTGCAGGCCGGAGTAGATCTCCGAGGAAGCCATGGCCGTGACCGAGGCGCCAGCGGCCTTCAGCATCGATTCAAAGGTGGGGTCTGCAGCACGAAGCTTTTGGCCCTTGACAGAATCCGGCCCCGACACAGGATTGGCCTTCGTTGCAAAGCCACCCGGGGTCCACCACCAAGTGATGATGCGGAAACCGTTCTTCTCTGACAGCGCCTGGAGCTTTTTGTAGTAGCCCGTTTTCTTGAGGTCCATCGCGAAGTCGAGGTTCGGAATGGTGCCCGGCAGAATGACGGCCGAGAACTCCTTGGCCTTGCCCACGGCGTAGGACATCGGGAAGATGGCCATCTCGAGGGTGCCATTCTGGATGGCATCGAGCTGGGCCACTGGCTTGATGCCGAGCGACTGGGCGGGGTAGATGCGGAATTTGATGGAGGGGTCTGCCTTTTCAACCTCTTTCACAAACAGGCGAGCAGCACGGTCGCGGCCATCGACGTTGGCCTTCCATTGGTGAGAGATCTTAATCTCCATGGCTTGGGCCTGAAGGCTGACGCCCGACAGACCCATGGCGGCGGCGAGGCCGACCAAGGCAAACGGCCTTGCAACGGATTTAAATAGTTGATTCATGCAGAGTCTCCTTGTTTTTCTGGGGTCTTGAGCCCCTGATCATCTCGAACCTTTTGACGCGGCGCATCAGGGAAACCCCTTCCTCGCCCAGAACCAGTCTCTCAGAATCAGCCGCGACCAACAAATGGCATGTTCGTCGCGAGGATGGTCATGCTCTGAATGTTGGCCGACAAGGGCAGTGCCGCCATATGCCGCACTGCCTCGGCCACGTGAGACATGTCCATGAGTGGCTCAGCCTTGCGCGTGCCATCGGCCTGCAAGGCACCTGCTCCAAATCCTGTTGTCATCTCGGAGGCCGCGTTGCCAATGTCGATCTGCGAGCAGGCGATCGAGAAGGCCCGGCCATCGAGCGAGAGTTGCTTGGTCAGGCCGCTGATGGCGTGCTTGGTGGTGGTGTAGCCCACCGATTGGGGGCGCGGTGCATGGGCAGAGATCGAGCCATTGTTGATGATCCGACCGCCCTGGGGCGACTGACGGCGCATCTGGCCAAAGGCCGCCCGCGCGCAGTAAAAGGCACCATGGAGGTTCACATCGACCGACTGCTGCCAGGCCTCAATGGGCATTTCATCAATCAATGCCCCGGGCGGAAAAATGCCTGCATTGTTAAAGAGCAGGTCGAGCCGGCCGTGCTGAGCGACGACCGCCTCAAAGAGCCGCTCGACATCGGCCGGCACCGACACATCGGCACTCACCACCGAGGCCTTGGCATGGCCCTGCGCGGTCTCGACCAAGGGCGCCTCACGCCGACCGGTGAGCACCACCGACCAGCCATCCTCCAGAAGGGCTCGCGCGCAGGCGCGCCCAATGCCACTGCCCGCCCCCGTGACCAGGGCAATTCCGCGACTGTATTGAGTCATGATTGACTGATTCCCTTCATTACTTTTTTGATCTTGACATGACGACCCACGCACCATACGCCATCCTCTACCTGCATGGCTTTCGGAGTTCTCCCGCCTCTAGCAAGGCCGTGCAGCTCAACACCTGGCTGTCCGAGAAGGGCGTGCCCTACGCCTGCCCCGCGCTCGACATTCATCCCAGGCGCGCCATGGCGCAGGCACTCGAGGCCGTCGAGGCGGTCCGCATCAAGGGCCTGCGGCCAAGGCTCATCGGCAGTTCCTTGGGTGGCTTCTATGCCAGTTGCCTCATGGAGACGCACCCGGCCCGCGAGGAGTTCAAGGCCTGCCTGATCAACCCGGCCTGCTATCCCGGCCGTGACCTGGCCGGCCAGGTTGGGCGGCACAAGGCCTGGCACAGCGATGAATGGCTCGAGTTCACAGCCGATGACGTCACCGACCTCACCGACATGGCCGTGGGCTTGAGCAGCCCAGAGCGTTATCTGCTGGTGGCCGCCACCGGCGACGAACTCCTGGACTGGCGTGAAATGGTGGACCACTATCCCGGCGCCCAGCATCGCGTCGTTCAGGGCTCAGACCACGGCCTCTCAGACTTCGCCGACCACTGGCCCTGCATCCAAGATTTCTTGCTGAGCGACTAGGCCTTGGGAAAGGCCACACGCCGCAGCAGCACCAGGCCCACCACAAAGAACAGGCCTGTCACCAGAATGGCCAGGCGATGGTCATTCCCCGTGAGCCAGGTGGTGAGGCCATAGGCCAGGGGGCCCATCACCGCCGCAAGGTTCACCGCCACACCCCAATCCCCGAAGGCCTCGGCCTGATGATTGCGCGGTGAGAGTGCGCCCACCACTGCCCGGGCACCGCTCTGTGAGGCGCCCATCGCCAGGCCTGCAAGGTTCGCAGCCACCCAGAAGTGGGCCTCGGTCTCACCAAAGGCTGCCACCAGCACCATGACGATCCAGAGCACAAGGGCTCCGGAGAGGCTGCGTCGATGGCCCAAACGGTCTTGGAGCCAGCCAAAGGCGGCCGCGCCAATGCTGGCTGTGATGTTGACCACCAGCAGCAGTGCAATGGTCTGGGCCATGCCAAAGCCCATGGCCTGCTGCGCATAAATGGCCGCCAGGGTGATCACTGCCGACACCCCAGACTGGTAAAACACCACGGCCCACAAAAACTGCCGAAGGGCCCGGCCATGCTCGCCATGTCCGATGGCATCCACCTGGGCATGCCTGCCGCGAAGCAACCGGCCCCAGGCACCGCGCCAGTCCACCTGCACCGCCGGCTCGCGCTCCTTGAGCACAGCCACGGCCGGCAGGCCCACCAGCCAGAAGACCAGGGCGGTGATGGCCAATGACCCCGCCATGAGGTCCTGGGCTGTGGGCTGCCCCACGACACCCTGGGCCACCGAAGAGACCCAGACCAAGGAGAGCCCCAGCGTGAGCAGACCTCCGAGATATCCCCAGGCCCAGCCCCAGCCCGAGAGTCGGCCCAGTGTGCCTGGCCCCGCCAGGCTGCGCATAAAACCTGCGCTGAGGTCTTGGTGGGTGGCGTAGGCCACGTTTGAGACCAGCAACAGGGCTGCCGCAGGCCAGAGGTCGCCC
>CAZPRT010000024.1:14772-15492 GCA_964589205.1 uncultured Bordetella sp. | reverse complement strand
GAAGGCTCGCTGCCCAGCCGCCTGCTCTTGCCCGACGGCCGACTGCTGCATGGGCCCCTGCCCGCCAGCCGCCTGCCCAAACCCTCGCGACGCAATTGGACGATTCTCGTGCAGCAGATCAATACGGCCGACCAGGCCGCGGACGAGTTTCTCAACGCCTTCCGATTCATTCCGGAGGCGCGGCTTGACGATCTCATGATCAGCCTGGCCTCCGAGGGGGGTGGCATTGGCGCCCATGTGGATTCCTACGATGTCTTCCTGATCCAGGCTCAAGGCATTCGACACTGGGAGATCGCCCGCGCATTCGACCCCACGCTCGATCCATCTGCGAGCATGCGCGTGCTTCAACACTTCGAGGCGGAGCAGTCGTGGGACTGCGAGCCCGGCGACTTGCTCTACCTGCCACCCGGTGTGGCCCATCGGGGCACCGCACGCTCGCCCGGGTGCATGACCTACTCGGTTGGCTTTCGCACGGTGGATCCGCTGCAGGTGGCCGATGAAGCCTTTGCCCAACGGGCCGATGATCGTTCCAGCAGACCCACTGGCGCAGCCCCAGATCCCTGGCTCAAGGCGACCAGCCAGCCAGGCGAGGTCCCGGAGGCCCTGATGGAAAGCCTGCTGACGCAGGCGCAGGCGCAACTGCCCACCCGGTCGGACCTTCAACGGGCCCTGCTCATCAAACTCTCAGAGCCACATCCCGAGGTGTTCTGGGACTCTCCT
>CAZPRT010000024.1:0-14762 GCA_964589205.1 uncultured Bordetella sp. | reverse complement strand
CCATCAGCCTGACAACATTCCGCAAGCGACTGGCCAGCGGCCAACGGCTCGTGCTTCGGCCCGGTGCCCGACTGCTGGTTTGGAAGCGCCAGGCTGCGGCCAATGGCCAGCTTCTTGCGCTCGATGCGCTGGGCAAGGCAGCGCGAACCCTTGCCCGTCGGCAGCTCATGACGCTGGCCAACAGCCGTGAACTAAACCCTGATTGCTGCCTCGCAATAAGTGAAACTGAAACAATTGCTGAAATATTTTTGTCGTTATTTCTAGACGGAACCATCGAATTTCGCCGACGTTCATCCCCCAAGCGGCCAATAGGCGCGGTATGATATGAACCGGTTGTTGCGGAAATGCTGTTGCGCAACACCACTGTTCATAACCTCACTCACTGATCCAAGGAAATAAAAATGACCAAGTCGATCCTCGTGGCCGCCCTGTTTGCTGTTGGCCTGGCCGCATGCGGCAAGAAAGAAGCTGCTGCTCCCGCCGCCGCTCCCGCACCCGCTCCTGCCGCTGCTCCTGCAGCCACCGAGCAGAAGCCTGCTGACGCTGCTGCGCCTGCTGCTGCCCCCGCTGCTGCGCCCGCCGCCGCACCTGCTGCTGCCCCAGCCAAGTAATTCAGCGCCGTACAACAAAAAAGGCAAGGGCGACCTTGCCTTTTTTGTTTCTCAATCGAGTTCTGACTCGATCAGGACAGACTCACCCAGTCGAGCCCTTCGTGCTGAGACGCGCACCGGAAGTGCGCCTGCTGCAGGTCCAACTGCATCACACTCTCGAGCACCAGTTCAGGGCTGTTGTTCTGTCGACTGAGGTGTGCCGCGATCACATGCTGCAGGCGGGGCGAGCAGACCGCCGACAAGACTTCGGCAGAGGCTCGGTTCGACAAATGGCCATATGGCCCATCGATTCTGCTCTTGAGACTCGCCGGATAGTTTCCCTCCCGTAACAGGGTTTCGTCGTAGTTGAATTCCAAAAAGATGGCATCGAGCCCCTCTAAGGCGGCCGTCAGGTGCGGGGTTTGGTGGCCGAGGTCGGTCACAATGGCCAGGCGATGCTGCGCATCCTCAAGCACCAAGGCCACAGGCTCTCTTGCGTCGTGCGGAACGGGAATGGGATGGATGGAGATGCCATCGACCTGCAAAGACCGGTGCGAGGACACACAGGCCACCGACACACCCGACCAAAAGTCGGGGCCCACCGCCGTTACGGTGCCATGCGTGGCCAAGACAGGAATGTCGTGGGCCCTCGCCAATTTGGCAACACCGCCAATGTGATCGCCATGCTCATGGGTCACGTAAATGAAATCGATCGCAGCAGGCGAGAGGCCACGTTGCTCAAGCCTTGCCTCTGCCTCCCGAAGGCCCAGCCCACAGTCGACAAGAAATCGCACTGTTGCGTCACCACTGGCCTGCGCCTCCACCAGCAGGGCATTGCCCTCACTGCCACTGCTCAGGCTGCAGAACCGCACGCGGCCTACTTCAACTGCTCGAACAGAACCGAGAGCACCCGCTGGGCATTGGCGTCGTTGATGGGCTGGCCGGTCTTGTTCAGCACCCGAATGACAGACTGATTGGCCTGACCGGTCACAGAGACCTGGTACTGCACGGGATCGGTCGACGCACTGGAGGAGAAGAGGCGTCCAAAAAAGCCCTTCTTGTCTTCCACCTGAGCGGTGGGGTCTCGGTAGCGAACATAGAAGATGCCCTTGGCACGGTCTCGGTCCTCCACGGTGAAGCCGAGTCGATCGATGGCCACGCCCACACGACGCCAGGCACGATCAAAGGATTCCGCAAGATCGATCTGACTGCCTGCCGCGGTTTTAGAGATGTTGGCCGCTGCCACCGTCGGCGCTGCCTCGGCCAAAAGGCTCTTGGCCCGATTCTCGTCGGCACCAAGGCGCAGCATGATTCGCCGCAGGAAGTCCGCCTCGAGCTGGCGGTCGGATGGTCGGTTTGTCCAGGTGGTCTTGCTGTCGCTCGCCGAGGTGCTTGCAATCTCCAGCAGGCCACGGTGGCTCACAGAAATTTCGGATTCTCCGTTGCCGAGGCGATCCACCCGCATGCGAAATTTGTCTCGCTCGCCCGTGTCGTAGAGGCGATCAAAGACCTTGCCCAGTGTTCGGCGAAGGAAGTCTTCGGGGATCTTGGCGCGATCTTCGGCCCAGTCGGTCTCGAGCAGGCCTGTCTCGGGGCTTTCAGTGGCGATCGCAAAGCCGGCATCGAGCCAGAACTGACGCAGCACCGGCCAGAGCTTCTCGGGCGCCTGGTTCACGATGAGCACGCGCTGCTCGCCCATGCGCTCAATGCGCATGCCGCTGACAGCCGGGAGCACAGGCGCGGCAGCAGCCTGGCGAGGGCCACCACTCTGCTGGCGCTCGAACTCTGCGCGACTCGCCACGCCCGAGGCCGGCAGCGCGAAGCGTTCATCCTTGGCGGGCCGCACAAGATCGGGCGGCACTTCGAGAGGGGTCTCTCGCTTGGCAGCGGACTGGTAATCCATGTCTTTGCCACCAAGCACACCGCAGCCTGTCAGCAGGACGACACTGCAGAACGACACAACCGGCAGACGAAAACGATTCATGAACAAACTCCATGCGCGCGTAGCGCTGACAAAATGATTTCCTGGGCCCCTGCAGACGGCGCCACCAGCGGCAGACGAACTCCCGCCTCCATGCGGCCCATGCGGTGCAGGGCCCACTTCACAGGGATGGGATTGGCCTCACAGAACATGGCCCGGTGAACCGGCATGAGGGCGAGGTTCTGTTTTGCCACAGCACGGGCATCGCCGGCCAAGGCCGCCTCACAGAGTGTGGCCATCTCTTTGGGCAGCACATTGGCCGTGACCGAGATGTTGCCCTTGCCCCCCATGAGCATGAGCAGTGGTGCCGTAGGGTCGTCTCCACTGTAGACACTGAAATGCGCGGGGGCCTCACGGATGAGCCACTGGCCTCGCTCAAGATTGCCCGTGGCATCTTTAATGCCGACGATGTTGGGGATCTGGGCCAGCCGAATGGTGGTGTCGTGGGCGAGGTCGGCCACCGTGCGGCCGGGCACGTTGTAGAGGATGTGCGGCATCGGCACAGCCTCGGCCACCGCTCGGAAGTGCTGGTAGAGGCCCTCCTGGGTGGGCTTGTTATAGTAAGGCACCACCTGAAGGGAGGCCTGCGCGCCAAGGCGATGGGCCTCTCGCGTCAGTTCGATCGCCTCGGCGGTGGCATTGGCCCCCGTGCCCGCAATGACAGGAATACGACCTGCAGCCTGCTCCACGGCCACCTGAATGAGCTGCAGGTGTTCATCGACGTCCACCGTGGGTGACTCGCCCGTCGTGCCCACAGCCACAATGCCATGCGTTCCGCTGGCCACATGCCAATCGATCAGTGCCCGAAAGGCAGCCAGATCGAGGCTTCCATCGGCCTTCATCGGGGTCACGATGGCCACCAGGCTGCCAACGATGGGATTCATGAGACAAGCACTCCTTGCACGCTAAGAGAAATCGAGGCCCATGGCCTCACGGACATCTCGCATGGTCTGACGGGCCAGGTCTCGTGCCCGCTCACAGCCATCCGCAACAATATTCTTCACGAGATCAAGGTCTTCCTCATAGGGCTTGGCCCGCGCCAAAAAAATGGCCTGCTCCTTGAGCACGGAATCGATGAGGGGCTGCTTGCAGTCGAGGCAGCCAATGCCCGCAGACTCACAGCCCTCGCGAACCCATTTCTGTTGATCTTCATCGGAATAGACCTGATGAAAGGCCCAGACCGGGCAACGATCGGGCTGGCCTGGGTCGTGCCGACGAACCCGGGCCGGGTCGGTGGGCATGGTGCGAATGCGCTTGACGACCTGGTCTGGGTCTTCTCGCATGGCAATGGTGTTGCCGTAGCTCTTGGACATCTTCTGGCCGTCCAGGCCAGGCATGCGCGAGGCCTCGGTGAGCAGCGCCTGAGGCTCCACCAGAATGAGACGCCGCGCCCCCTCGAGGTAGCCAAACAGGCGCTCGCGATCATCGACCGTGAGGTTCTGGGTGTCTTGCAGAATAGAGCGCGCTTGGGCCAAGGCCTCTTCGTCGCCCTGCTCCTGGAAACGGGTTCTTAGCTCAAGCAGCAGCTTGGCCCGCTTGCCCCCGAGCTTCTTGGCGGCCTGCTCGGCCTTCTCCTCAAAGCCAGGCTCACGGCCATAGAGGTGGTTGAAGCGTCGGGCCACCTCTCGGGTGAGTTCGATGTGGGGAACCTGATCTTCGCCCACGGGCACCTGGCCTGCGCGGTAGATCAGGATGTCGGCCGACTGCAGCAGCGGGTAGCCCAGAAAGCCGTAGGTGGAGAGGTCTTTCTCCGAGAGGCGTTCCTGTTGGTCTTTGTAGGTGGGCACCCGCTCGAGCCATCCCAAGGGGGTGCACATCGAGAGCAAGAGGTGCAGCTCTGCATGCTCAGGCACGCGCGACTGAATGAAGAGGGTGGACTGGGATGGATCCACCCCAGCGGCCAGCCAGTCGATGACCATCTCCCAGACACTCTCGCCAATGACGGATGGGTCTTCATAGTGGGTGGTGAGGGCATGCCAGTCGGCCACGAAGAACAGGCATTCGTACTCTGCCTGCAGCCGAACCCAGTTCTTCAACACCCCATGGTAGTGGCCCAGGTGCAGGGCACCTGTGGGCCTCATGCCCGAGAGGACGCGTTGGGGATACATAGAGCCCCGATTCTATCAGGGCAGCCAGTCTGCCCAGAGTGGCGCAGTGCCGTCTGGGAGGGCTGGTGCACGGCCCACATCGCACCGGCTCTCGATGGGGCAATGAAAGTCGCTGCCACGCGAGGCCTTCAGGCCCAGTTCGATCGACAGCCGCTGGTAGCGACGGATCTCCTCCTGGCCGTGGCTGCCTGTGGCGACCTCGATGGCCTGCCCGCCCAGGCCAATGAATTCCTGCATGAGGGCCCAGTGGGCGGTGGCCGAGAGCTTGTAGCGCGCTGGATGGGCGAGCACCGGTGTTCCCCCCGCAGCCTGGATCCAGCCCATGGCGTCGCCCAGACTGGCCCACTGGTGAGGGACATAGCCTGGCTTGTTGGGGGTGAGGTAGCGGTCGAAGACATCCTGCATGTGGGTGCAGACCCCACGGGCGACCAAGGCCCGGGCGAAATGCGCGCGGCTCAGCAGGTTCGGCTTTCCGGCCAGGGCCAGCGCATCCTCGAGCACCGAAGGGATGCCCTTGGCCACGAGGCCAGCATCCATGCGCTGAGCCCGCTCAAAGCGGGTGTCCTGCATGGCACGCAGGTTTCCAGCCAGGGCCGGATGGGTTTCATCAAAGCCCAGGCCCACCAGGTGAAGGGTCTCCCCGCCCCAGGTGACGGAGATCTCCACGCCCGAGACAAAACCAATGCCATGGTCGAGCGCAGAGGCCTTGGCCTCGGCCAGGCCATCCAGGGTGTCGTGGTCGGTGAGCGCCATGAGGCTCAGGCCATTGGCCCGCCCGCGGGCGGCCAGTTCGGCGGGTGGCACCACACCGTCGGAGGCGGTGGAGTGCATGTGCAGATCGACATTGATATCGTGAGGAACCATCTTGCTATTGTCTCGGATTCCGCCCACATCGTCTAAGGCGAATACCCATGCCCATTTATGCCCTCGGGGCTGACCGCCCCCAAATTCACGACACGGCCTACATTGCGCCGGGCGCCCAGGTCGTGGGCCGTGTGGCCCTTGCGGCCGACACCACCGTCTGGCTCAACGCCGTGCTGCGTGGGGACAACGACCTGCTCCAGATTGGTGCGGGCAGCAATATTCAAGATGGGGCAGTTCTGCATGCCGACCCAGGATTCCCCATCACGGTGGGTGAGCGCGTCACGATTGGCCACCAGGCCATGGTCCACGGATGCACCATCGAGGACGAGAGCCTCATCGGCATCCAGGCCATCATCCTCAACGGCGCCCAAATCGGCACCCACTGCATCATCGGGGCAGGTGCACTCATCACAGCCGGCACCGTGATTCCAGCCGGCAGCATGGTCCTGGGAAGCCCCGGAAAGATCGTGCGCAGCCTGCGCCCGGATGAGATTGAAATGATTCAGAGCATCGCAAAAGGCTATGTGGCGCGTGGCGAACGATTCCGATCGAACTGCCAAGAGATGACCGCATGATCAGCACACCAAGGCCCGAGCATGACCAGCTGGTGCGCCTGCTGATCCCCGCGGCCAACGCCCGCGTCCACGCCGTGCGGTTGCACCAGAGTTGGCGCGACATCTGTGTCCGGCATCCGCAGGAGAAGGCACCCGTGCTGGGATTGCTCGGTGAGATGACGGCGGCCAGCGCGCTCTTGAGCGCGTCGCTGAAGTACGAGGGCTCGGTCACCCTGCAAATTCACGGAGATGGGCCCGTGCGGCTCGCAGTGGCTGAGTGCAACGCCAGCATGGGCCTGCGTGGCACTGTGAAGCTTGCAGGCGATGCAACGATTGGCAGAACAGCCTCACTGCGTGACCTCATCAACCAGTCGGGACTGGGCCGGTTCAGCCTCATCCTCGATCCGATGCAGCCGCACCAGCAGCCCTATCAGGGCATTGTGTCCTTTGTGGGTGAGTCCCTGTCTGCTGCGATGGAGTCCTACATGATGCAGTCGGAACAACTGCCCTCTCGGCTCTGGCTTTTCGCGCAGGCAGACGGGGTGGCCGGCCTGCTTCTGCAGCAAATGCCCCAGGAGGGGGGCAGTGGCGCCGGGGCAGCATCCGACCGAGACGAGGCCTGGCATCGACTGGGCCTGCTGGCCGACACCTTGCGTGCCGAGGAACTGATTCAGGAGGACCTGCTCACGGTCATGCACCGGCTCTTTTGGGATGAATCCGCCAGGCTCCTCGAGGAGCGTCAGCCCAAATTCGAATGCCCGTGCAACCGGGCCCGCGTGGGACGCATGCTCACCACGCTGGGCACCGAGGAGGTTGCCTCCATTCTCTCGGAGCAGCCTTCGGTGACCGTCACCTGCGACTTCTGCAACACGCCCTACCAGTTCGACGCCGTCGACTGCGCCAGGCTCTTTAGCGATCCTTTGCCGGCAGAGCAGTCGACGCGGCCGGGGCCGCAGACCCCGCAGTAGTCGCGAGGCGGTCCGAGACCTGCACGAAGCGCTCCCCGGGGCGCATCAGGCCCATCTCATAGCGGGCGCGTTCCTCGGCCGCGACCAGACCCGACTGAAGGTCTCGCACCTCGGCCTCCAACTCCTGAATCTCTGCCCGCTGGGCTGCAATTCGCTCAAGCCGCTCGTCGTGATCGGCCTGCATTTTCCAGACCTGAATCCACCCGCCCTGCCCAAACCAGAGGGGAAACTGCAGCGACAACACGCCCAAGAACAACCAGCCCGATATGCTTGGCCAACGAAGGCCGCGGGGCAGTTTGATCACTGCTGATCAGCCACGCGAGCGCAGCTGGTAGAAGGCCTCTCGGCCGGGATAGCTGGCGGCATCGCCAAGGTCTTCCTCGATGCGCAGCAGCTGGTTGTACTTGGCCATGCGATCGGAGCGGGACAAGGAGCCTGTTTTAATCTGGAGGGCGTTCGTGCCCACGGCGATGTCGGCAATCGTGGCATCTTCCGACTCGCCCGACCGGTGGGAGACCACGGCGGTGTAGCCCGCGCGCTTGGCCATCTCAATGGCTGCGAAGGTCTCGCTCAGGGTGCCGATCTGGTTGATCTTGATGAGGATGGAATTGGCGATGCCCTCGTCGATGCCGCGCTTGAGGATCTTGGTGTTGGTGACAAAGAGGTCGTCTCCCACGAGCTGAACCTTCTTGCCCAGCACCTCGGTGAGCCGGGCCCAGCCCGCCCAGTCATCCTCGGCACAGCCATCCTCGATCGACAGGATGGGGTACTTGTCGCACCACGTGGCCAGGACATCCACAAAGCCTTCGGCTGGCAGCGACAAGCCCTCTGCACCGAGTTCGTACTTGCCGTTCTTGAAGAACTCCGAGCTTGCGCAGTCCAGGCCCAATGCAATCTGGCGGCCCGGCTCGTAGCCGGCCTTCTCGATGGCTTTCAGGATGAGCTGAATGGCGGCCTCGTGGTCCTTCACGCTGGGGGCAAAGCCGCCCTCATCGCCCACCGCGGTGGACATGCCTTGGTCGTGAATGAGGGCCTTCAGGGCATGGAAGACCTCGGCACCGTAGCGCAGGGCCTCCCGAAAGCTGGGGGCGCCCACGGGGATGATCATGAGCTCTTGAAGATCGAGGTTGTTGTTGGCATGGGCCCCGCCATTGATGACGTTCATCATGGGCACGGGCAATGCCATGGGACCAGAGCCACCAAAGTAGCGGTACAGGGGCAGGCCGGTCTCCTCGGCCGCCGCGCGGGCCGTGGCCATCGACACCGCCAGCAGGGCATTGGCTCCGAGGCGCGACTTGTTCTCCGTGCCGTCGAGGTCGATGAGGGTCTTGTCGATGAAGGCCTGCTCGGCAGCATCCAGACCCATGAGGGCTTCACCAATTTCGGTGTTGATATGGCCCACCGCCTTGAGCACACCTTTGCCCAGGTAACGCGACTTGTCGCCGTCACGCAGTTCGATGGCCTCGCGGGATCCGGTGGAGGCCCCACTGGGCACAATGGCACGACCCATCACGCCCGACTCCAGCAGCACATCACACTCCACCGTCGGGTTACCTCGGCTGTCGAGCACCTCACGGCCAATCAGATCCACAATCGCACTCACGGCATCACCTCCGGTTTAGGAAAACTGCGCTTCAAGAAAAGGCTTCGACTTCACCAGCCGATCGATCTCCACCAACTGCTCAAGCAGTGGCTGCATGAGATGGAGCGGCACTGCATTGGGGCCATCCGAGAGGGCCTTGGCTGGATTGGGATGGGTCTCCATGAAGAGGCCCGCCACCCCGACGCCCACAGCCGCACGGGCCAAGACTGGAACGAACTCGCGCTGGCCCCCACTGCTGGTGCCCTGCCCGCCGGGCAACTGCACGGAGTGGGTGGCATCGAAGACCACCGGGCAGTCGGTCTCACGCATGATCGACAGGCTTCGCATGTCGCTCACAAGGTTGTTGTAGCCGAAGCTCACGCCACGCTCACAGGCCAAGAATTTATCGGTCTCTTGGCCGGCCTCGGCGGCTGCTTCGCGGGCCTTGTCGATGACATTCTTCATGTCATGGGGCGCAAGAAACTGGCCCTTCTTGATGTTCACCGGCCGGCCCGCCTGGGCCACCGCACGGATGAAATCGGTCTGCCGGCACAAGAAGGCTGGGGTCTGAATGACATCGGCCACTGCACAGGCCTCTGGCAATTCTTCGATCGCGTGAACATCGGTGAGGATGGGCAGGCCGAGCTGGTCTTTCACCGCCTGCAGGATGCGCAGGCCCTCGGCCATGCCGGGGCCTCTGAAGGACTTGCCCGAGGAGCGATTGGCCTTGTCGTAGCTCGACTTAAAAATGAGGTGAATGCCCAGGGGCTTGCAGATTTCCTGAAGACGCCCCGCGACCTCGACCTGCAGCCCCTCGGACTCCACCACACAGGGCCCTGAAATCAGGAAGAACGGATGGGCCAGGCCCACCTCAACGCCAACCAGCTTCATGCTGCACCTCCCGATTGTTTGGCCAGGGCCGCCTCGATGTAAGACTGAAAGAGCGGGTGGCCGTGGCGCGGTGTAGACGTGAACTCGGGGTGGAACTGAACCGCCACAAACCAAGGGTGCACCGATTCGGGCAACTCCACCATCTCCACCAGCGATTCATGCGGCGTTTCAGAACTGATGACCAGGCCCGCCTGCGCAATCTGAGGCTTGAGTGCATTGTTCACCTCGTAGCGGTGGCGATGACGCTCAAAGACCTCGGGGCCATAAATTTGATGCGCCTTGGTGCCTGGCCGAATGGCGCAGCGCTGGGCGCCCAGGCGCATGGTGCCGCCGAGGTCAGAGGCTTCCGAGCGGCTCTGGGTGATGCCATCGGCCGAGACCCACTCGGTGATGAGTGCAATCACGGGATGGGGCGTGTCGGGCGCGAACTCGGTGGAATTGGCCTGCGCCAGGCCCGCCACATGCCGGGCATACTCCACCACCGCAAGCTGCATGCCCAGGCAAATGCCGAGATACGGCACCTTGTTCACCCGAGCAAACTCAATGGCCTTGATCTTTCCCTCCACCCCACGCTTGCCAAAGCCGCCGGGCACCAGAATGGCATCGAAGCCCTTCAGCAGGGCCGTGCCCTGCTGCTCGATGGACTCGGAATCGATGTACTCGATCTGCACCTTGGAGCGGGTGTGCAGGCCGGCATGGTGCAGTGCCTCGGTGAGTGACTTGTAAGACTCGGTGAGGTCGACATACTTGCCCACCATCGCCACGCGGACTGTCTTGAGCGGATGGTCGAGGCGCTCGACGAGGTCGTCCCAGACGGCAAGATCCGGCGGGCGGGCCTGCAGGCCGAGCATCTCGCAGATCTGATCGTCCACACCCTGCTCAAAGAGCATGCGCGGAATGCGATAGATGCTGTCGACATCGGCCACGGAGATCACGGCCTCGGTGGGCACATTGGAAAAAAGCGAGATCTTGTCGCGCTCATCGTCGGGAATCGGGCGGTCGGCCCGGCAGAAGAGCATGTTCGGGCTGATGCCGATCTCGCGCAGCTTCTGCACCGAATGCTGGGTGGGCTTGGTCTTGAGCTCACCGGCCGACGGAATGTAGGGCACCAGGGTGAGGTGCACGAAGCAACTGCTGTTGCGGCCCTGTCGAAGGCTCAGCTGACGGATGGCCTCGAGGAAGGGCAACGATTCGATGTCGCCCACCGTGCCACCGACCTCCACAATGGCCACATCGGGCGCGTCGGGAGCATCCACACGGGCGCCCTTGAGGATGAAGGACTGGATCTCGTTGGTGATGTGCGGAATGACCTGCACCGTCTTGCCAAGGTACTCACCCCGGCGCTCCTTGCGCAGCACCGTGTCGTAGATTTGGCCTGTGGTGAAGTTGTTGTGCTTGCGGGTGCGGGAGTCGGTGAAACGCTCGTAGTGGCCGAGGTCGAGGTCGGTCTCCGCACCATCCTCCGTCACGAAAACTTCCCCGTGCTGGAAGGGGCTCATGGTGCCCGGATCGACGTTCAAGTACGGGTCCATCTTGATGATGGTGACCGACAGACCACGGGATTCCAGCAGCGCGCCCATGGATGCGGCGGCGATGCCCTTGCCCAGTGAGGACACCACACCTCCAGTGACAAAAACAAACTTGGGCATCAGTACATCCGCGAGTGGAAAGCCAGATTATACCGATGGCATCCTGGGCTCGGGTGCGAACGTCAGGAAGGAGGGCCCTCCCTAGTGAATCAGCGGGCAGCCTGTCTTTTCATCGAGCAGCGCCGCCGATACATCAGGGGCTCGCTCGACCACCCGAAGGCCCTCTGCGCTCACTTCCATCACGGCCAGGTCGGTGATGATGAGGTCCACGGCCTGCACGGCCGTGACCGGTAGCGTGCACGTCTCGAGAATTTTGATGTCTTCGCCGCCATCCTTGCGTTTGGCCGTGTGCTCCATGAGCACGATGACCTTGGGCACGCCCGCCACCAGGTCCATGGCCCCGCCCATGCCCTTGACCATTTTTCCCGGGATCATCCAGTTGGCAAGGTCGCCACGGGCCGAGACCTGCATGGCACCCAGGATGGCCAGGTTGATGTGCCCACCTCGAATCATGGCGAAGGAATCGGCGCTCGAGAAAATGGCCGAGCCCGGCAAGGTGGTAACAGTCTGTTTGCTGGCATTGATGAGATCGGCATCAACCTCATGATCGAGCGGATAGGGGCCAATGCCCAGCAGACCGTTCTCCGACTGCAGCCAGACCTCGATGCCCGGTGGCACATGGTTGGCCACCATGGTGGGAATGCCAATGCCCAGGTTCACATAAAAGCCGTCTTGCAACTCCTGGGCCGCGCGGGCGGCCATCTGATCTCGGGTCCAAGGCATGGTCTTGCGTCTCTCGCGTGGGATGGTCAGGCTGGGCGTGTGGTGCGTTGTTCGATGGCCTTCTCGGGCTGCGGATTGCAGACCACCCGCTTCACAAAAATGCCCGGGGTGTGAATCTCATCGGGGTCGAGCATGCCGTTCTCCACAATCTCCTCAACCTCTGCGATGGTCATGTGGCTGGCCATGGCCACATTCGGATTGAAGTTGCGTGCCGTGCGCCGATAGACCAGGTTGCCCGCACGGTCGGCCTTCCAGGCCTTCACCAAGGAGATGTCTGCAAAGAGGCTGCGCTCCATCACATACGACTGCCCATCGAACTCACGCACCTCCTTGCCCTCGGAGACCACGGTGCCCACGCCAGTCTTGGTATAGAAGGCTGGAATGCCAGCACCACCCGCGCGCAGCTTCTCGGCCAATGTGCCCTGCGGCGTGAATTCAATCTCCAGTTCACCGGCCAGAAACTGCTGCTCCAAAATCTTGTTCTCCCCCACATAGGACGAGGCCAGCCTGCGCACCTGGCGGGTCTGCAGGAGCTGGCCCAGCCCACGGTCATCGGTGCCAGCCGTGCCACAAATGACTGTGAGGTCTCTGGCACCGAGGTCTCGAACCGCGGCAATGAGGGCCTCCGGAATGCCGCAGATGCCAAAGCCCCCCATGGCCAAGGTCATGCCGTCGGCCAGCACGTCTTGAAGGGCTGCGGTGGCATCCGGATAAATCTTGTTCATCGTTCGCCCATAAAATGAGGTCGTGCTTAGAGTATCAGTCTCCTCATGACCAGAGAATCCATGTCATTCGATGTGGTGATCGTGGGCGCGGGCCCTGCGGGTCTCGCGGCGGCCATTCGCCTCAAGCAGGCGGGGCTCGCCCAAGGCCGCGAACCCTCCGTCTGCGTGATCGACAAATCGGCCAGCATCGGTGGCCACACCCTCTCGGGCGCAGTCATGGACCCGCGCGCCCTCACGGAGTTGCTGCCGAACTGGCAGGCGCAGGGTGCGCCCATGGGCGTGCCCGTCTCGGAGGATCAGTTCTGGTTTTTGTCGGCCCAGGCCCACCGCGAGATGCCGCAATGGATGCTGCCCGCCTGTTTCAAAAACCATGGCAACCATGTGGTGCGGCTGTCTGCCGTGGTGGCCTGGCTGGGCGAACAGGCCGAGGCCCTGGGCGTGGAGGTCTATCCAGGCTTTGCAGCCACCGAGGTGCTCTACGATCACACAGGCCGCGTCACGGGTGTGGCCACCGGCGACATGGGCCTCGATGCCCAGGGCCAGCCCACAGCGTCACACCAGCCAGGCATGGAACTGCACGGCCAGTACACCCTGTTTGCAGAAGGCTCTCGGGGCCAACTGGGCCGTGAACTCATTGCGCGGTTCGGCCTCGACGCCAAGGCCGACCCTCAGACCTACGGCATTGGTCTCAAAGAGGTCTGGTCCGTGCGGCCCGAGGTCTCTCGGCCCGGCTGCGTGCTGCACACCGCAGGCTGGCCGCTCGATGCCCAGACCTACGGGGGCGCCTTTGTGTATCACCTGGACCAGCACCAGGTGGCCATTGGCATGGTGGTGGGCCTGGGCTATCGAAACCCCTGGCTCTCTCCGTTTGAAGAGCTCCAGCGGCTCAAGCACCATCCCTCTCTTCGGCCGCTCTTTGAAGGCGGCGAGCGCATTGGCTATGGAGCCCGCAGCATCACGGCCGGTGGCCTCAACAGCCTGCCCGAACTCTGCTTTCCAGGCGGCGCCCTCATTGGCTGCGAGGCGGGCTTTCTCAATCCAGCGCGCATCAAGGGCAGCCATGCCGCCATTCACAGTGGCATGCTCGCCGCAGACGCCTGCCTTGAAGCCTTGGCAGAGTCGAGCCCACCTGCCCTGCTCGAGGCCTACCCAAAATCCTTCCGGGCCTCCTGGCTGCACGATGAACTCCACCGCGGCCGCAACTTCAAGCCCGCCATGGCCAAAGGCCTCTGGCTGGGAAGCCTGCTGTTTGGGGTGGACCAGACCCTCTTTCGCGGTCGTGCGCCCATCACCCTGCACCAACGCACGCCAGACCACACCAAGCTCGAGCCCGCCAGTGCCCATGCCCCTGTGGACTATCCCAAGCCCGATGGCAAGATCAGTTTCGACCGGCCCTCATCGGTCTTCCTCACAGGCACGGCCCATGCCGAAGGGCAGCCCTGCCACCTCACCCTGAAGGACGCCACGGTGCCGGTGTCGGTGAACCTGGCCCGCTACGCCGGGCCAGAGGCGCGGTATTGCCCAGCCGGCGTGTATGAGTACCTCGATGCCCAAGGCCAGCCCGTGACCACGCCTGTGCCCGGTGCGCGCCTTCAGATCAACGCCCAGAACTGCATTCACTGCAAGACCTGTGACATCAAAGACCCGACCCAGAACATCGTCTGGGTGGCCCCCGAGGGCGGTGGTGGGCCGAACTACAACGGCCTTTAAAAAAATCTAATCGATGAGTTGTGGCTCATGGCGCACCACGGCCACCACCGTGCGCACCAAGAGCCAGAGAATGAGGGCCGTGGAGAAGGCCACCATGAACACGGCCAGGCCCTGAATGATGGGCAGGGGTACGAAGTCGCTGTAGACGAGGCAGGCCGCGGTGAAGGCTGCCACGGGAAATGAGAAGGCCCACCAAGACAGGTAAAACGGCAGCCGAAGGAAGCGCGGCACCTGCGAGACCAGGAACAAGGCGAAAAAAAGTGCCAGCCCAAAAAGTGCATGGCCCATCCAGTCGATGCCGCGGCCATCGGCATGCTGGCCAGTGAGCAGCATCCAGGACAAGAAGCCCACGGCCGGCGGGGCCAAGAAAATGCACAGGGTGGGCACGAGTCGCTCGGGCAAGGGGGGCTGTACAAA
>CAZPRT010000023.1:0-16753 GCA_964589205.1 uncultured Bordetella sp. | reverse complement strand
GACGAGCGACCTCGGGGCGGCCGAGGTGGTCTTCCCCGATTCGACGGCCTTCTTCAATGCCAACACGGTGGATGAGCTCAGGGCTCTGGAGTCGCCGTCGGCAGCCGGAACCCCCTAGGCGAGGAGCCCCACATGTCGGCCTTGGTGAATCTCGATCAGATCGTCTCCTGTGTCACGGGCTACGACCCCGACGCCCTGCGGGTCGAAAAGGCCCTCGAGGTGATCGATGGCCTGTGCCGTGCGCAGCTGTCTGGTCGCGCGGTGGAGCGCGTGTCGGTGCGTGCGGCCCTGGGCCGGGTCCTGGCTGAAGACCTCATCTCGCCCATCGATGTGCCGAGCCACGACAATGCCGCCATGGATGGCTACGCCTTTCACAGCGAGGCGCTCGCCGCCGGCGACACCATCTCGCTGCGGGTGGGCGGAGAGGCCTTTGCGGGCCGGGTCTTCGAGGGCCGCTGTGCGGCTGGCCACTGCATTCGAGTCATGACCGGTGCCGTCATGCCCGATGGCTGCGACACGGTCATTCCACAGGAATTCACCGAGCGCGAGGGCGAGACCATTCGCTTTCTTGCGCGGGCCGTGCGGCCGGGTGACAACCGCCGCCTGCGCGGGGAGGACCTCACGGCCGGCCGCCCAGCGCTGGCTGCTGGCCGCATCATTCGCCCAGCAGACCTCGGCCTGGCCGCCTCCCTGGGCTTTGCAGAGCTCTCGGTCGCACAACGGGTGCGAGTGGCATTTTTCTCCACCGGCGATGAACTGCGCTCGGTGGGCGAGCCCTTGGATGCCGGCTGCGTATACGACAGCAATCGCTACACCCTCTACGGCATGCTGGCCCGCATGGGCGTGGAGCTGATCGACATGGGTGTCATCCCCGATGAGCCCGCCGCCCTGGAGCAAGCATTCAAGCAGGCAGCCTCGGCGGCAGACGCCATCGTCACCTCGGGCGGGGTCTCGGTGGGTGAGGCCGATTTCATCAAGGCCATGATGGCCAAGCTTGGCGATGTCACCTTCTGGCGCATTGCCATGCGCCCGGGTCGGCCCATGGCCTTTGGTCGCATCTGGTCGGGCGAGCGGGTGGGCGAGGGCGACTCCGCCATTCTCTTTGGCCTGCCGGGCAATCCAGTGGCCGTGATGGTCACCTTCTACATCTTTGTGCGCCATGGCCTGCTGTCGCTCATGGCCACCCGCGGCGAAGGCAGTCTTCCCGTGCTGGCCGAGGCCGCCGAAGAGATTCCCAAGAAGGCGGGCCGCACGGAGTACCGACGAGGCCAGCTTTTTGTAGATGATGCAGGGCGCGTGCGCGTTCGCACCACGGGCGGGCAGGGCTCCGGCATCCTTCGCTCCATGAGCGATGCCAACTGTTTGGTGGTGCTCGACCACGACACCAGCCTCACGAAGGTGGGCGATCTGGTGAAGGTGCTTCCCTTCGATGGGCTCGTCTAGCGGGGACGCGTCTGGTCGGACACCACGTGTCCGCGCTCCAATGCAATGATGCGATCGGCCAGACGACCCACCTGATTCGACTGGTGGCTGGTGAAGATCAGGTAGCGCGGCAAGGCCTCCGAGGACGGATGGGATTGGCCAGCGTCTCCTGCCAGGAAGTCTCGCATGAGCCGCTCGACCATCTCGCAGGATGCTGCATCGAGGCTTGCGGTGGGCTCATCGAGCAACAGCACCTGGGGTGACACCATGAGGGCGCGGGCCATGGCCAGTCGCTGTCGTTGGCCGCCCGACAAGGTGGTGGCGAGCTGGTCAGACTGCGCCGAGAGCCCCACCCGCTCCAACCATTCTTGAGCGATGCCGTGTGCCTGTTGCCAGCCGTGGCCGGCAAACCATGCTGCCAATTGAAGGTTCCGACGGGCAGAGAGGCGAAGTGCGTCGGGCTGTTGGAAGACCATTCGAATGCGGCCCGTTTGAGGTGGGGTCACGCTGCCGTGAGACTCGGGCAGCAGCCCATGAATGGCACGCAATAGCGTGGTCTTGCCACTGCCATTGGCCCCCACCAGGGCATGGGCCAGCCCGGGTTCGAGTTCGAGCGAGGGGATGGCGAGAATCTCTTGGCCTTCTCGGCGCACAGAGAGGCGATGAATTTGAATGGTCATGTGGCGCGGGGCCGGCGGATCCAGGCCAGCAGCATGTTCAGGACCAGCACGGTGGCCAGCAGCACAATGCCCAGGCCGATGGCCAGCGGGAGATCCCCCTTGCTGGTCTCCAAGGCAATGGCCGTGGTCATCACACGGGTGAAGCCATCGATGTTGCCGCCGACCATCATGACGGTTCCCACCTCCGCGATGGCGCGACCAAAGCAGGTGATGACCATCGTGACCAGCGCATGCCGCTCGTGCACGAGCAGCAGGGCAGGCCGCCAGAAGGCGTTGGCCCCCATCGATCGCAGGCTCTCGCCCAAACGTTGGTCACCATCTTCAATGGTCTGGCGGGTCATGGTGGCGGCCAAGGGAAAGACGAGGATGGTCTGTGCAAAGACCATGGCCGGAACGGTGTAGAGCCAGCCCAGAAAGCCGAGCGGCCCCGATCGCGAGAGCAGCAGGTAGGCAATGAGTCCCACCACCACGGCGGGGATGGCCACATAGGTGTTGAGCAGGAGCAGCACTGCACCACGGCCTCGAAATCGATGGCTGCCGAGCCAGGCTCCGAAGGCGGCCCCCGCGGCGCAGGCCAAAAGGCTGGCGATCAGGCTCACCTGAAGGGAGCGGCCAACAATGCTCAACAGGGTGGCGTCGGCCGAGCCGATCAGGCCGGCTGCGACCCAGATGCTCTCAACAAGGCTGTTCATGGGTCCGCGTATCCTAGAGGGCCCTGCAGCATTTGGCGATATAAACAACCGTGCATAAGGATAATTCTCGCGGCGTTCACCATGTGGCGCTCTCCTACAGCCTCTCGCCCACAGCGTCCGGCGGCGACCTGGTCATTCATCCCCTGATGGAAATGCTCGATGCCGTGGAGCGGCGCGGCTCGATCTCCGCAGCGGCGCGAACCTTGGGCTTGTCTTATCGGCATGTCTGGGGTGAGCTCAAGCGGTGGGAGGAGTCCTTCGGCCGCCTGCTCATTGTCTGGGAAAAGGGCCAGAAGGCGCGGCTGACCAGTTTTGGCCAAAAGCTGCTCTGGGCTGAGCGTCAGGCCCAGTCACGTCTTGCACCGCAGATCGCCGCTTTGAGGGGAGACTTGGAGAGGGCATTTGGGATGGCATTTGACGATGAGGCCCATGTCCTGCCGGCCATTGCGAGTCATGATGATGCTCTGGCTGCGTTTCGGCAGCGCGCGCAGTCCTCGGGTGTCTACCTGGACCTCCGTTTCTCGGGCAGCATCGATGCCCTCTCCGCGATGTCCGATGGGCGGGTCTGTGTGTCAGGCTTTCATTTGCCGGCAAAAGATGGGGGGCTTGATCTCAGCATTCGAGAGGCGTTGGCTCCGCAGCTTCAGGAGGCGCTTGGGGCCACTCGAGCAAAGGCTGTTCCATTTGCGCGGCGTCAGCAAGGCCTCATGGTGGAGCCTGGGAACCCCCTGAAGATCCGATCGATTCAGGATTTGCTGGGAGGTCGACATCGATTCGTGAACCGAGGGCCCGGTGCAGGCACCCGACTCATCCTGGACGCACTCTTGTCCCACCATCACGCATCCCGAGAGGCCATCAAAGGCTACCGTCACGAGGAACCCTCCCACGCTGCCGTGGCGGAGTCCGTGAGAACCGGCCAAGCCGACGTGGGGCTGGGTCTGGCCTCGGTCGCGCATGCACGTGGCCTCGGCTTCGTGCCACTTTTCGAGGAGGAGTACTGGCTGGCATTCAGGACGGATGGGATCAACGAGCCTGCCATTCATGCGCTCGTGGCCGAGTTGGCATCACCGGCCTGGCGGGCTCAACTGTCGACCTTGGTTGGCTACCAGCCGATGCCCTTGTCTGAGGCCTGCCCCGTCGCAGTCGCCTTGGCTTAACCCTGCGCCAAGAAGGGCATCGGGGCTAATCCCGACAGGAACGTTGACCGCCTGGGGGGGCATTTTGGTATGGTCCAAGCTTCATAGTCCGCCGTTTTTTGAAAAGGATTGAGCAGTGTCCCTCACCAATGATGCCGTTCTGCAAGCGCTTCGCATGGTTGTCGTGCCCGATCTGGACATCGACTTGGTCTCTGCTGGAATGGTGAAGAACCTTCAGATCCAGGATGCCGATGTCAGCCTCGATGTTGTTTTTGGTTTTCCAGCGAAAAGCCAATTCGACTCCATTCGCAAGGCTGCCATTGGCGCCTTAAAGCCGCTGCCCGGAGTCGGAAATGTGAGCGTCTCGGTGAGCAGTCGCGTTCAGACCCATGCGGTGCAACGGGGTGTCAAGCTCATTCCGAATGTCAAGAACATCATCGCGGTGGCCTCGGGCAAGGGTGGGGTCGGCAAGAGCACGACCACGGTCAATCTCGCCCTGGCGCTGGCTGCAGAGGGCGCCTCGGTGGGCGTGCTCGATGCGGACATCTATGGCCCGAGCATTCCGACCATGCTCGGGGTGGTGGGGCGGCCGGAGTCTCTTGACGGACAGACCATTGAGCCCATGATGGGCCATGGCCTTCAGACCAACTCGATTGGGTTTCTGATCGACAAAGACCAGGCGATGGTCTGGCGTGGGCCCATGGTGACACAAGCCCTCGATCAACTCTTGCGGCAGACCACATGGAAGGAACTAGACTACCTTCTCATCGACATGCCACCAGGCACGGGTGATATCCATCTCACCCTGGCCCAGAATGTTCCCATCACGGGCGCGGTCATCGTGACCACGCCTCAGGAAATTGCCCTGATGGATGCGCGCAAAGGTCTCAAGATGTTCGAGAAGGTATCGGTCCCTGTGCTGGGAATCGTGGAGAACATGAGCATTTATATCTGTCCAGACTGCGGCCACACGGCCCATATTTTTGGCTCGGGTGGTGGAGGGCTCATGGCCAGCGATTACAGCGTGCCCCTGTTGGGCAGCCTGCCGCTGAACCTGGGCATTCGAGAGCAGGCGGATGCGGGTCGGCCCACCCTGGTCGCCGATCCAGACGGTGCCATCGCCGGGCTCTACAAGGCGATTGCCCGAAAGGTGGCGGTTCGCGTGGCCGGGATTGCAAAAGACATGAGTAGCAAATTCCCCAGCATCGTGGTGCAGAACACATGACCAGTGCTGCGGCCATCGGCGAGTCTGCCCGGGTGATCCCGGCGCGCTGGGTGAGGGTCATCATCCAGAAGCGGGTCCAGGCCAGCCAATGGCAGCCCTTTCGCTGGGAACTGGCCAGTGTGACGTGGTGCGAGGATATGCCGTCGGGGGGCTCAGCAGGGGCATTCTCATGTGGCCCGGATGAGGCGGGCTGCTTCTTCAAGGTCACCCTCTATCCCGATGAGGCCGATGGCTATTACTTGAACTGCACGTCGGATTACCCCGCCTGGTTCGTGCACTGGCGTCTCGATGACGAGGACCCTCTGGCCCAGCCCAAGGTCAATTTTGTCACCCTCAGCTACAACGAGGCTGGCCGGATCCTCGACTCGGGTGAACTGGTGGAGAATCTCCCCGTCGATCCGAACACCGCTGCCTGGCTGGCCGCCTTTACCCAGGAGCATTTTGTGCCCGAACCCAGGAAGCGCCAGCGTCCCCAGTCATTCCGTGCGGCCCATGAGCGCGGTGAGGCCCAAGATGAGTGACACCTTCCTCTCACGCTGGGCCCGCAAGAAGCAACTCGACCATCAAATCGCGAGCCGCAGTCAGGTGGCCGCAGCCAAGAGCGAAGCAGCGTTGCCAAGCAATATTCGCCCGGAGGCACCGCTTGAGTCATCGGGGGATCAACCCCAGTCGCAGGCAGCAGGGCGTCTGCACAATGAGGTGGACTTGAATCCGTCGGCCAATGCGGTCTCCAGCACCACTGAGGAGCAGCCCCCGGCCCTGGGCGAGGCTCAAGCTCTTCCGGTGGGGGCGGATGTTCGGCGGTTCATGCAGCCCAATGTCTCCGAGGATGTTCGTCGCGAGGCCCTGCAAAAATTGTTTGCCGACCCGTTGTACAACGTCATCAGTGAAATGGACGACTATGTCGAGGATTACTCCAATCTTCCCAACCTGTCGCGGGCAGAGCTCAAGACGCTGAATCACATCAAGGGGTTGTTCCTGTTCGAGGACCCGCCCTGGAAGATCGAGGCAGAGGCCCGTGAGCGAGAGGAAGCGTTGAATCCAGTAGTGCCCGCCGACGTGTCTCAGGAGGAGACCGCTGCCAATACCGTGACGGTCTCACCGCCTCCCCCTCACCTGGGTCGGGTTCGTCCGGCCTCCGGGGAGGTCGTCGACGGCGAGATGCCATCCGATGCATCCTCTCCGACTGTCCAATCCGCCGATGTTCCCCTCGCCGGTCGGCGTTATCAACCCACCAGGCGTCAGGAGCAGCCATGAGCAAGTGCTTGGTCTGTTCCTGCAACAAGACGATGCCCCTGGATGAGACAGGCATGGGGCAGCCCGTCCATCGGGCGCTCTGTCGGCATGAGGTGGGTGTGTTTCTCGAGGCCCTGGACCAGCCCGACGACCTTGTGGTGGCCTGCACGCAAGAGCAGCCCTTGTTTTCGGCCTTGGCCGAGCAGAAGCCTTCCGCAGCCTTTACTTCGTTGCGATTCGTCAACATTCGCGAGACGGCTGGCTGGTCGAATCAGGCTGCGGATGCGGTGCCCAAGATCAAGGCCTTGTTGGCCCAAGCGGAGCTCGCCCCGGCCGATGCCGTTCCCTCGGTGGCCTACAGTTCCAGCGGCCGTCTTCTCATTCTGGGGCCTGCCAGCCTGGTGTGCCCCGCCATGGAGATGGCCCTGTCGCACGAAGGGCTCTCGGCCACGGCACTGGTGACTGCACTCGATGGGACGCTGCCACAGAATCGCAGCCAGCCAGTGTTCACCGGGTCTTTGCAGTCTCTGGTGGGATTTCTGGGTCGATTCAAAGCCCGTTGGTCGCAGGACAATCCAATTGATCTCGACGTCTGCACTCGGTGCGGTGCCTGCCAGCGGGCCTGCCCGGAGGGGGCCATCACCAATGACCTCCAGGTGGACTTGGATCGGTGCCGATCCAGTCGCGAGTGCATCAAGGCCTGTGACGTGGTGGGCGCGATTCGCTTCGATCGGCTCAATGATGTTCGGGAGGAGTCCTTTGACCTGGTGCTTGACCTTCGAGCCTCGCCTGCCTTCGGTCAGGTGGATACGCCCCAGGGGTATTGGCACCTGGCGTCACCAAGTCTCCTGACCATTGCGCAGTCGCTTCCTCGGTTGGCGGCCCAGGTTGGAGAGTTCGAAAAACCAAAGTTCTTTAAATACGACCAACGGCTCTGCGCACACGGCCGGAATGCGAAGGTTGGCTGCTCCGCCTGCATCGACGTGTGCTCAACCGCGGCCATTCGATCGGCCTTCACTGATGGTCGAGGCCGAGTGGAGGTGGATCCCAACCTTTGTATGGGCTGCGGCGCCTGTTCCACGGTCTGCCCTTCGGGTGCAATGCGCTATGCCTACCCGTCTGCTGACCGAATCGCCCTGGAGATGCGAACGCTCATTCGGGCTCATGCGGCCGCCGGAGGTCAGAACGCTGGTCTGCTCCTCTATGGCCAGACGCCCGACTTTTCAACTGCCGGGCAGATCATCCATGACCTTGGCCGCAAGGCCCAGCGTGGCCAGCTCGCCGGGCTTCCTGCGCACCTCATTCCATTGGGCCTGCATCATGTCGCCAGTGTCGGCCTGGAGGCATGGCTGGCTGCGCTTTGCTACGGGGTGTCCTCCGTGCGCGTTCTCCTCACGCGCCGGGAGGCAGCCAGCTACCGAGAAGCGCTCGTGAAACAGGTTGAGGTGGCGCAGTCCATCTTGCAAACGCTTGGACTTCGTCCGCAGGCGATTTCACTCGTAGAGGCGGCGGACGCGGAGGCCCTCGATGCCGCGCTTCAGCCTGGCCTGCCCGACGCACCCGTGGTGTCAAAGCCGGCCACATTTGCGCTTGGTGACGACAAGCGGGCTGCGCTTGAGGCCTGCATCGAGCATCTCATGGATCACGGTGCGCCGGTTGGCCCAGCGCTCCCATTGCCATCTGCCCTGCCCGATGGGGCCCCCATCGGGGGGCTGCAGCTCAACCTCGATCGTTGCACTCTCTGCATGTCATGCGTGGGTGCCTGCCCAGAGGCTGCCTTGAAGGCTGGCGGAGATCGCCCTCTGCTTGCGTTCATTGAGCGCAACTGTGTGCAGTGCGGGCTTTGCGTTCAGACATGTCCCGAATCGGCGCTTGAATTGGATCCTCGCCTGGCTACGTTGGCAGACCGGCGCGAGGCACTCACCATTCATGAAAGCCAGCCGTTCTGCTGTGTGAAGTGTGGGAGGCCTTTTGCAACAAAGCAGGGGCTACAGGCCATGTTATTGCGGCTTGGGGCTCATCCTGCCTTTCAAGGCGAGGCTGCCAAACGCCTGGAAATGTGCGGCGACTGTCGAGTCGTTGATATGGTGGAGAAGTCATGACGAATGAGAAGTCGCAAGGCGTAACGCCGGTCAGCCTTCAGTCCTCGGCGGCTGCGTTGGATCATGGTCAGTCCGATGAGGACCTTGCGCGCGCAGATCTTTACGGCCTGCTCTCCGAATTATTTGGGGCAGCGCCCAGTGATGCATTCTTTAACCGACTGGCGGCCTCGCCATCGGCCGCCGATGGCGAACCCGATACGCCCCTGACTGCTGCCTGGCGTTCGCTGGTGGCCAAAGCAGCGGCGTGTGCCCCGGTGGACATTCGGAGTGAGTTTGACGCCCTGTTCGTGGCGGTGGGCAAGCCCGAGGTGGTTGCAAATGCTTCTTTTTACTTGGCGGGTGCGCTCCACCAGCAACCCCTGGTGGACATCCGGGCTGATTTGGCCAGCCTTGGTGTCGAACGAGACCCGCAGTCGACGGAGACCGAGGATCACTTTGCAGCCCTCTGCGAGGTCATGCGTTTCTTGGTGGCTGGTGAGCTAGACGAAAGCGGACCACCACGCAACCTTCTCCAGTTGCAACGAACATTTTTTCAGGCGCATTTAAGCGGCTGGGCCTTCGACTTCTTCGACGCAGTGGACCGGCATCCCACGGCCAACTTCTATCGAGCAACCGTTGATTTCGCTCGTGCGTTTTTCGATGTGGAGCGCCAAGCCTTCGACATTTATGTCGCAACTCAGGACGCTGGCGAGGGTTAACCTCACCGCTCGAGAACCCTAAGACCAGGGTAATCCCTATAACCCAATTGACATAAGCCACCTACACTCAGTTCATCGATCGATAAGTTCTGCAAGGAGACTCTCATGACCAAAAACACAGACAAACGACGCGCTTTTTTAGGAGCAATCGGCACCTCCGCGGTGGCAGCAGCCTCGTTGGCTGCGGTTGGAGCCTCCCAGTCGGGTGAAGAAGTCGTCTCGGCTGGTGTGGCGCCCGAGCAGCAGGCTGAGAGCCGAAAGGGCTATCAGTTGACCGAGCACGTCCGCCGGTACTACGAAACCGCAATGTCCTAATCGAATCAGCCCTTTTCGAGGAACAAAGACCATGACCATCCTTCGTAAAAAAGCATCGTCGCCGGCGGGTTCGCGCGCGAGCGGCTTCGTCAACAGCCTCGCACGTGCCATTGATGGCCGGGCGCCCACCATCGACCGTCGCGCCTTTCTGAAGCGCTCCGGTCTCGGGGTCGGGGCGGGCATTGCCGCCGGCCAACTGAGCTTTGTTCGCAAGGCGCATGCCGCCCCGGCGGGTGCAGAAAAGCTCGACGGCAAGGGCAAGATCGAGGTCAAACGCACGGTGTGTTCCCACTGCTCAGTGGGCTGCGCAATTGATGCGGTGGTGGAGAACGGCGTCTGGACCCGTCACGAGCCGGTCTTTGATTCCCCGATTAACCTCGGAGCCCACTGTGCCAAGGGCGCGGCCATTCGGGAGCATGGCCACGGCGATCACCGTCTGCGCTACCCCATGAAACTGGTGGATGGTAAATACACCCGCATCTCTTGGGATCAGGCGCTCACAGAGATCTCCGCAAAGATCAAAGAACTCCAGAAGAAGAGCGGTCCAGATTCTCTCTTCCTCGTGGGCTCCTCCAAGTGTGGCAACGAGCAGGGCTACCTGCAGCGCAAGTTTGTTGCATTCCTGGGTACCAATAACTGCGACCACCAGGCACGGATCTGCCACTCCACCACGGTGGCCGGCGTGGCGAACACATGGGGCTACGGCGCCATGACCAACAGCTACAACGACATGCGCAATGCGAAGTCGGCCATCTACATTGGTTCGAACGCGGCTGAGGCACACCCCGTGTCCATGTTGCACCTGTTGGCGGCCAAGGAGCAGAACGGCTGTAAGGTGATCGTCGTCGATCCCCGGTTTACCCGTACCGCCGCCAAGGCCGATCAGTACATCCGCCTTCGCTCCGGCACCGATGTGCCGTTCCTATTCGGGCTCCTCTACCACATCTTCAAGAACGGCTGGGAAGACACTCGCTACATCAATGACCGCGTCTGGGGAATGGACCAGATCAAAAAAGAGGTCATGGAGAAATGGACCCCTGCGAAGGTGGCAGAGGTCACCGGCGTCCCGGAGGCCCAGATGTACCAGGCCGCCAAGACACTGGCCACCAACCGGCCAGGCACCATCGTCTGGTGTATGGGTCAGACACAGCACACCATCGGCAATAACATGACCCGCGCCTCCTGCATCCTGCAGTTGGCCTTGGGCAATGTGGGGGTCAGCGGTGGTGGCGCGAACATCTTCCGCGGTCACGACAATGTGCAGGGTGTCACCGACGTGGGGCCGAATCCTGATTCACTCCCTGGCTACTACGGCCTGGCCGAGGGCTCCTGGAAGCACTTCTGCGGCGTCTGGGGCGTGGACTTCGAGGCCATGAAGGCTCGCTTCTCAGAGGGCATGATGGAGGCCAAGGGCACCACGGTATCGCGTTGGTTCGATGCGGTGCTGGAGAAAAACGAGAACGTGCAGGGCGGTAACGTGAAGGGCCTCTTCATGTGGGGCCATGCACCGAACTCCCAGTCTCGAGGCATCGATCAGAAGAAGGCCATGGACCTACTCGACCTCCTGGTCGTTGTCGATCCGTACCCCACGGCCACGGCCTCCATGGCGGCCATGAAGATCGATGGCAATAAGGTCAACCCGAACCGTCAGGTATATCTGCTGCCGGCTGCCACACAGTTCGAATGTGCGGGTTCCATCACGGCCTCGAATCGCTCGATCCAGTGGCGTGAGAAGGTCATCGACCCACTCTTCGAGTCGCTGCCAGACCACGTGATCATGCAAGCCCTCGCGGACAAGCTTGGCTTCGGAACGGAGTGGTCAAAGAACTTCAAGATGCTCAAGACCTCCTTTCACGGCAAGGAGTGGCGCGAGCCCGAGATCGAGTCCGTGCTGCGGGAGATCAACAAGGGCGTCTGGACCATCGGCTACACAGGTCAATCACCCGAGCGGCTCAAGGCGCACATGCGCAACATGCACCTCTTCGACGTCAAGACATTGCGCGCCAAGGCCGGCAAGGACAAGGAAACAGGCTACGACCTTTCCGGCGACTACTTCGGTCTGCCGTGGCCGTGCTGGGGCAATGACAAGCTCAAACACCCAGGCTCCCCGAACTTGTATCAACCCTCACGCCACGTCATGGATGGCGGCTCCCCATTCCGCGCACGGTTCGGCGTGGAGAAGGATGGACAGAGTCTGCTTGCCGGAAATGGCTCCAGCACCAAGGGGTCTGATCTGAAGGACGGCTATCCCGAGTTCGATCACACCATTCTCAAAAAGCTCGGCTGGTGGGACGAGCTCACGGCCAAAGAAAAGGAGCTTGCTGAGGGCAAGAACTGGAAGACCGATCTGTCGGGCGGCATCATCCGCGTGGTCATGAAGAACCACGGCTGCCATCCTTACGGCAATGCTCGGGCCCGCACGGTGGTCTGGAACTTCCCAGACCCAGTACCGGTTCACCGCGAGCCGCTCTATGGCACCCGTCCAGATCTCATCGCGAAGTATCCGACCTACGAAGACAAGAAGGGTCACTGGCGTCTGCCGGTGCTCTACAAGTCCATCCAGGACAAGAATGTGGCCGACAAGGTTCACGAGCGCTTCCCGCTGGTCATGACCTCCGGCCGTTTGGTGGAGTACGAGGGTGGTGGTGAGGAGACGCGGTCGAACAAGTGGCTGGCGGAGCTTCAGCAGGACAACTTCGTCGAGATCAATCCCAAGGCTGCTGCTGCCCGCGGCATCCGCGACGGTGAGTATGTCTGGGTGAAATCACCCACCGGTGCGGAGATCAAGGTCAAGGCCATGGTGACTGAGCGGGTCGGTGTCGACACGGTCTTCATCCCGTTCCACTTCTCGGGATGGTGGCAGGGCAAGGACATGCTGGCTTTTTACCCAGAGGGGACGGCGCCGATCGTGCGGGGTGAGGCCGTGAATACGGCAACCACGTATGGCTACGACTCCGTGACCAACATGCAAGAAACCAAGACGACGGTCTGCCAGATCGTTCGGGCTTAAGGCGAAAAGGGAAAATTCATCATGGCTCAAATGAAATTTATTTGTGACACCGAGCGCTGCATCGAGTGCAACGGCTGTGTGACTGCCTGTAAGGCCGAGCACGATGTGCCCTGGGGTGTGAACCGGCGTCGCGTCGTGACCATTAACGACGGTGTGGCTGGTGCAGAAAAGTCCATCTCGGTGGCCTGCATGCATTGCGCCGATGCACCGTGCATGGCGGTCTGTCCAGTGAACTGTTTCTACAAGACCGACGAGGGGGTTGTGCTCCACGACAAGGACGTCTGTATCGGTTGTGGTTACTGCTCCTACGCATGCCCGTTTGGCGCGCCACAGTTCCCGTCAGACGCCGCCTTTGCCATGCGTGGCAAGATGGACAAGTGCACGTTCTGCGCCGGGGGCCCCGAGAAGAACGGTTCCAAGGCAGAGAACGACAAGTACGGTCGCAACCGGCTGGCCGAGGGCAAGCTACCCGCTTGCGCGGAGATGTGTGCGACCAAGGCGTTGCTCGCTGGAGACGGCGACACGATTGCCGACATCTTCCGCAGTCGCGTCACGGTTCGTCAGACAAGCGGCAAGGCGGCTGGCGCAGAACTCTTTGGCTGGGGAACCGCCTACGGCAAGAAGCCCGCGCAGCCCTCCGAGAAACGGAGCTGATATGACGATCCAGCGCGTACTCCTCATGGTTTCATCTGTGTTGGCCCTCTCGGCCTGCGGCCAGGCACAGGACGCTGCAACCGCTTCAGGCCCGAAGCCGGACCAAAAGCCCTACGTCGAGGCGGACAACAATTACTCGGCAAAGAGCTTCAGCTCGGGTGACGGTGCCAGCTGGCAGAAGGCGATCAAGGATCGTGCTCAGCATCAGAACGACTACGTTCGTTCTCGCTCCCTATGATCGGCTGTCGTCAGGTGTGCAGGGGGCTGGCAGCGCTCGCTTTAAGCCTGTCGGCCTCGGTGGCCTTCGCTCAGCAAGGTGCTGCGCCGCAGCCCGGTAGCCTGCCGGGAATACAGTCTCAAAATGTCCTCGACCTCAAGCCGGAGGCCGCCGCTCAGATCGAACGCGATGCGGTTCAGCCTTCCAACAACGCCCCCGTGTGGCGCGAGGTGAATCGTGACGTTGAGCACTACAGCGCCATCAGGACCCCCGAGGCTGGCGTTCTCATTCAGTCGGGTGGGAACGACTGGCGCTTGTTCCGAAATGGCGTGGTGACCGTCTTCGGCGGCTGGCTGCTGGCCATCGCACTGTTTGCGGTGGGGCTCGCCTACCTGATCAAGGGGACGATTCGACTCCATGACGGCGCGTCTGGGCGCATGATCCTCCGCTTCACAGCGGTGGAGCGCTATGCTCACTGGGCCATGGCGATCACCTTCGTGATTCTTGCAGTCACCGGCATCATTCTGCTCTGGGGCAAGTATTTCCTCTTGCCGATCTTGGGAGGGGACGCCTATGGTCCGCTGGCCTGGCTGTTGAAGAATGTCCACAACATTGTGGGCCCCATCTTCACCATCAGCGTGGTCGTGTTCTTCGTGCTCTATGTGAAGGACAACATTCCCAATGGCCAGGACATTCAATGGCTCGTCAACGGGGGTAAGGGGTCCAGCCATCGTTTCAACGGCGGTGAAAAACTCTGGTTCTGGTTTGGCGTTACCGTGCTCGGCCTGGTGGTGTCGGCCTCGGGCTGGGTTCTGAACTCCATCATCCCGGGTGTTGAATACTTCTCTCGTGCTGACATGCAACTGGCCAATATCGTGCACGGCGTGGCCTCCATTCTCTTCATGGCCATGTCGGTTGGGCACATTTACATCGGCTCCATCGGCATGGAGGGTGCGTTTCAAGGCATGAAGACGGGGTATGTCGATGAGAACTGGGGCAAGGAGCATCACGATCTCTGGTACAACGATGTCAAACAGGGTGCGGACCACCGCGGGCGATTGACGACGTAAGGGTTTCTTGCCGACTAAAATGGCGGGCGCAGTGCCCGCCATTTTTTATTCGAGTTCGCAGACCTCATTCATGTCCACATCTTCCTCATTGCCAGCCCTCACGGATGCCGCCGTGCCGCTGGTTTCGCCGGTCACGGTCATTGACGAGCAAGGCCGTGAGAAGGAAATTTTCATTCCGGGCGAGCGGCCCCTCACGGTGTATGTGGACAAGCAGGAGCTCGTGACCCTCATGACATTGGGTGGTGCGCCAGAGGCACTCGTGCTGGGCTACCTCAAGAACCAACGCTTTGTGCAGGCCCTCGATGAGATTGTGTCCATCCAGGTGGACTGGGAGGTGGGGGCAGCATCCGTGGTCACGCGCAGCGGCATCAAGGCACTCAAGGAGCGCCAGGAGAAGCGCACGGTCACCACGGGCTGTGGCCAGGGCACGATCTTCGGTGATATCCTCATCGACCTGGATCGTGTCACCCTGAACCCGCAGGCCAGGCTCGATCAGCGCACGCTGGTGGCGGTGGTCGACCGTGTTCGTCAGCACCGCTCCGTTTACAAGCAGGCCGGCTCGGTGCATGGCTGTGCACTCTTTCGTGGCCCTGAGATGCTCATGTTCATTGAGGATGTCGGTCGGCACAATGCGGTCGACGCCATTGCGGGCCGTATGTGGCTGGAGGGCCTGGAGGGTGATGAGCTCATCTTCTACACCACGGGGCGTCTCACCTCGGAGATGGTCATCAAGGGTGCCCAGATGGGCATTCCTTTTTTGCTCTCGCGCTCGGGTGTCACTCAGATGGGCCTGGACATGGCCCGCCGCGTGAACCTCAGTCTGTTTGGCCGGTGCTCAGGCGAGCACTTTCTAATTTACAGCGGTGCGGAGCGGTTCATTCCAACCCAGCAGCAGGCTGTCTAGCCCACCGTGAGAAATGGCCCGCATGGCCTGTTGACGCACTGCGGGCTTGGCATGGTAGGCCACACTCAGGCCGGCCACCGACATCATGGGCAGGTCGTTGGAGCCATCGCCCATGGCAATCACATGGCTGCTGGGGCAGCCCAAGTCTCTGCAGAGGTCTAGCACGCTGGCCCGTTTGGCCTGACCGTCGATGAGTGGTCCTGTGAGTCGCCCCGTCAGGCGCCCATCCTTGGTCTCCAACACGTTGGAACGCACGAGATCGATGCCGAGCTGCTCGGCCACGAAGTCTGTGAAGTGGCTGAAACCGCCCGAGACGAGCAGGGTGGTGAGGCCTGCTGCCTTGGCCTCGGAGACCAGCCTCGCGGCTCCGGGGTTGAAGCGCAGCCGGTCCTGAATGACGCTGTTCACGGCATCGACAGAGAGCCCCTCTAGAAGCGCCACCCGTTGCCGCAGGCTCTCTGCGTAGTCCGCAATCACGCCACGCATGGCGGCCTCCGTGATGGCCGCCACCGCAGCCTTCTGGCCACAGTAGTCTGCGAGTTCATCAATGCACTCGATGTTGATCATGGTCGAGTCCATGTCCATGGCCAGCACCCGAAAGTCTGCCAAGGTCTGGCCCTCGGGAATCCAGGCCCAGTCGACCCACTGGCCCTCGGCCAATGATTCAACAGCCCGCGTGGTCTCCGCTGTCGCCAGCACGGTGGACTCAAATCGGAAGGAACCTCCCTGAAGGCCAACGGCCTTGGCCTTTAGCAAATCCGAGACCTGCTCGACAAGACCCGGCGGCAGTTCACCAGAGCAGCCGTTGTCGGTGAGGCCGGGCGTGATGGTGAAGTGGCGGGGGCTCATGGTTTGGCCTCCACGGGAAAGAGCAGGGTCAGCGCCTCCCGGATGTGCACCATGCGCCGGGTGAGATCGTCAGAGGCCGCGGTCATTCGGATGCGGTCGGGGCCTGCGAGCTTGAAGCGAGGATCGCGCTGGAGAATGGTGATCACGCGGGCTGGGTCCACCGAGGCCTCGGGCCGACATTGCAGGCTGATGTGCTCATGGCTTGCATCAAGCTTGCGGATGCCGAGGGCCTGCGCGCGCAGCCGCAGCCGATGGGTCTCCATGAGCGCACGTGTGGCGTCTGGGAGGCGTCCAAAGCGGTCGATGAGTTCCTCTTGAAGGTCATCGAGCTCGTCATTGGTGACGGCGCTCGCCAGGCGCTTGTAGAGGCTCAGCCGTTCATGGATGTCGCCACAGTAGTCTGCAGGCAGCAGCGCGGGCAGGTGCAGATTGATCTCGGTGGTGGCCTTCAGTGGCGCGTCCATGTCGGGCTCACGGCCCGCCTTCAGGGCCGAGACCGCCTCGGTGAGCATGTCGTTGTAGAGCTGAAAGCCCACCTCGGTC